>CAYJUP010000045.1:0-11943 GCA_964373365.1 uncultured Nitrospiraceae bacterium
CGCCACTGTCCCGGCCGAGACCTTCAGAAATTGTCTTCGTGACAGAAACATCGTCCACACCTCCTAGTTGAGAAACCCACTCCGACTATCGAAAAGCAACGCGCAATGTGTCTGCCCCTCACCTCCTCTCCGACCGTTTAGTTGCCTCCCACCGCGATCGCAAGCCATACTGGCCACCCTCACTAAACGGCCCACTCGACCCACATCGACAGTGGGAAGTAGTACAAGCCCCATGCCAACAGGGGAAACCGTTGACTCATTGAAATAAAATAATAATCAATACATTTCAATAACTTATATATTTTCTTGGTGAGGAAGCGGTGTGTCGAACTGCTTAAGTTGAGTGGAACTGTGTAGAGACGGTGGCGGAGGATTCGAATGAGAACGAGAATAGATTAATAAAACTCTATTATTTCAATTAATTGTGACAAAAATTTACGGCGTTACAAAATCGTAACACTTAGAATCCCTCGTTACGCTTCTCCAGGGCCAAATCGCCTCATTTCAATAGCCGCCATTGACCGAAATGGTGGAAAAACTCTAAGCCAGCCTAAAACACAAAATCATACGGCCGTAGAACAACCGCATCCGACGCCGAACTGTTCTCCCATGAGCAACAATCCTCGGCAACAGGTTTGCCGGGATGAAGTTTTCGGAAGTCAATCACCACTTCATCTTTTGCCCGCCCCAACAACTGATCCCAAATTCCGCTCTCCTGCTGCACAACAGCCTCCGCCGGTTCAAAAAATAAGTCAAACCCCTTCGCCACCGTCGGCCTTGTCGGATACCGGCGATCGTACACCATCCCATAGGCCGGAATACCATAGATAATCCGATGATTGCCCAGGATAAAATGCATGTGGTTTCCCTTGATGTACAAACCGCCGGACGTGATCTCCCGTTTAATCGAAGTCTGCGGACGACTCAGATAATAGGTCACCCGTTCATCCGGCCTCGCTTGCGAAAGTGCCTCCGCCAGCCGTGGAGCTAGCAGCGCGATCTCGTCGTCCCGAAAGGCCGGCTCCCGCAGGGCCTTGCCGAAAATCATGTCTTGAAGCGCAGTGTGATGTTCCCTGACCGTGAAACCTTTCAGGATGCCGGCCATCTCGTCGGGACTGACGGCAAAAGGGTGGCTGTGCTGACTCGGAGGCCATTCCGGGAGCACAGTTGGATCGGACTCTAACCGCACGAAATTAATCGGATCTTCGTAGACGATGTGCGAGGGAACCTGAGGCACCGCACAGCCCGCCACTAACCCGAACAGAAGTAATGCGTGATGCGTGATCCGTAATGGGTAACAAGCCAAGCGTCCTTGATTCATCGCTGCTTCCTCATCACGCATAACGCATCGCCCATCACGTCAGTCAGAGACCGTCACGATCATCTCCACCCGTTCGAGTGGGTTATCTCGACCGTCCCGCTTCACGTTAACGATCTTGTCCGCCACGTCCATCCCGGTCACGACCTCACCAAACGCGGTGTATGTCCAATCCAGAAAGTGGGAATTGGACACACAGATAAAAAACTGTGAACCCGCGCTGTCCGGATCGTTGGAACGAGCCATGGACAGCACGCCTCGTTTGTGGGGCTTGCTATTGAACTCCGCCTTGACCCGGTGGCCCGGCCCGCCCATGCCATGAGTGGAACGGCCTTGGCTCTTGCTGTTCGAATCGCCCCCCTGAATCATAAAGCCTGGAATCACCCGATGAAAGGTCGTCCCGTCGTAGAACTTCTCTTTCGCCAGTTTGATGAAGTTCTTGACGTGATTGGGCGCTACATCCGGATAGAACCTGAGCACAATCTCCCCCCACAGTTCGCCTTTCGAGGTCACCTTGATCATCGCGCGGGCATTATCACTTGGTTCTGGCATGGCATACCCTTTCCGATCGTGAGTTACTTCGTTCCTGATTCCCCGACCTCCCCGAGCCCGTCACTGACGCCGACCCAGTGTTTGCCGTCATCATCGCTCCTGAACACACCTGAACTGGTTCCGGCATAGAGGGACCCATCGTTCGAAGCGATCAGCACTTGGACCGACAGCTCCGTCAAGCCGTTGTTGAGAGGAGTCCATTGCCGCCCCTGATTCAAGCTCTTAAAGATGCCTCGGCCGGTGGCGACGAACAGCCCCTTCTCGTTCGTCACGATGCCTCGGATCGAGTCATTCGGCAACGCACGGCTGATCGGCCGCCAGGTTTGACCGCCGTCGCTGCTTCGAAACACTCCTCCATCGAAGGTTCCGGCATAGAGGGCGTGCTCCTTGTCCACCGCCAGCACGCGGATAAAATTCTCAACAAGGCCCTCGTGATCCACCAGCCCATGAGACAGCCGTGTCCATTCCGATGTGGTGGCCTTGTAGCGAAACACTCCCCGCCCTGAAGTCCCTGCGAAGAGGGTATGATCTGCCGCCATTGCGAGGCTATGGACCAGGGTCTCGTCCAGACCTTTTGTGACCACCGTCCAGCGGTTGTCCCCCTTTGCCAAGTGGTACACGCCGTCCCCGGTCCCCGCATAGATGGCCCCGCCCTCGACCAGCAGCGTTTTGATCTCTAGACGCTTGAGACCAGCATTGATGGCGTGCCAGCTCTTCCCGCCATCCTGGCTCAGGAACACGCCGGCCCTGAATGTCCCGGCGTAGACCGTCCCATCCTGCGCCATCGCCAGGCAGAGTATGTAGGGATCGCTCAAGCCAGTACTGGCAGGGAACCATGACTCTCCACGGTCCTGGCTCCGAAAGATTCCCATCCCGAAGGACCCTGCGTAAACGGACTGATCCCTTGACACCGCCAGGGCTTGGATGCTGGGGGCCGGACGAAACGTGGGTTCTCGGAAGGGAGGTCCGTGCTGCTGAGGGGCACGCTCGGCTACGAGCGACTGCACAAGACCAGAGGCCCCCTCCTGGGCTCCCGCCCACTGCCCCCTGTGCCATGCGCCGACGCCACCGATGAGGCCCATGGCGATGACCGCCGCGACCACGAACAGTCTTTTGGATACCCACATCAACGCATCCGGTGGCCAGCCGTCCCGACCGGCACCTCACCGCCGATGTTCATGCCGCGACCATCTGATGACTTCCGACGGCCGAACAGCCTGGCGCCCAAGATCCCGATTTCGTACAGGATCATGAGCGGGATCGCCATCAGCAGCATCGTAAAGAGCGTCGCGTCCGGGGTTACGATCGCAGATGTGATCAGCGCCACCATCACCGCATGCTTGCGATAGCGGCTCAGGATCTCGGGGGAGACGACCCCGACCCTGGATAATAGCGTCAGCGCCATCGGCAGCTCAAACGCAAACCCGAAAATGAGCAGGAACTTCACGTTGAAATCAACGTAGGTGCCGACAGCCAGTTGCGGGGTCAATTCCCTATCCATCCCGAAGCTGACGAAAAACTGGATGACCAACGGCAGGATCACCAGATTGCAGAACACCAGGCCCAGCGCAAACAAGGCGGCGGCCAGACAGAACAGCGGAATCGCCCAACGCTGCTCCCGAGGCAGCAGCGCCGGCTCGATGAACTTCCAGAACTGATAGAGAATCACCGGGAGGCTCAGGACGATCCCGGCCAGGAGCGACACCTTGATCGAGGCGAAGAGCGCCTCGGTCGGTCCGTAAAAAATCAGATCGTCCGGGAACGGTCGCTTGAACCACTCGATCAATTCGGCGGCATAGGCGAACGTCAGGACAAAAGAAGCTGAAACCGTGGCAGCGATCACCAGCAAGCGTCGCTTGATCGCGGCAATATGTCCAACGAGAGGGGGAAGAACTGCCGACATGGACCTGGTCCCCGGTGAGCTCACCACGACACGCGAGGGTTTCAATATCCGAAGTGCTGAAATAGGCTTGTTCAACGCGCCGCAGAGCGCGCTTCGTTCTCCCGATACAACCGGATCAGTTCCGCCATCTTGTCTTTCTTTGCCAATTTTTCTTTCTGAATCTGCTTCTTCAGGAGTTCTTCCTGGGGCGTCAGAACGTGCCGTTTCTGGAGCTCTCCCAGCTCGGCGTCAAGCCGATGGTGGGATTCCTCCAGCTCCCGAAATTCCAAGCTGGACTGACGCAGCAGATCCGCAATCCGACTTTCCATCAACATGTCACACCTCCTGCTCATTTTCTTAGCTAACAGCGAGTAGCTAGCAGCCAGAGCTATTCGCTATTCGCTACTAGCTGTTCGCTGCCTCTAAGTGGCCCATCCCCATAAGAAGGGCATCCTCAGTCGGATTCGTATAGTACTTCGCCCGCACGGCGATATGACGAAATCCTACCCGCTCATAGAGGCGCCGGGCCGCCACGTTCGAGGCACGGACTTCGAGGACCGCGCGAACGGCCCCCCGTTCCCGGCCGACGGCCAGTGCATGCCGCACCAACTCGCGCGCGATACCCCGGCAGCGCGCCGCCCGCTCAACCGCCAGATTCATGAATCGCAGCTCTTCGAAGACGATCCAGAAACAGACATAGCCAACGATCGCCCCTCGCTCGATCCCCTCGCAGCCCTCATCGATGAGGCGGGCCGTGGCCAGATGCCCGAACGGATTTCCGTTCATCTCAGCTTCGAACATCTTTCTGGTCCATGGAGCCGAAAAGGATTCCTGCTCGATACGCAGGATAGGCTCCAGGTCTAAGCGGGTCGTTGGCTCGATGAGAACCCGGCTAAACGGCTGATTCTTGATCACGTCCGGCATCAATTCAACGCCTCACGTCTTTCGTTACGCCGTGTGCTTTTTCCGACCGCGTGAGATTCGACAGGACGGAGATCCCATTTTAGTTCCGCCTCCGTTCGCTGGACATACAGCGGGGATAGCCCTTGGCCAGCGGTCTCGCCCCGCGCCAAGCGTTCGAGTCCGGCCAGACCGACACTGACCGCCGACGCAGCCATGGCTTCCTGGGGAGCCTCGCACGCATCGCACTCCCTGGGGCCCAGCAGACGACGCAGCTCATTTCTATAGGCCAACCAGCCTTCGCCGAACACCAGCGTGGGGCCCTCGATCGATTGCACCACCAACTCCAGCGGCCCGACTCGCTCGCGCATCACACACTGAAGGATTCCGGTGTTCGTCCACCGGTAGAGCCCCCAATACACCTCCCCGATCCTGGCTTTCACAATCGGGCACAGGAGCCGGTCGCCTCGGGGCACGTTCCAGGCCATCGCCTCCAGCGTCGGCACGGCTGCCAGCGGTAATCCCGTGATGGATCGAAAGCCCATCATGGTCGCGAGGCCGATGCGCAGGCCGGTAAACGAGCCGGGACCGATCGACACCGCTAGTCCCCCCAGGCTTGACAGTGTCAGCCCGCATGTCTTCAGCAGACGATCAATCGCGGGGACCAGTCGTTTGGCATGCGAGCCCGTGGCATCTTCATCCGAGCGCGCCACCACCTTTGCGCCGTCCAGCACCGCGACGCTTTGCCAGGCCGTCGCCGTCTCAACCGCCAGCAGTTTCATGGCTGCTCCAAAAAGATAAGAGGTATGCGGCTCGCGGCAATGGGCGAAAGGGCCAACTGGTTTCCCCAGAGCCTCTCGCCTCTGGCCCCTCGCCCACCATCGGCCACACCCAACTCATCCGGTCTCAGTTGCGGGTTCGGCACAATCTCGTGGAACGTCAGCAGCACAGTTCCTTGTCCCCGCCCATCTCGCATCGAGATTTTGAAGGGCTTCAACATGGGAGTATCCATCCCATCGGTACCGGGCGAGATCGAGAGATCCTTCGGAGAGATGTCAACCGGGCGGAAGTCCTCACACTGCATCGTGGCTTCCACCTCGCCTTCTGCAGTCAATCGGTCTTCCCGGACCACCTGAAACGAGCGGCGCTCAAACCAAATCCGTCGGATAGGTCGCCCGGCATGTCCTCCTTCGGTCTCACCGGGCAGGAACACATCGAGGCGGTAACGATCTCCTTCTTCCGAAAGCAAGACTTTCTCATCCTTCGATACCGAGGCAATCCCAACCGCCCCGGTCACCGCCCACACGCTCAGTTGGAACGGCCGGCCAAGCTTCCCCATCCGTTCCAACTCTGCGAGGCGGCCTGTAAAGACCTGACCCATCGCGGGAAGGCGCAACCTGTAAAGATCGTCACCGAGGACAAACTCAAACAGCTCGCCGCCGAGAGGGTTGAACCCCTGGAGCCGCAGCGCATTGGGACGGCGGTAAAACATGGCGCCTTCCACCCGCTGGGCAATCGGAATCCCGGGCCCTTTGATCTGGGCCCTGAACAGACCCTTCAGGGTCTGTATGGCGGCCTCCCGCGCTCGCAGCAAGTCGATCAACTGTTCGGCCGTCGCCTCTCTCAACGGGGGTTCCATGCGCCAGGGCCGGCCCACGCAGCCGGATAGAAACAAGGCAAACGACAACATGAAGAACGCACAATAGTAGAGCGCTATACTTTTTCCTTTTTCATTTTGCATTTTGAGGTTTGCACTTGTACTTATCCAAGGACCGCGTCCAGCGCCTCCCCGACCTCGCGAATTCCTACCAGTTCCATGCCTTTCACCGGATCAAGTTTCGCGAGATTGCGCTCCGGCAGGAGACAACGCCGGAAGCCCATCTTGGCCGCTTCACGGATACGGAGTTCCGCCTGGCTGATCGCCCGCACTTCGCCACCCAACCCCACCTCACCCAAGACCACCGTTCCGTAATCAATCGGACAATCCCGAAGGCTCGACGTCACGGCTGTGACGAGACCCAGATCGATAGCGGGTTCATCGACCCGCATCCCACCCACCACGTTCACATACACATCCTGCCCGGACAGGTGGAGCCCCAGTCGTTTCTCCATCACCGCCAGCAGCAGGGAAACCCGGTTGATCTCCACACCGGTGGCCATGCGTTTCGGCATGGAATAGCCTGTCGGCGACACGAGCGCCTGCAGTTCGATCAGAATAGGCCGGGAACCCTCCAGACTCGCGACGACCACCGAGCCGGTGCTCTTCTCGGGACGTTCGGCCAGAAACAGCGCTGACGGATTCCCCACCTCTTCGAGCCCGGTGTCCTTCATCTCAAACACCCCGATTTCGTTCGTGGAGCCGAACCGGTTTTTCACCGCGCGCAGGATGCGGTACGCGTGTCCCTTTTCCCCTTCAAAATACAGCACGGTATCCACAATGTGCTCGAGGAGTCGGGGTCCGGCAATGGCACCTTCCTTGGTCACGTGGCCAATAATAAACACCGGAACTCCGCTCCGCTTCGCGAACCACATGAGTTGACCGGCGACTTCCTGCACTTGACTGATGCTGCCGGGTGCCGAGGTGATCTGGTCCGTATACACGGTTTGGATCGAGTCAACCACGACCGCGGCGGGTTGCAGCTCTTGGACCGCTTTGAGAATCTCTTCCAGAGAGGTTTCGGCCAGGATATAGAGGAGAGGACTGTGGACCCCCAATCGTTCCCCTCGCATCTTCATCTGCCGGGGAGATTCCTCTCCCGACACGTAGAGAACCCTCTCACCGTCCGAGACCAGCCGGGGCAGGACCTGTAGCAGAAGGGTCGTTTTCCCGATGCCGGGATCGCCGCCGATCAGGACCACTGAGCCCGGGGTCACACCGCCGCCCAGAACCCGATCAAATTCCCCGAGTCCGGTCCGCAGGCGGTTCTCCCCTACCATCGCAATAGCATCGATCGGGGTGGCCTTGGCAGAGACTTCTTGAAGGATTGACGGGCGGCCCTTCCCGGCCACCGCAAGACGCTCTTCCTTCATGCTATTCCAGCGTCCGCAGTCCGGGCAACGCCCCAGCCAGCGAGCCGATTGATGCCCACATGCCTGACAGACGAAACTGGTTTTGGCCCGCATCGGCCGGAGCCTCTTTGTCACCCGCGTCAGGAGGGAGGGTCCGGTACGCATCTTAAAGGAACCGGACTAAAAAAACAAAGGAGCGCCATTAACTACGCAGCTTCTTTCGTACTTCCTTCCAGTTCTTGGCCACCTGTGCTTTCTTCGGTAATTCGCCCCGATCCGGCTCCGGCACGATCACCACCTCCAGCCGATGCGTGACGAGAACCTCAGCAAACTCACGGGTCCGCCCGATGCCGGCTTTCAGATTATTCCATCCTTCTGCCCGCAGTTCTTCAATCTTGGAAGCAAGAGACGTTTGGCCGGAGGGCACCGTCATCGAGAGACCGTTCGGGAACCTGTGTTCCTGGAGCCATTCCCGAATGTCCCTCGTCCCGCCCATCTCATCGCGGCCGGACTGGGACACATAGATCACGTTGAAGTAGAACTGGGCCAGTCGTTTCAGTTCATCGGCCGCATCAGGAGCCGGAATTGGATCGTCTCGTCGACCGATTTCCAGAGGGAAGGACGGAAGCGGGACCAGCGGTGCCTTGGTTTCTTCAGTCAGCGCGACGACTTCCACCAGAAGCATGGGACGGCGGCGTTCCCAGCAGGCCACGGTGGCGGAGGCTTCGGCGCTTTCTACGCGTTGGCTTGCAGCCAGTCTGACTTTGACGATAAAGTTGCCCCGCCTCCGAGGAATATATTCAAAAAACGCCCGGCCGTCGCCGCCGGTCATCGCGGTCCCTGCCTTTTTTCCCTCCACCGTAAATTCAAGCTGTTCACCGCCCAATCCGGTCTGCCCCACGATGCCGTCTCGAACCAAGCGGGCCTCGATCCTGACCGGACGTCCCGGCGCGGTCAGTGCATCCCGCACTGACAGCGTGCCGGCAATCTTCCCGGCCGCACCGGCCTCCTCGAGAGCAAGGGGTGGGTGCAGCAGAACCAGCACAGCCAGCACAACCGACGGGTACCCACGCATCCATCAGCCTCTCTCAATTTCGGTCAAGACGCCATCCAAAATTTCCACGGCCACGTCGGCTTCTTGCTTCGTGATGAGGAGAGGGGGCACGATCCTGATCACGTTCTGGCCACACCCAAGCAGGAGCAGCCCCTTCCGGAAGCAGCGCTGAATGATGTCGTTCCGTTCCTGGATCGCCATCTCCTTCGTCTCCCGGTCACGCACGCATTCGACCCCGATCATCAACCCCTTGCCGCGGACGTCGCCGATCAGCCGGTGGCGGGCCTTCAGTTTCTCCAGCTCCCGCAACAGATAACCGCCGACCTCAGCCGCGTTGGCCACCAGCTTCCGTTCCAGCAGCTCGATCGTCACCAGGGCCGCCTCGCAGGCCACCGGGTTGCCGCCGAAGGTATTGGCGTGCGCGCCGGGTGGCCAACTCATCAGATCAGCCGATGCGACGGTGGCGCCCATCGGCAGACCGGATGCAATCCCTTTGGCGATCGCCACAATGTCAGGCTCCACGCCCCAGTGCTCAATGGCGAACATCTTCCCGGTGCGACCCATACCCGATTGGACCTCGTCCACGACATACAACATGCCAAATTCCCGAGCCAGTTCGGCAAGCATGGGGTGGAACTCGGGAGGCGGCACCACGACGCCGCCTTCTCCCTGGATCGGTTCCACGACGATCGCCGCCACGTCTTCGGGCGGCACGATGCTCTTGCAGTATACGTCCCGGATCACATTCACACAGTGCATGTTGCAGGAAGGATAGGTGAGCCCGTAGGGACAACGGTAACAATAGGCGTACGGCACGTGTGTCACCCCCGGAACCAACGGCGAGAAATGACGGCGCTGGACCGCTTTGCTGCCGGTCAGCGAGAGGGCTCCCATGGTCCGCCCATGGAAGGCCCCCTGGAACGCGATCGTGAGGGGGCGGCGGGTCCGGTAGCGGGCCAGCTTGAAGGCCGCTTCCATCGCCTCGGCACCGGAGTTGCTGAAAAACGTGCGCTTGGGCCCCTTCCCGGGCGTGATGCGAGCCAACGTCTCGGCCAGCTTGACCTGTGCCGGGTAATAAAAATCGGTCCCGGACATGTGGATGAACCGTGCGGCCTGTCTCCGGATCGCCTCCACCACCTTGGGATGCGAATGTCCCGTTGCGACGACCGCGATCCCGGCCGTGAAGTCCAGGTACAGATTCCCATCCACGTCCTCCACCGTGGCCGCGCGCGCCTTTTCGATGACCAGGGGGTAGATGCGTGTGCTGGACGGCGACAGGACCTGTTCATCGCGACTGAGCCATGCGCGAGCCTTCGGACCCGGTGGGACCGTTTTGATGGAGGGGACTTTCTTGCTTGGCGGGCGAGCTGTCGATCGCTTGGTCACCGTGAGACCTCCTGCAAAGCAAGGCACATGGCGGGGAGCCGATAGCGAACAGCTCTGAGCTACCCGCTGCTAGCTACTCGCCGTTCGCTTCCTCACATCAGGCCATGGCCGCGCTTGGCGATGGAATACGCGTCAACGGCGGAAAAGATCGCCAGGCTGAGATACAGGAGTTCAGCCGGGTGCCAGAGCAGCTTGGAAACGATGAACAATGCCGCCCCGAACGCCACGATGATGTATCCCCGCTTCTCGCCCAAGTACAAATGTCCGGCCCCGGCCAGGATCGAGAGCGAGGCGGCCCGAAGACCGTGCCATGTCTTCTCGCGGTCATCCATGACTTCGTCAGGCTCGGGGCTATAGGTTAGAGGCAATAGGCAAAAGCCGCCGCAGAGATGGTTCGCCTCTCGAGCGTAGTTTGCCCCTCTTGCCTATAGCCCATCGCCTATTGCCTCAGCCCTATGCCTTCACAGCTTCTAGGACTTCGTCCACATGCCCATCCACCTTGACCTTACGGTAGATCGCTGTTATCGATCCGGCCCGGTCAATCACGAAGGTACTGCGTTCGATGCCCCAGTATTTCTTCCCGTACATATTCTTTTCTTTGTAGACCCCGTACCCTTTCGACACCGTTACGTCCTCGTCGCTCAGCAGGGAGAACGGAAGCTGGTGTTTAGCAATAAACTTCCGATGTGACTCCTGCCCGTCTAAGCTCACGCCTAATATCACCGAGCCGGTCTTCAGGATCGGCGTAATCGAGTCACGAAAACCGCAGGCTTCTTTCGTGCAACCCGGCGTATCGTCTTTGGGGTAAAAATACAGCACGACCTGCTTGCCTTTGAAGTCCTTGAGACTCACCGTCTTCCCTGTTTCGTCCGGAAGCGAAAACTCCGGCGCCTTGTCTCCCGCAGTGAGCTCTGTCGCCATCTCCCGTCTCCTCTCTACGTTCGAATGGTACTCAGCTTCGCCCGTCCACGGCAAGCCTTCCTTCTGTTCGGATCGTCCGACGCACGCGTCACTGGTGCTGCTGAGGAAGGGCCGGGAGATGAACCTGCTTGGTCGCCCGACTGAACCGGTCGAGCAACCCGATCCTGGTGCGACTCGGCTCAGATTGGGCGAGTGCCCATGCGGGGGAACCGAGCGTCACGAACTTAACGCTTTGGACCGCCACCGAACGTCGGCCTTTGCGTGGAGTAGGGCTGCTCCTTCGTCTGCTTTGTGATCGTAGGGTCGGGCGATCCGAAGGGACGCAGCGCCGGCGAGTCCCAGATCACCTTGTTGCCGGGCGCCAAGTTGGCAGCCTCGATAAACTGCTCACGGGCCTGGTCAGTTTCTCCCAGGGCAAAGAGAGCGAGCCCCACGTTGTAATGCGCTTCCGCGGAATTCGGCGCACCGGCTACGGCCTGCTCAAAATAGACTTTGGCCTCCTCAACATGACCTTTCTCGTACGCGCGAGTGCCCTGTTGCGTTAGCTGGGACACGGCTTGCGGGACATTTGGACCGACCGCCAACGGCGATCGTAGCTTCACCTTTGGAGTGCTCGAACAGGCTGGCAGCCAGAGCAGTACGAGTGCAGCGATCATCGTGCCGAGAAGTCTCATCATCCCCTCACGGTCATCAATAAAAGGTTGAGTCACTGTCATGGTTTCTTCCGCTTACGAAGCTCCTCCTCAAATGATTTCCTGTACATGACCTCCCATTCCTGGCTTCCTTCGACGATCGGACGCGAATAGGAAGCCAATCGCGCACGCACGATGCGGTCCGTTTCCTCTTCCTGAGCCAGTTCCGACGCGATCACGCGCTTGATCTCACGCAACGCGTGCGCCTCGTTCCCCTTCAGACGCGCCG
>CAYJUP010000046.1:0-11891 GCA_964373365.1 uncultured Nitrospiraceae bacterium
GCCGGTCTCCGTGACGGTGCGGACAATGCCGAGTTCCTGACGCTTGCGCTCATATTCTGCAGGGGTGTAGCAGAGAAGATCCACGCCGAACGGAAGTCCCAACGCTTCGAGCACCCGCACCGGGCGGTCGAGCCAGCGCACGCCTTGAAAATCCGCTGAGACGATCAAGAGGTCCAAATCGCTCGAGGCGAGCCCTTCGCCGCGCGCTCGCGATCCGAATGCCACGACTACGGAGGGCCGAAACCTCGCTCGGAGCTTCGGCAGAAATTCCGCGCGAAATTCCGCTAGGTGTGTGTCTGTTTTCGTAGCCATGTTAGTAGTGCCGCGCCGGCCGCGACCTTGGATTCTGCAGTTTCCCGGTCATAGACCTCATACGGCACACCATTCGCGGCGTCCGGGTAGCGCGCCGTCGTGTAGTCCGCCGTGAGGTTCACCAGATGCTTGCGGAGCTGCTTGGGCACCCCAAGGGCATCACCCAGCTCGGTAAGGGAGTGCGTGTGGGGCGCCGCCTCCCTTTTTTTGATCATCCAATACGCTTTCAAGTATTTCTCCACGGCCTGCTCGGCGAGAAAGGCTGCAACCTCATAAGCCGCGATCCCGATGTTTTTTCTGCCATTCTCCAAATCGCGCTCGGCCTGTTTGATCAGGCGCTGTGCTTCTATTCGCATAATGTGGTCGAGGGGATTGTAGCAAAGACTTGGGGAAGAAAGCGACTGCTGCTGTCAGTTTTTGGCTCTCGTCTCGGATTGCCAAACTGGTTTACTCTCACTCTTCGGCATCCCACCCAGCGCACTCGAAATTCTACGAGGGAAACATGCAGAAGCGGATCAATACGCGACTGGCGCGCGGGCTGTTTGTGGGTCGAGATATCGACCGCTTGCGGCAGCAACGTGTCCGGTTCCGGCCGTTCTTGTCCCGGCGGCTGGCTGAACGCTCTGGCCGGCGAATCACCAGATGGTGTAGGTGGCCACAGTGACAGCGACGGATGCACTCTGAGGCCTGGCTGGTTCAGTGGCTGTCAGCGCGACCAGCAACGAGCCGGAGAACGGGTTGGGCGACGGGGATACGGCGCCGAATGTCGTGATCAGCGGCGGGAGCATCCAGCTCCGCGCCGAGCGAGCCGGAAATGGAACGGGACGGATCTATACGCTGACCGCTTCGGTCCAGGACGTGGCCGGCAACTCCGCGAGCGGCACCTGCACCGTCCCGCTCGATTAGGGCAAGAAGGGAAAATAACGCACGAGAAGCATGAGCGCTGAATGGGGAATGCACCGTGACACCAACTAGAGCCTGAGGTCGGTTCTTAACCTCCCCTTACTCTGGGCTTGATCACTCAGCGTTCATCGTTCCGCGTTCATCGTTGTGTGGTCACCGTTCCGGGTGACGGGCTGTGATCACTGCGTCCGCGAATGCATGCAGGCTCTTGCGGTCCTCGTCGTTGAGCGCCAGCAAAAGATGGGTCTCGTCGCCGTGCATCAGTCTCAAGCTCAGGAACGGCTCCTCCTGGCGTTTCTCCTTGTTCTCCCAGACAGCGTCACTGACCTGCACCTTGTCAAGGTCGCTGAGCGACACCACGTCGTACCGGAAATATGAATCGCCGATCACCATGTCGTAGAGCACCCGTCCGGCGGTCAGAAGCAGGAGGTTAAAGCGGCCCTGCTCCTCGTACCCCTCAGGGAGAGATCGATTGATGTGCGCCAAGGCCACTTTCCGGTCGCCGAGCGCGGCTTGGATCTGCGCCTTGAGCGCTGCATAATCGATCTGCAAGGCCCGCTCATCAGGACCAGTGGCGACCACCGCTGCCGCTCTTACTTTCTCGAAGACCTCCGCCGCCGTCATCAAACCAGCCATGCTATGCTCTCCTTTTCCACTACAACAGTATCGTCTACCGTTTGCGACCGACGCTACGATAACGGGGGTCCACTCAACAATGCAAGGGGCATGTCGGCAGAACGTGGGGATACAACGCAGCTATTCAATCTGACTCGCCGATCCGTATCCTCGGAACGTCCGGGTAAAGCGGGATGTCCCCGCCTCGTCCACGACTTCCACACGCAGACTGGCTCCGCTCACCGTCACCGCCCCGAAGTTGGAGAACCCGCCCTCACTGTACAGTGTTGTCGGGCGAAAGACGGGATCGGGCGGAACAGGCTGGACGGGCGCGGCGGACAGCGGTCCGCAAATGAACTCATGGAAGTCAGCCACGCCATCTCCGTCCGGATCGTAGACATTGAGCTGCGCGTAGTGAACATCGGCAGCCAGCCAGACCACGTTTCTGATCCGGCGATCCCGAATCGCATTCACGATCATGCTGAGTTCGGTTTGAAACCCGGTCCCATCCGCCCCTCGCGCCCAACTGTCGTTCCCCGGGACCAGCTTGGTCCCCATCTTCGGGTTGGAGAGCGGCACAGTCGTAGCGATGACCTTCCACGTTGCGCCGGAGTGTGCGAGCGCATCCAACAGCCAGTCTCGCTGGGCCGCTCCCAGCATCGTTTTGTGATCTCCGTCCGGCTCCGCATTCCGGCTGCGATACTGCCGGGTGTCCAGGATGAACAGCTCCAGATCGGCCCCACGGCGGATGTTACGATAGAGACGGTGTGGGTCCTCAGGCGGTGTCCCAATGGGCCAGTATTCGAGAAGCGCCCGGCGCCCAACCGGCATCAGTGGCTCATGAGGGCCGGAGAAATTATTCCGGACTTCATGGTCGTCCCAGGTGGCATACACCGGCACAGCGGCCAGAAATCGCTGCAGGGCCGGGTCGCCTCTCTGGTAGCGGTGTTTGGCCCTGAATTGATCCAACGTCGAAGCTAGAAAATCGCCCCCGGGCACGTTCGGCGGCGACGGGCACCGGTCGTCACCGTAGATCAGGTCGCCGAGCAGCAGGGCGAAGGCTGGTCTCTTGTGGAGCATCTGATCAAAAATGGCAGAACCGGAGCGTTCGACTCGACACCGCTGTTGGCCTCCGAGATCCCCACCCCAGAGGAACGTGACGGGTTCGGACGAATCGTGTAACGAAGCGGTCACAAACCTGCCGGTCGCCGCTTCCCGGACCGTCACCAGACTGTCGGCCTCAACGTTCGCGCTGGAGGTCACAACACGGTACCGATAGCTGGTGGCTGGCGTCAGCCCGCTCAGCGGAACCGTCGCGATAAAATCGTGCTCCTGTGTCGTCGTCACGACCGTCCGGGCGGCCGAACCGGCGGAGGAGTTCCATGAACCGTCGGGCGCCAATACACCCTCGGGAACCCACTCTACTCGTGCCTCTGAAGGGCCGACAGTCCGAAACCAGACGAGCGCCGAGCGGTCGGTGACGTCCCCCGTTGCGACGCCCAAGGCGAGAGCCCCGTCGGCAAGCGCGTCGTTCGCAGGGAACGGACTGGAAGGAGGAAGACCGGGTCGGTAGGCCGGCGCGCAATTCTGCAGCGCAGCCAGCAGCGCGAGGACAACCGGAGCCGAGTGCAGAACGACATGAATGGCCCGTGAACGCTTCAGCACAAGCAGTTCAATTACCGGAATCGAGACACGGCCGTCAAGTGGCCTTCTCCTGCGTTATGTGACAACCCATGCCTCTTCGAGGCGCCGAGACGCCATTGCATTCCGGAAGCCGGGTCCGGCATACTCTGGTTTCGACAAACGAACGCCGCCGGTGTGGGCGCAGAGGGGCCCAGGACCCGGCTTGACCGGTGGGCGACGGCCTCTCGTCTGACCAGGGAGAGGATTCGTATGAGCCAGCAGGCATGTCTCATCGAGGAATGCGCGGCGCGAGTCTATGCACCGGGCGGGACCGGCTCACTCTGTAAAGAGCACTTCTTGAGCTTCGTGACGTGGAGACGGAGGAAGGGTCCGACGATGTTTCAGAAATACGGGGCCATGACGATGCCGGAGCGGGATGCGGTCGTCGCCGAATGGCGCAAGACGGTCAAGGTGGAATAGTGCCGCAGATGTCATTGGTCATTCGTTGAATCTGTTAACAAGTGAAGAACGACTATTGACCGATGACGCTCTAGCTTCCATTACCCCACCACCGGGGAGCCGTGGTGGTGGATGATCATCCATCGGTCCCCCACCTTCTCAAACAGGTTTGTGGCGAGCACCCGGCTTTCCTGAGTCGTCTCTCCCTGCTGGCCGGTGATGTTCTCCGTGCAGATCACCCAGGCAACATCCCCCGCCACCTGGATCTGAATCTCGGTGAGATCGAACTTCATCGAGAGCGTGTTATTGAAGATCAGGACCCAGGAGTCGCGCACAGCGGGCCAGCCGACCCGCTGGGTCCAGCCCGGATGGATACAGGTCACATACTCCTGTTGGAGCCAGATCCGATCCATCCGCACGATGTCCAGGCTTTCGAAGGCCTCGTAGAACTCCTGGTTCGCTCGGGCCACCGCCTCAATCTTTTCTTTGAGCATGCGCCCCCCTCGCTTCATCAACGGTGTCATCTTACTCCAAAAGCCCGTTACGGGATACGGCCTCGTTGAACGTCAGGGAGGCAGTCTCTCCTCGTTCCCGACGCGATGGCCTTTGTCGGTCTCTGGGGCAGGTCTCCCCGCCCGCAGCGCGAGCGGGCAGGTGCGGATGGGGGCATTGAGGTAGGGATCGAGAACGGGTTTGTTGGACGGTCGGTGGTGTTTCTAGCGGCCGTTACGCTGGGTCAACGCCCGAGAAAAACTTCTTGATACAATCCGGACAAATGCCGTGACTGAACTCCGCTTCCGAATGCTCTCGGATGTAGGCCTCCACCAGCTGCCAGTATCCTTGGTCATTGCGAATTTTCTTGCACGACGCGCAGATCGGAATGAATCCACGAAGGACCTTGACTTCCCTGAGGGCTTGCTCCAATTCTTCGGTTCTCTTTCTCAACTCCTGCTCCCGCGCCTTGCGGCTATCCATCTCGTGTTTCAGTTTCAAAGCCGAGCCAACCCGGGTCCTGAGTTCGACTTTATTGACCGGTTTGTTGATATAGTCCATTGCCCCGGCGGCAAAGGCCAACTGCAATTTGTCCCTCTGCGCGACAGCGGTCACCATGATGATGGGGATATCCCGAAGGCGTTCGACCTCCTTAATCCGACGGCATGCTTCAATGCCGTTTATTTCGGGCATCTGGATGTCCATCAGAATGAGATCGACTCCGGCCGCGTCTCCCGCCGAATCATCCATGCCGAGGTGTTTAAAGGCTTCCGCCGCCGATCCCACAGTCAGCAAGTCTTTGTCTTTGTACCCCCCCGTCTGGAGGATCGAACGGAGCAAGAGCATGTTCTCGGCCGAGTCATCAACGATCAGTATGCTCATACCGTCCTCATGTGCCCTGCAGGGTGGCGCGATTCACGACCCTGCCGGATAGCGTCATGATCCAGGAACGACGGTGAGCGGGTCTATTCATACACGACCTCAACACGATCAAGGTAGGCGGCAAGCTGCCGTGCCAATTTTCTGATCTCATCGGTATTCTCGTTCCTCGCAGCCTGCTCGAGGCATCCTCCCAAGTCGGTGATGGCGTCAAAGCCGTAGCCACCGCCATCCCCATTCATGGTGTGGCCCAAGGCCCGGATGGTCTCATAATCACCCCGCTCCAACGCCGCCAGAATAAACCTGATGTCTTTCTGCCTGTTTTCAAGGAACCTGGGGACGATATCTTTGAGATCAGGGTCCACATGGACGATAATCTTTTCCCCCCGGTTCGAGCCACGCTCTTGCATCATCGCTTCAGGCTCCCAGTATGTGCAGAGATGGTTTCCATCAACACCGCCTTTTTGATGGGCTTCGTCAGGTGGGCGGTGCACCCCGCATCAAGACTTTTTTGTATCTCTTCTTTCAGCGCATAGGCTGTGAGCGCGATGATCGGAGTGGCTTTGACCGAGTGTTCGTGCTCCCACTTTCTGATTGCCCTCGTGGCGGTATAGCCGTCCATCACCGGCATTTGCATATCCATGAGCACCAGAGCGTACCCCCCGGCAGTATACTTTTCCACACCACTTACGCCGTTTTCGGCGATCTCAATCTGATAGGGGGTCTTCTTCAGGTAGGCCTGGATGAGAATCCGGTTTTCGGGCGAGTCTTCCACAAGGAGAATTTTCAGGGCAGGGAGATCGACCGCGACCGACGATGCTGTCACGGGTGACGGTTCTTGAGTTGCGGTCTTTGTTTTGCCCATGGCTGCGGTAATGGCCCTGTGCAGGTCGGAGCGTCCGAACGGTTTCAAGAGGTACCCCGCCAGGCCTAATTCACGGGCTCGGGCAATGTCACCGGTCCGATGGTCGGAGGTGAACAAAATGATCATCACATCGGCCATGCGCAGGTCTTTCGTGACATGTTCCGCGACCTGGAAGCCGTCCACGCCCGGCATGGAGCAGTCCAATAACAGCAATTGATACGGCGTCCCCGCCTCCTTCGCGCGGCTGAGTTCAGCAAACCCTTGTTCGCTCCCTTCGACCTCGGTCACCTGCGCACCCCAGGACGTCAGCATCTCCCTCAAAATGAGGCGGTTTGCGCTGTTGCTGTCCACCACGAGGCTCTTCAGCCCCTGCAGATTTGCCGCCGGGAGGGTTATGCGCCGATCGGGCTCGGCTCGGGTCTTGAACCGGGCCGTAAAGTAAAAGGTGCTCCCCTGCCCGACCGTACTTTCGACCCAGATACGTCCTCCCATCAGTTCGACCAGTCGCCGCGAGATGGTCAACCCAAGCCCGGTTCCCCCGTACTTGCGAGTGGTGGAGGAATCGGCTTGGGTAAAACTATCAAAAATGGCGTCACGTTTTTCCGCAGGGATCCCGATACCGGTGTCAGCAACCGAGAAGCGGAGACAGTCAGCTTGCTTGGCGTTTGGATCATTTTGGACACGCAGCGCCACTTCACCTTTGACGGTGAACTTGATGGCATTGTCAATCAGATTGATGATGATTTGCCGCAAGCGGTTCGGATCCCCCACCAAACTGGTCGGCACGTCCGGCAAAACCCGCCAGGTCAGCTCAAGTTGCCGTTCACGAGCTGATAGGGCCATCATTTCGGTCACTTTTTCAACGAGGTCGTTCAGATCGAAGTTGGTTTCCTCAAGTTCAAGTCGGCCCGCCTCCACTTTGGAAAGATCAAGTATGTCGTTAATCAGGTTCAGAAGGGTATGCCCCGCTTTCCTAAAAATCTGTACGTATTGCTGCTGCTCCGAGCTCAACGGTGTCTCCCAGAGCAGGTCCGCCATGCCGATGATGGCATTCATCGGGGTCCGAATCTCATGACTCATGCTGGCAAGGAATTCACTCTTGACACGGGCAGCGGCTTCGGCAGCTTCTTTGGCTTTTTGCAGTTCCTCCTCAGCCCGTTTCAGCTCGCCGATATAGTCGACGAGATGGGTTTTTTCCTGGCTCATCTTGCGAACCGCCTCAGTCGTGACCCCGTAAAAGATCGCCATGACAAGCAAGAGTGGAATCCGGATAAGGGCGCCTTCCGTGATCCCACCGGTTTTAACGCTTTCAAAATACAAGACCAATCCATACGCGGCGTACACAATAATCGACAGAATGAACATCTGCTTCAACGTCCTGGCCGCGGCGGCGATCAGGATAATCACGAAATAGGCCAGATAGAGGTCGGAACTGGCATTCCCCGACAGATGGATAATGTAGGTGGTAATGGCTGTATCGCCCAGCGCCAAGGCGCCGGTGAACCAGCCAGTTCCCAACACACGGACCGGAATGATCATCAGACCGGCCACGCCCAACAGCATGCACAGGATGGCAAATTGGCCGGTCTCGCTGGCGAGATCTGATTCTTTGCTAAACAGCAGTTCATAAGACAGGACGATCGTCACGAGGGTCTGCAGCAGCAGAACTTGGAATCGAGGAGAAGAGCGTCCAGAAGTGGTGACCTCTAAGGGCTCTGGAGATACTGCGTTTACACTGATGGCCGCGTCTGACATCACTGATTCCTCAGAAAGCTTCTCATATTCGAACACTTACGACATGGGACATCACGGGACTGCAGAAAACGGGAGAATGGAATGCTCTTTCCGCTAGAGGGAGCAAGACTATGGCTCGTCCGCCATGCGAATGCGATTGCGACCGGCTTCCTTGGCCCGACACATGGCCTCATCGGCCTTGCGGATAAGGTCTCGCTTGGTTTGAGCGTGATCGGGAAAGCCGGCGATCCCGATGCTGGCGGTCAGGCGGACCTTCACGCTTGGGTCCTGCAAGAAGACGCGGCTTTTGATTGCTTCGTTGAGTCGCTCAGCCACCACTCTGGCGGTCGCGGCCGGGGCATCCCGGAGGATGACCACGAACTCGTCGCCCCCGTACCGAGCCACGAGATCCTCAGTCCGGTCTCCTGTTCCACTCCGTAATCCCTCGATGAGCGCGCTTGCCACTTGTTTCAGGTACTCGTCTCCAGCCTGATAGCCATAAGTATCGTTATAGGCTTTAAAATAATCAAGGTCGAGGAGCGTCACCGACAACGGCTTTAGTTCTCGGACTGCGCGCTTCCATTCCTGATCGAGAAACTCTTCAAAACGACGACGGTTGGTGATCCCCGTCATGTCCAGCGAGGACAGGCGCAGCAACATCTGATTCGAATCCTCAAGTTGTCGCTTCATCTCCAGCAACTCATGCTCTTGGGCCTTTCGACGGTCCATCTCGCGCTTCAGTTTCAACACGGAGCGCACACGCGTCAGTAGTTCCACCTTATTCAGCGGTTTTGAGACATAGTCCATGGCGCCAGCGGCAAAGGACAACTGCAACCATTCTGATTCTTTCTTTGACGTCACCATGATGACGGGGATATCCCGAAGATGTTCGGCCGCCTTAATCTGGCGGCACGCTTCGACGCCGTCCATCTCGGGCATCAGAATGTCCAGCAGGATCAGATCAACCCCGGCACCACCCCTTGTCGGATCATCAATGCCCAATTGCTTAAAGGCATCACGGGCCGAGTCCGCCATGAGCAGCTCTCTATACCCTCCCGATTCGAGGGTGGATTTGAGCAGGACTCGGGTGTCCAGCGAGTCGTCAACGATTAAGATACTCATACATTCAGAGAGCGGATGGGTTCGGTTCTTTCCGCAATAGCTGAACTATCTCCTCGACGGGCACCGGTCTGCTGAACACAAAGCCCTGGATGACGTGGCACCCCTGCTCACGCAGAAAGGCTATCTGGTCATGGGTTTCAACGCCCTCCCCGACCACTTTCAGTTTGAGGGCATTGGCCAGAGCAATGATGGCTTTGGTAATCAACGCGCCATCAGAGGTCGTCGTGCAGTCCTGGACAAAGGACTGGTCAATCTTGAGGGTATTGAGGGGAAAGCGCTTCAGATAGTTCAGCGAAGAATACCCGGTGCCAAAATCATCAACGGAGAGATGGACGCCCAGCGCTCTCAATTCGTGCAGCGTCGTCATGGTTGACTCACCGGTTTGTATGATCATGCCCTCGGTGAGTTCCAGTTCCAGGAAACGAGGATCCAGCCCCGTGTCATGCAACACTCGCTCGACCAGCTTCACGAAGTTGTATTGCGGCTTCAGCTGACGCGCCGAGAGGTTCACTCCGACAACCAAGCCAGGGAACCCCGCTTCGTGCCACGCCTTGGCACGAGCACAGGCTGTTTGCAACGTCCATTCCCCGATCGGGACAATCAGGCCGGTGTCTTCGGCAACAGGGATAAACTGGCTCGGAGGCACGAGGCCCAAATCCTGGTGCTGCCATCGCAATAAAGCCTCTACACCGGAGATGTGGCCGGTATTCAGATCAAGCTGCGGCTGATAATGCAACAAAAGTTCTTCCCTTTCCAGCGCCTTGTGCAGATTGTTCTCCAACAAGAGCCGCTTGACAGCTCGAACATTCATGTCCGACTTGAAAAACTGGTAGGCGTTTTTGCCCTGCGTTTTGGAATGGTTCATGGCAGTATCGGCATTTTTGATCAGCGTGTCGGGATCACTCGCGTCTAAGGGATACAACGCGATCCCGATGCTGGCCGTGGCAACCACGTCGTGGCCGCCCAGCGATAAAGAAGGCGCCAAGGTGGTGTGTAATTTCTGCGCAAGCCGAGCCGCATGTTCCGAGGAAGAGACATTTTCAAGAATGACACCGAACTCGTCGCCGCCAAACCGGGCTACCGTGTCGCTCTTTCGGAAGCAACTGGTCAGTCGTGTCGAGATGGCCGTCAAGAACAGATCGCCCATCGTGTGTCCCAGCGTGTCATTGATCCGCTTGAAGTCATCAAGATCAAGAACCAGAAGACCGACCAACTGTTCGTTGCGGAGCGCTCGCGCCAGCGCCTTGTCCAGCAGGTCCGTGAACAGGCGCCGATTGGGCAGCCCGGTGAGGGAATCGTAATTCGTCAGGACAGTGTGCTCGAGCATGAGTTTCGATTTTTCCTGAGTGACCCTGCGCGCCGTCTCGGTCGTAAACCCGTAAAAAGTGGCCATGATCAGCAGGAGCGGGATGCGCAGAAAGTGGCTCTCCAACGGGGCGTCGTTCCCCCCTTCTTCCATATACAGCACCACGCCGTAGAGCCCGCATACGATAATCGAAAGAATGAACATCTGCTTCAGCGTGCGGCAGGTCGAAGCGATCACGATGATCAGAAAATAGGTGAGATACAAATCGGAGCTGGCATTGCCGGACAGATAGATCAAGACGGTGGTAATCGCGGTGTCACCTAAGGCCAACGTCACAGGGAACCAACTGGCCTCCACGACACGGGCGGGAAGCACCATCAGACCAGCAATAAGAAGCAGAAGTCCCAGGACGATGTATTCCTTGACCCCGGCGATGAGGGCGTCGGTTGGGCTGAACAGCAGTTGATAACTCAGGACGACCGTGACGAGAGTTTGCTGTTGGATGAAGTGTGTTCGGTTCGGGGCGCCGGTAGTGACGGCGCTTTCAGGAGTCTCGCTCGCCAGGGGGGGAGCTGTCATAACGTCGTCGGCCATCATCGACTCCCGAAAACCGTGCAGAAGTCAGCACACCACCAAGCAATTATCGCCTTGGGAGGGTACCATCGTATCATTGGCCGATGGTAGCAGCAATCGACATCTCGGTCAAACGCCTTAATGATTTCCGCACCTTACCCCCGCTGCCGCTCGGAGACACGCACGGATTGCCGGTTCACCAACCACACCCCCGTCAGGATGAGCACGACGCCGGCCAGTTCCTTGACCCCGATCGGTTCTTCCAGGATCAGGGCGGAGAGCGCCAGGGCTGAAACCGGAATCAGATTGACGAAGACGCCGGCGCGTGAGGGCCCGATCCCCTGCACGCCGTACAGCCAGGCTTGCTGCCCCAGCGCGGTGGCAAACACAATCAAATAGGCGAGGGCCAGCCAACCGGACGCGGGCACAGATTCGACACCCGCGAGGGAGACCTTCTGGTCCATCCAGAGCAGCGGGATTTGGAGCATGATGGAGAGCAACAGGGTGGTCCAGTTCACCGTGAGTGGAGAAAACCGCTCCATCGTCCGACGGCCCCCGATCGTGTAGAGGGCCCAGCTCACCAGCCCCAGGACCACGAGGGTTCCGCCCAGCCAGGGACGCTCCCCCGCCGGACTCCCAGCCTGCGCGCCCGAGACGAGCGCGACCCCTGCAAACGAGACCGCGCAGCCCCCCCACACGGCGCGAAATGGGACGTCCCGAATCAGGAGGGAAGACAGCACGGCCGTGATCGCCGGGCTCGCTCCGATGATGACCCCCGCCACCGCCGCCCCGATGTATCGGAGCCCGAACAGCGTCAGCAGGTGATTGCCCAGGACGCCGAGGCCTAATCCGGCAAATACCGCGACATCCCTCGCCGAGAACTTGACTGTCCCTCCCTCTTGCCACCACCAGAGCGGGATCAGCAACACCAGCGCGCCCATTCCACGGAAGACCGAGACCTCCACCGCCGAGAAGGACCCGAGCGCCAATTTCTGGCCGACGAGCGAG
>CAYJUP010000047.1:0-11838 GCA_964373365.1 uncultured Nitrospiraceae bacterium
GGCTCAAGAATTGCTCATGGCCAAAGGATGAGCGAGCAGCTAACAGCGAATAGCCAATAGCTCAGAAGCTCAGAGCTACTTGCTGCTTGCTACTAGCTGGATTAAGCGATGAAAATCCTGGTCAGCGATACTCTGTCGAAGCAAGGCGTCGAGATCCTGGAGAAGGCCGGCTTCACCGTGGATGTCAGGACCAAGCTCGCCCAAGAGGAACTGGTCAAGGAGATCAAGCAGTACGATGGGCTCATTGTCCGCTCCGCTACGAAGGTGACGGCCGACGTGATCGCGGCCGCTGAGCGGCTGAAGGTGATCGGCCGGGCCGGGTCCGGGTTGGACAATGTGGATACCCAGGCCGCCACCCGACGCGGGATCGTGGTCATGAACACCCCGGGTGGGAACACGGTCACGACAGCCGAGCACACCATGGCGATGATTTTTTCGATGACCCGCCGGATTCCTCAAGCGACCGTATCGATGAAAGACGGCAAGTGGGAGAAAGATCGGTTCATGGGGGTGGAACTCTACAACAAGACCTTGGGGATTGTGGGGATCGGGCAGATCGGCGGCTACGTGGCGAAGCTAGCTCAGGGCATGTCCATGAATGTCATTGCCTATGACCCGTATCTTTCGGAGGAGCAGGCGCGCAAGATGGGGGTCGAGGTGGTAGAACTCGCCGAGCTGTTCCGGCGGGCAGACATTATCTCGGTGCACACCCCGCTCACGGCCGAAACCCGGTCGCTGATCAACGCCGGCGCCATCGAACAGATGCAGCCCGGGGTCATGATTGTGAACTGCGCGCGCGGTGGGATCGTGAACGAGGCGGACCTCTACGAAGCGCTGAAGTCGAAGAGGGTGGCGGCCGCCGCATTCGATGTGTTTGAGGAAGAGCCGATCGACCCGGGCCACCCCCTGCTGACCCTGGATAATTTCATCTGCACTCCCCACATCGGCGCGGCGACTGGCGAGGCGCAGGAGAATGTCGCGGTCGGGATTGCGGAACAGATCGTGGACTACTTCACGAAGGGGATCGCACGCGGCGCCGTGAATGTCCCCTCGGTTCCGCCGGAGTTGCTGCCGCGGCTGCAGCCCTACCTGACGCTGGCCGAGAAGATCGGGCTCCTCCAGGCCCAGCTTTATGAAGGAGGACTGGAGCGAGTCACGGTTGAATACAACGGCGAAGTGGCCGCGCTGACGGTGGCTCCCTTGACGATTGCGGTCCTCAAAGGCCTGTTGACCCCCATCCTGGAAGACGCGGTGAACTTCGTCAACGCGCCGGTGATCGCCAAGGAGCGGGGGATCGAGGTCAAAGAGGTGAAGAGCAGCGATGCCGGGGATTTCACCAGCGTGATCAGAGTCCGGGTTGACGCCGGGAAGAAGCCCCACCGCCTGGCCGGGACGCTTTACAACCGCAAGGACTCCCGCATCATCGAGATCGACAAGTTTCAGGTCGAGGTGGAGCCCGAGGGCCACATGATGCTCATCCTCAACGTGGATCGGCCCGGGGTGATCGGTGCCGTCGGCCAGGTGTTGGGCGAGCATAGTGTCAATATCGCCCGCATGCAATGTTCCCGCGAGGAGCGGGGCGGCAACGCCTTGCTGATCATCGGGCTGGATGCTCCCCTGCCGAGCGGGGTGCTCGAGACCATCAAGCGAGGGAAGAACATTCTGTCCGTCAAGCTGGTGGACCTCTCGAAAGGGGTCTGAGTCACCTGCTGCAGTCAATGTCCCGCCAGTCCCGCAAGCAATTCCGCGCTCAGGCGTCAGCGATGAAGAAGCACGAACGTTCACTGATCCCAGTGGGAATGAGCACGATCCTTCCCCACACCGCTCGACGCGTGCGTCATTTGGAGGACACCCTCCTGACTGTCTTGAACCGCTGGGGCTACCAGGAGATTATCCCGCCCACCTTTGAATATCTGGATGTCCTGTCGGCCGGGCTGGAACCGGAGGTGATCGAGAAATGTTACAAGTTCGCGGACCGGACCACCGGGCGGATACTCTTGCTGAGGCCGGACGTGACCGCGCAGATCGCCAGGATCGTGGCCATGGGGATGGTGGGGCCGAGCGTGCCGCTCAGGTTATGTTATCGCACCACCGTGTTTCGCTATGAACCGGAACACGCGGGGCGAGAACGGGAGATTTTCCAGGTCGGTGCCGAGCTGATCGGGGTTGATGATGTCGCGTCGGATGGCGAGATCATCGCGTTGATGATCGAGTGCCTGAAGCAGCTCGGCCTCCAGAAGTTCAAAATTGCGTTGGGGCATCCGGGATTTTTCAAGGCGCTTCTGGCAAGATCGGGGATGTCTCCGGACGGGCAGAAACGGGCCGAGCAGGCCGCCGCGCGGAAGGACCTGCCTCGGCTCGAGGAAATTCTTACGCAGGAGCGCGTTCCCAAACGGTCGGCACAGGCCATCCTGGAGGCGCCAGGACTGTACGGACAGGAAGAGGTCCTTGATCGGGGTCGGGCGCTCGCCGGTCGTGATCGGGAGTTGCGAGCCGCGCTCGAACGCCTGACTCAAGTCCATCGCCTGCTGGGGGCGGCCGGCATGCACGACCTTCTGCTGCTGGATCTGGGCGAGTTCCGGGGATTCGATTATTACGATGGCGTGGTCTTCGACGTATTCACGGACGGCGTCGGCTACGAGTTGGGCGGCGGGGGTCGGTACAACCACCTGATCGGGCGATTCGGGCGGGATCTTCCCTCCACCGGCTTCGCGTTGGATGTGGATCGGCTCTTCCGGGCGATGGAACGGGTGGAGGACGGGCTCCCGCACGCCAGAGCAGAGTTTTTGATCTCGGCCACGGCGCGTCACGTTGACCGAGTGTTCCAGGTGGCTCAGATGTTGCGGCAGAAGGGCTGTCGTGTGGTCCAGGCGGTGCTGCGTTCGCCGGATTCGGACGAGATCCAGCGCGCGGTGGAAGAGGGACGCCGGGTGGGAGCCTTGGCGGTGGTGATTCTGGGGAGCCCGCGTGCGGCTTCCGATGAGGCGCTGGTGGTGACGGGTGTCTCGACCAGCCTCAACCGCAAAGGTTCCATGAAACTGACGCCCCAAAAAGTCAGGATCAAGGATCTGCCCGGCTTGCCGTTGAAGAATTGACGATCGGTGATTGGTTCATTGACGATTGAGAAGCATCGTTCTTGAAATGAATCAACGGCTTGATGATGCAATGAATCACTGCTTTGTGGTCCGATGAGTTCTCCCGATCTCTCAGAGCCCAGGCTGCCGCCCCAAAATCTCGAGGCTGAGCAATCGGTCTTGGGCGCCGTCCTGCTGGACAACGCCTCCCTGGCAAAGGCTATGGAAGTACTGACGGACGAGGACTTTTACAGAACCACCCATCGTAAAATTTTCCTGGCGATGCTGGACCTCTCGGAACACGGGGAGGTCATCGACCAAATCACCCTCACGGAGCATTTGAAGACCAAGGGCGAGCTTGAGTCGGTCGGAGGGGCCACCTATCTGGCGGAATTGGTCCAGGTGGTCCCGACCGCCGCCAACATCAAGTACCATTGTAAGATCATGCGGGACAAGGCGCTTCTCCGGGGTCTGATCGGCACCTCGACCGAGGTGATCTCTCGCGGCTACGACGGCAGTTCTTCCGTGGATGATCTGCTGGATTTTGCGGAACGATCCGTCTTTAGTTTGTCGCAAGGTAAACTCGGTCGGTCGTTCACTCAGCTTCACCATATTATTAAAGATAGCCTTGATCTCGTCGACCGTCTCTCCAAGAGGAAAGAGAAGATTACGGGGGTCCCGACCAGTTTCTATGACCTGGATGACCTGACCGCCGGCTTGCAGGCGTCCGATCTCGTGGTGATCGCCGGCCGTCCCAGCATGGGCAAGACCAGCCTTGCGCTGGGCATCGCCCAGCACGCCGCCATCCACACCGGGACCGTGGTAGGAATCTTCAGTCTGGAAATGTCCAAAGCGCAGTTGGTGCTGCGGATGCTCAGTTCGGAAGCGCACGTGGACTCGCATGCCCTGCGGACCGGGAAGCTGCAGAAGGAGGATTGGTGGCGGCTGGCGGAGGCGGCCGGGAAACTGGAACAGGCTCCTATTTTCATTGATGACTCGGGTGCCCTGACGGTGCATCAGATGCGGGGCAAGGCCCGCCGGCTGAAGGCGGAGCACGGGCTTGACCTGTTGATCGTCGACTACCTACAGCTCATGCAAGGTCGGAGCGACGCTGAATCACGCCAACAGGAGATTTCCGACATCTCGCGATCTCTGAAAGCCCTCGCCAAGGAACTGAACGTACCCGTCGTGGCCCTGTCCCAGTTGAGCCGCGCCGTAGAGAGCCGCAAACCCCCGATCCCGATGCTGGCGGATCTTCGGGAAAGCGGGGCGATCGAGCAGGACGCGGACGTGGTCCTCTTCATCTACCGGGAGGACCAATACGATCCGAACTCGGAGAAGAAAGGCATCGCCGATATCATGCTCAAGAAGCACCGCAATGGCCCGACCGGCGACATCCAACTGTTTTTCCATGAAAAGTTCGCGAAGTTCGAGAGCCTCGATACTCGCGAAGCGGTTTGACACCTCGCCGCTGACTTCCTATAATCCGATCACCCTACGTGCAGACTCTTTCTTTTCACCGGCTTCAACTGTTGTGGTGAGACGAGCGTGACGAGACGCATCCGCGGACGAGATTCGGTCCCCTCGAGGCGGCGCCGCGCGAGGTGGATGGGGGCAGTCTTGAGCGTGCTGGCGATCCCGGCAATCGTCGTCTCTTGCACCACCGTCCCGCAGGCGGGCATCGGACTCAATCCATCTCCCAACCAGCCATCCGCGCTCTCGGCCCGACTTGCCCCTCCCGCTGATCCCCGCACCTATTACCATTTTATGCTCGGGTACCAGGCGGAACTGAATCAGGACGCTGAGCAAGCGATCCAGGAATACCTGACCACTCTCAGGGGTGATCCATCCTCCGTCTTTCTCAAAACGCGCCTTGCGGCGCTCTATTTCTCGCGGGGAGATGTGGCCAATGCAGTCCAGTTCGCCGACAAGGTTGCCGAGGCCGATGTGCGGGAAGCCTCAGTGTTGGTGCTACTAGCCGGTATCTATGCCGGCGCGGGACAGGCCGAAAAGGCCTTGGCCTTGTACGATCGCGCCATTGCTCAGGACGCCATGGGAAGCGAACCGTATTTCTCAAAAGGCATCCTGCTGGTCAATCTCAAGCGCCTAGAGGAAGCGGAGCGCGCGTTCGAGCAGGGGATTGAGAAGTCGAAAGACTCTCCGGTGGGGTATTACTACCTGGGGCGCATCGGGGTCGAATCGAAACAACCCGACCGGGCGATTGCCAACTTCGAGCGGGCGATCACGGCCAACCCGACGTTTGAGCCGGCGTACATCGCCTTGGCCTCGGTGTATGAGTCTCAGCAGGACCGGGGAAAGGCCGTGGCGGTGTATCGCAAGTATCTTCAGATCGTGAACCCGCACAGCAAGGAAATCCGCCAGCATCTTGTCAGGCTGTACATCGGCGACAAGTCCTATCGCGAAGCGCTCACGGAGCTCGAGATCATTCTCATTCAGGACCCGGATGACCTCGACGCGCAGCTCCGCGCGGGTTTGATTTATGGAGAACTGAAGGACTATCAGAAGGCGATCGAATACTTGAGCAAGATTCTGGCGGTGCGGCCGGCTGAACTTAAGGTTCGCGACTACCTCGGACTGATGTACGAAGAGATCAAGGACTACGACACGGCGATGCAGGCGTATGAACGCAACCTGCAACTGCAGCCGACGTACGTCGACGGTCACATGCACATCGGGTTTCTGCTCTACCGGTTGAAGCGGTATCCGGACGCGATTGTGCACTTCACCGAGGCGGTCAAGCTGAACCCGAAGAAGCCTGATGCGCATCTCTTGCTGGGGCTCACGTATCTGCAAACCGACCGGTACGCCTTGGCGTCTCAGGCCTTCGAGCAGGGGATCGTGCATAACCCCGGGAATCCGGACCTCCATTTCAACCTGGGGACGGCGTACGATAAGTTGAACCGGTTCGACGATGTGGTCGGAGCGATGGAGACCGCGCTGCGGCTGGACCCCAAGCACGCGGACGCGCTGAACTACCTCGGCTACAGTTATGCTGAACGCGGCATCAAAATCGAGGAGGCGGTATCCCTGATCAAACGGGCCGTCTCTCTCAAACCCAACAACGGCTACTATGTGGACAGCCTCGGCTGGGCCTTCTTCAAGATGGGCCTGCTGGACGAGGCGCTGGCGGAGATTAAGAAGGCCGTCACGCTCGTGAGAGACGACCCGGTCATTTACGAGCATCTGGGCGAGATCTACCTCAAGCAGAATCGGAGCCAGGAAGCCAGAGAAGCCTGGCTCCGTTCACTCGAACTGGATCCATCCAACCTCAAGCTGATCGAGCGGTTTCGTGATCGAGGCTTAGGCGACCCTACGCTGGAGGAACGCGTGCAGCAGGCCCAACGCCGGGTCTCTCAACCCCTGCCATCCCAACACGCGATCCCCTAATGCCCAGCTCAACGGGGGTCGCTGACTACGCATTCTCCCAGATGCCAAATCTTGGCGCGTGAGCGTAGAAATCACTCATTCTCAGGCTTCATTGCACGAGTCAGTCGACACCAATCAAACGAACTAAGCCACCGTTATTTATAATAAATTTGTTCACGTGGCTTTATAAGTGAGGTTCCTTGGCATGGAACCTGCTCACCTTATGTGCTCTAATCCAAAAGTTCAGAAGTTTTTGCGGTGGCATCGGGGCTAGCATGGGCCATGAAAAAGACACCAGGAAGGCGGTGCGAACTCAACGGGGCTTTACGTTGATCGAGTTGATGGTCACGGTGGCCATCCTAGGTATTTTGGCCTCTATCGCCATCTCCAGCTTTATGCAGTATCAGGCGCGCGCCCGTCAGTCCGAGGCCAAGGTCAACTTGGGTGGCATTTACATGGGGGAAATCGTTTATTTTACTGAGGAGGGGCGGTATGGAAGCATAGGAGAGATTCGGTATGTAATGGCCGGGGCGACCAACCGCTACACCTACCGGTCAGGAGCGGCCGGAGCAGGTGGGGGGGCAAATGCTAATGTCGCAACTCTCGGTTTGTCGACTCAGGATACCATCAATGCCATTGTAGGAACCATCGAGCCCGAGGGCCCCCCGGTAGCATTGACCAGTGCGACGGGATTTACCGCCACGGCCGCGGGAAATCTGGACGCTGACGCGACCGTCGACCAGTGGCACGTGAATGACCTCAAGCTGGATCTGCAGACTGCAGTCTCGAGCGATCTGGCCTGTTAATCCTGTCCAGGTTCGCCTCTAGGGCAAGGTGACTTGCACGAGTAAGATAGTCTTCGTGAGGCTGCCAAATCTCGGCACTCATGAGCAGAATGCGGGATTCTTCAGGGGCATGCTCATGGTTCCTATTTTGATATAATATTATAGCTGTTTGTTAATATTGCATAAATTAACTATAAATATGGAACTCTGGTGTTCGGCATAGAACATGCATTCCCTTACGAATGAGACGTCCATAAGGAATCGCTCTAGTTCATGAAGGACACGTGAGGAAACGGGGCAAAACCCAAACACAGGGAGGGAAAAACATGATGACATCGTGGCGTGATCAAAAAGGTTTCACTCTGATCGAGTTGATGATCGTGGTGGCCATCATCGGGATTCTGGCGGCCATCGCGATCCCCAACTTCCTTCAGTATCAGGCGCGCGCTCGCCAGTCCGAGTCCAGGACCAACCTGGGCGGCGTCTTTGTCTCGGAGACCGCCTTTTTGGGCGAACAAGGGCGGTACGGCTGTTTTCAGGAGATCGGCTTTGTCCTTGCAAGTAACACCAACCGCTACACCTACCGGAGCCCGGCGACCCTTGGCGCGGCCGCTAGCTCTAGTGCGGCGGGGGTGGATATGTTTAACACGAATGGTGGGGCCGGGACGGGAGGCACCACCACAGCTCCAACCGGCGTCGTCGTCAATTCCGGTGGGACGCTTGCGACCGTCGGCGTACCGGCGAAGTTCACGGCCAATGCCGTCGGTAATATTGACGGGGATGCGACCACGGACAACTGGCACGTGAACGACATCAAGCAGAATCTGCTGATCCCGGACCAGAACGACGTCAACATCTAAGACCGGCTGGGTTCGGATGGGCAGGGAGGGCTCGAGCCCTCCCTGCCCAAGCGGGTTCGACCTCTGGCGAGGCACCCTAAGCTTGGCAAGGCAACCCGGACGAACTCTTCATTACATCGGGTTAACCCTCAACCTCGTACGATGTGAGCAATCGAAATCTCTTCCGGTGCGTGTCCCCCCCCGACGTGGTCGTCACCCCCGGGTTCTCTCCTGATCCATCGCTCGATCGTCGCCGAGCCTCCTCGTTAGCCGGGCTGCTCCTGCTGAGCGGGCTGCTGATCTTCTCGCCGTTGCTCGAAGGCGGAACCACGCACCTGGCGGTCATGATCATCCGGCTGATGGTCCTGCTTTTGGTGAGCCTCTACATAGCGAGGGGAATCCTGGCCGGCTCGTTCAAGAGTCCTTCTCTGCGGATCGGTCCGGCCGTGCTGGCCTATCTTGGTCTGGCCGCCGTCTCGACGGCGAGATCGCCCTATCTCCACCAGAGCCTGCAGTGGCTCGTGGTACTCCTCGGCTATGCGGGGTTGCTCTATGTGCTTGTGTCTTTCGTCAGTGAGTGGGATGATGTCCGGAAGCTCCTACGGGTCTTGGTCGCAATGGGCCTCTTCGAGGCCGGCTGGGCGGCCGTTCAGGTTGAATGGTTCAACGCGGCGAGGCCAAGCGGGACATTTTTCAATCCGAATTTTCTGGCCGGCTACCTGGCGGCAACGTGGGCTATTGTGCTGGGCGATCTCTGTTACGCCAGGGTGGGGTCGTGGGGATGGCTGCGGGCGCGCCCAAGCGCGCTGATCCGCTTCAGCGCCCTGATCGCCATACTGGCTGTGTTCCTGGTGGCCATTGCCTGGACGGGGTCCCGCGGGGGGATACTGGCTCTGTTGGTAGGGACCGCTCTGGTCGTCACCGTGCGATTCGGCCGCACTGGTCTCAGCGTGCTGACGCTTCTGCTCCTGGTCGGTCTGTTGGTCCCGAATCCTCTTCGCGAGCGGCTGTGGGCGGAGCATGTCGCGAACCCTGTCGGATATGCCCGCTTGCAAATGTGGCAAAGCGCAGTCCGAGAGATGACGGAGTATCCCTTCGGACTCGGACTCGGGCTGTACCAGTACGTATACCCCCACTACGCGTTCCCGGTGGAGGGGCAGATCGCGCGATATGGCAAGGTGGCACAGACCCCGCATAACGAGTATCTGCAGATGGGCGTCGAACTTGGGGTAGCGAGTCTCCTGGTCTTCGGCTGGGGCGTGGTCCTGGTGGTGCGTGAGGCAACGTCGGTGTTGAGACAGCGGCTCAGACGGTGGCAACGCGGCGTGGTCGTGGGCGTCAGTGGAGGCATCGCGGGAATCCTTGCGCACGCGGTTGTGGATTCCAACCTGCACGAGCCGGCCCTGGCCATTGTGTTGACGCTCTGTGTGGGCGTGGTCATTTCGGCGCGGCGGCTGTCCGGTCGCGTGGCCGAGCCGTCGCGCACCATGCCGATCCGGTCTCGCCGGGTCCGGTTGATCTGCGCCGGACTGGGAGTGCTGGTGGTGGGCGTGCTGGCGATGCATGTCGTCAGGCTGGGACTCGCCTGGAAGTCCTATGAAAGCGGTTCGCGTGCGCTTGCGCGTCAGGATATTCAGAAGGGGATCGCCGACTACCGGGCTGCCATTGCACGAGACTCTGGAAAGGCGTTGTATCACAGCTCGTTGGCCGCCGCGTATGTTCAGGTCTTTGAGCGCACTGCAGATGGTGCGGCGGCGCAGAACGCCGTGGCCGAGCTGCAAACAGCCATTGCGTTGAATCCCCTGGACGGCCGGCTCTCGGGACTTCTGGGGCATGTCTATGCGTCGTTCGCGGCGTCCCTCACAGCCTCAGATGCACCGAAGGGGCTCCAGAGCGTGCAGCGGGTGTCTTGGCTCCGCTCCGCGATGTCGGCCTACGCGCGCGCGACCGAATTGGAACCGTTCGTGCCGTTTTATCGCTTCGAACTGGGGCGTCTCTCTCTGGCGCTTGGTGATCGTGAAACAGCCGAAGCCCACGTCCGACGCGTGATCGAGATCGAGCCGAATTTCCTCCCCGGGCGAGAGTGGCTGGCTACACGGTACCTGGAATCGAAACGAATCAAGGAGGCAGAGGGTGAATATCGGGAGATCCTTGCGCGTCAGCAGCGGTATGCCGGATGGGACAAAGACGACTATGAAGAGCGCTTCATGAAGGCAGATGTGACCGCGCTTGCCGCTGCGTTAAAACGGGTCAGACCGCCCACATGAGGCCGCATGCTGCGACAGCATCCTTGACGAGCTGGTTCCTGACAGGGGGTCTCCTGCTGGCCCTGGGCGGAACCGCGGTCGGCGTGCTGGCCACGATGGAGCGACAACGGCCGGCTATGCTTCGAGCCGAGGAACTGTCCTATCTCCCGAAGGGTGAGTACCTCAAAGTGGCGGTGCTGGGCTACCGTCAGATGGCAGCCGATCTGATCTGGCTCAAAGCGGTCCAACATTTAGGCGAGAAGAACCAGACCCGTGGAGGGTATCTCTGGGCGTACCATACGGTGGACGTGGTGACCGACGTGGATCCGACGTTCGCCTTTGCGTATCAGGCGGCGGGGACCATTCTCGGTGTCTGGGCGGGGCTCCCCCACGAAAGCATCGCCCTGTTAACCAAGGGCATGCGCCATCACCCGGAACTGTGGCAGCTTCCCTTCTACGTGGGATATGACTATTTCTATGAACTTCATGACCCCGTCACGGCGGCGCGATATTTTCGTCTCGCTTCGATGTTGCCGGGCGCTCCTGAGTATCTGCCCAAGCTGGCCGCCCGGATGACGGTCGAAGTCGGTGATCCGGATGCCGCCTTGGAGTTTCTGCAGCGGCTTTCTCAGCAGGTGCGGGACGAGCGTTTGCGGGAAGGACTAGCGCGGCGCATGAAGGAAGTGATCGCCGAGCGGGATATCCGGTTTCTGGAAGAAGGGGTCCGTCGGTACAAAGCGCGCTACGGCATGCTGCCGGTCAGGTTGGAGGATCTGGTGACCCGCGGTATCATTTCCGGGATACCAGAGGAACCTTTGGGAGGCATCTACGAGTTAAAAGCCTCTGACGGGGCCGTGACCAGCACCGGCTTGCGCGAGCGGTTGCGGGTGTATCGTAAGTGAACCGGTGGAGACATTGATTCATTGAAAATTGTTCCATTGAATCGATGTCACGGCGCATCAACCACTCAATGAATCGATAATCCTCGGGGACGTGTGGACGCTGTTCTGATCGAAGGGCTGACGAAGACATTCCGGTCGGGCTGGCCCGGCCTGCCCCCGGTCACCGCTCTGTCCGGCTTGTCGCTGACGGTACGTCAGGGAGAGATCTATGGCTTTCTCGGGCCGAACGGTTCTGGAAAGACCACCACGTTGAAGATTTTGATGGGCCTGATGCGGGCCACAAGCGGGAAGGCCGAGGTGCTGGGCAAGCCGGCGGGTGATGTGCAGGTCCGCCGACAGATCGGGTTTCTCCCCGAGTCCCCGTATTTTTACGATTACCTTACGGCGGAAGAGTTCCTGGCTTTCTACGGGCACTTGGCCGGGCTGGAGCGAGCCGAGCTAGGCCGGAGGATCGATCACCTGCTTGAGGTTGTGGGACTGACTGAAGCGAGGACGCGGCAGCTCCGGAAGTTTTCGAAAGGCATGCTGCAGCGAGTGGGGTTGGCGCAGGCGCTCATTCACGACCCCGAGCTGGTGATCCTGGATGAGCCGATGTCAGGGCTGGA
>CAYJUP010000048.1:0-11833 GCA_964373365.1 uncultured Nitrospiraceae bacterium
CCGAGGTAGCTCAGTTGGCAGAGCACAGCCCTGAAAAGGCTGGTGTCGACAGTTCAATTCTGTCCCTCGGCACCACCTCCTGAAGATGGCGAATGGTTGATGGCGTATGGCTCATGAAAAAGCAGCGGAGCGGCCCGCGTTCTTTCCTCATCAGCCATTAGCCATAAGCCATTTGCTCAGTTCCCCTCATTTGCCTTCCCGTGGTAGCGCGCTGAAGTGAAAGACGGCGATGGCAGCAGAGGCCGCCACGTTCAGTGAGTCGATCGCCCGGCTGACCGGGATGTGAAATCGGAGCGTAGCCTGTTTCAAAGTGGCCTCAGAGAGCCCCCGGCTCTCGTTGCCGAAAGCCAGGATGGTTCGCGAGGAGATGCTGGTGATGTCTCGAATCGCGCGGCTGTGTGCCCCAGGCGGCTCGGCCGCCAACAGCGCGCAACGGTGCCGAGCAAATACCCCGGCATCCTTAATCGAGAACACCGGAAGTTTCAGTAGCGCGCCGGTCGTTGTGCGGACGACCTTGGGACTGAACACATCCGCCGAATCCGACGACAGCCACAGCGCATCCACGCCAAAGGCGACTGCCGTCCGAATGATCGCCCCCACGTTGGCCGGGTCCTGCAGACCTTCCCCGTAGATACCGAACAGCCGTGGCCGCTTGAAGATGGTCTCCTGATCCCACTCAGGTTGTTTCAGCACAGCGAGAATACCCGGCGAGGTGCTGACGTCCGACAATTTCTCAAACACCATTTCACGGCAGGTGTAGACCGGAGTCGAACCCTGTTCCAGGGCTCGTTGCAACGCCGGGTCACTCTTTTCAAGGTAGGTCGGCGTCGCCACGACGGCCAGCAGTGATGGGAAGTTGGCTCGGAGCAGCTCGAGGATCGGCTTCGCCCCCTCGAGCACGAAGGCACGCTCAGCGTCGCGTGTCTTCTTCTGTCGAAGCAAATCCCGGATCAACGCGGCCTTCGTTGACGGCAGATTGGGAAAGGGTGGCGCGTTCCTTGTCATGTGCAGGCTCTCGGTTGCACCAACTGACTCGATTGGGTATCATCTCTCGTCATGTCTATTGGGTCAACTCTTCACGCTAGGAACGGCTATAGGCGAGGGGTCTGTCACAGACTCTCAGCCACCTTTCCCATAGCCCATCGCCCCAAGCCTATCGCCTGATCCCGGCGCGATATAGCAGCATGCCAACTGCCACCAGCGCGAGCACGCCCGGCCACGCATCTAGCGGCGGTATGTCGAAGAGCTTGAGCGGATCGGAACTGATTGACGGCCAGATCCCGCTCAGCGCGATCGGCAAAGCGAGAAAGATTCCCATGAGGGCCTCGCCGGTCACCAAGCCGGCGGCGAACAGGAGACCATGGTTCGCGGCGCGATCGTTGAGCGGGGGCACTCTGTTCCGCGCTAACTCCGCGATGACTCCACCAGCAAAGATTGCAGCCGACAGCTTCAACGGCAAGTAAATCCCCAGCGCCACCGCGAGCACCGGTATGCGAAACGACGCCCCCCGTGTTGCTTGGCGGTGATCGAATAGAATCACCCCCGCTCCGATCATCGCGCCCAGCCCCACCAGCGACCACGGGAGACCTTCCCCGAACACCCCACTTGCCAAGCTCGCCATCAGGGTCGCTTGTGGCGCGCTCAGGGGATGGGGATGCTCGGCCGTGACCACGCCGATGCCATACTTGGCTTGCAGCAATGCTAAGACGGGCACGATCACCAGGGCGCCGGTGACGACCCCGACAACCTGCATGACTTGCTGTTTCCAAGGAGTCGCCCCGACCAGATGGCCGGTCTTGAGGTCTTGCAAGTTGTCGCCTCCCATCGCCGCGGCGCAGCAGACCACCGCTCCGATGAGGAGCGAGGCCGCCGGCCCAGCCGGGTGGCCGCGCCCCATCAAGAGCAGCAGCAGGAGCGCCGCCAGCATGATCGTCGCGATCGTCACGCCGGAGACCGGGTTGCTCGAGCTGCCGACGAGACCGGCCATGTAGGCCGCCACGGCGGAGAACAGGAACGCCGCCACCACCATCACCAGCGTCATCACCACCGCCACGACGCCGCTCCCAACCACACCGCGATAAATCAGCGCCATCGGAATCAGCGAGAGGACAAATGGCGCCACGATCCACGGTAGCGCGGCATCGCGCTCCGTGCGCAGGACAGGACTCTGGCCGGACTGAACAGCCTGAGCCGTCGCGTCCCGGTAGGCATCGGTCAGACGGCGAAGGCTCAGAAACACGGGCTCGCGGAGCTGGGCCAAAGTCCAGAGACCGCCGACCAGCATGGCGCCGATGCCCACAAAACGAATTTGGCTGCTCCAGATTTCCTTCGCTGCAGCGATCGCGCTCATGCCGTCGGGCACTCCGATGACCGCCCCATAGACCGGCATCAAGATCACCCAGCCCAGCACTCCGCCCAGGAACACCACGAGAGCCGTATTCAGGCCGATAATGAAGCCGACCGCAAGTAGCGCCGGTGAAAGATTGATCCCGAAATACACGACGGACCGTCCCACCTGTGTCGCGCCTTCCAGTGCTTCCGCCCAGAGGCGGCATCCGCTCTCACCCAGCTTGACCGCGCCTCCGAGCGTCGCGGCCCCGAGCAGCGTCCGGAAGCCAACGGCCGCTTCGACTGTTCGATCATGCCGAGCAGTCTCGGTGCCTGACTCGGCCGCCGATCCGACTCTCAAGACTTCCGCCGTGGCGACTCCTTCCGGAAATCGGAGGCGCGCCTGTACGATGAGCGCGCGTCGCAACGGAATGGTGAACAGGACTCCCAGCAGTCCTCCCACCAGAGCGATGGCGGTCGTCTGCCAGTACTCAAACGCCGTCCAATACCCGACCAGCAGCAACGCCGGGATCGTGAAGATCACCCCTGCCGCAAGTGCCTCGCCCGACGAGGCAGCGGTTTGCACGATGTTATTCTCGAGGATATTGGAGTGGCGAAAGAGGCGGAGAATCGCCATCGAGGCCACGGCGGCCGGGATCGAGGCCGACACGGTCATCCCGGCGAAGAGCCCGAGATAGGCGTTCGCTCCGGCCAAGACGGCGGCCAGGACAACCGAGAGGACGACACCTTTGATCGTAATTTCCGGGAGGGACACGTGGGCGGGAATGATAGGCGTGGGGTCAGAAAGCAATGAGGGAGACAGCGAGGGAGGGGCGCTCATGAGTGTCGTGGGGTTCGTTATAGCATTGACGCGGGAAGCAGTCAAAGCCGGCCAGTGCAGCGTTCCACCCTGCTGGACATTCAGCACTCGCAAAGGATACATTCTGTTGAAGAGGAGTTGGCATGACAGGCAAGCAAACCATCGGCTCGACGTTGCTGGACCGATTGCACGCGCTCGGGCTGCGGCACATCTTTGGAATTCCCGGCGATTACGTCCTGGGCCTGTACAAACTGATCGAGGGATCGCCTATCATGCATGTCGGCACGACGCGGGAGGATTCCGCAGGATATGCCGCCGATGCCTATGCGCGGATCAAGGGCATCGGTGCGGCCTGCGTCACCTACTGCGTGGGAGGGCTGAATATGGTCAACGCGGTGGCGTGCGCCTATGCGGAGCGCTCCCCTGTGGTGTTGCTCACCGGCTCACCAGGACTCTCGGAGCGAGTGAGGAACCCGCTCCTGCACCACATGGTCCGCGACTTTGCGACACAAAAGGAAGTGTTTGAGAAGGTGACCGTTGCCGCGGTCGTGCTGGATGACCCGCTGACAGCGCAGCGCGAGATGGACCGGGCCCTGTCCGCACTGGCTCGGTACAAGCGCCCCATCTACCTGGAAATCCCCCGCGACCTGGTGCATACGCCCATTGACACGTCGTCACGCCCGTCCTGCATCGAGGACGTCCCCAGTGACCCGGCCGCCTTGGCGGAGGCCGTGGCTGAGGTGCGGACCATGCTCACGGCGGCAAAGCGGCCGGTGGTACTTGCGGGCGCAGAATTCGCTCGCTTTGGCCTCCAGGACGAACTGTCCCGCCTGGTGGAGCGACTCAACGCCCCGATTGCGTCCACGCTGTTGGGCAAGTCGGTGATTCGAGAGGATCACCCGCTCTATGTCGGCGTGTACGGCGGCCTGATCGGGCGAGACGAGGTGCAGCAGTTTGTGAATGACTCCGACTGCCTGCTGATGCTCGGGACGATCTTGACGGACATCGAGGATCTTGACGCGCAGTCGCCGTTGCTGTCGGAAGGGCGCACGATCCACGCCACGGCAGACCGGATCGCGATCAAACACCATCGCTACGAAGGCATCCGGTTCGAGGAATTCGTGCGCGCCCTGGTGGCCGCGCCGATGCCGTCGTTCCCGTCTCGGCCGCTGCCGGCTCAGGAGACAACGTCTCAGGCGTCCCCGGCTCCCAATGCGGCGGTCACAATCCGAGGCCTGTTCGCGCATCTGGATCGCCTGCTGGATGAAAAGACTGTGGTCATCGCCGACGTGGGTGAGTCGTTGTTCGCGGCCGCAGACCTCCGCGTCCATAAACGCAGCGAGTTCCTGGCGCCTGCGTATTACACGTCCATGGGGTTTGCGGTCCCGGCGGCGGTGGGAGTAGGATTCGCCGATCCCACGCTGCGTCCGATCGTGTTGGTGGGGGACGGCGCATTTCAGATGACCGGCACGGAGCTCGCCACCTGCCTCCGTTACGGCCAGACCCCGGTTGTGGTCATCCTGAACAACCGGGGGTACTCAACGGAACGCGAGATCCTGGACGGCCCGTTTAATGATGTCCACGAGTGGCGCTACGAAAAGATCTGCGATCTGCTAGGAGGCGGGGTGGGCCACCGGGTTGCGACCCACAGCGCCCTGGTTCAAGCGTTGGATGCCGCCATGGCCGACAAGAGCCGGATGCACGTGCTGAACGTACTCCTGGACCCCGCCGATCGCTCCCCCGCCATGATGCGCCTGGCCCGGCGCCTGGCCAAACGGCTGTCAGGGGCCAACCCATAAGTTCAACGGGCAGCGGCTTCCGTCTTACTTTTCTGCGCGAAGACCGTTGCGTCGCAGGCGATGTACTTGATCTGCTTCATCGGAATGATGATGACTTCTTTGGCGGAGTCCACCTCCAGCACCTCCATGTCATCGCTGATGGTATGCCGGATCGCATCCCTGACGAGCAGTTCCTGATTGTCGACGAAGACCACTTTGACCCAGTAGACCACCGGTCTCTCCTTTGGTTATGGCATATGGCCGATGGCCAATGGCTGATGCAGAGGCGAGTCTTCGAGTCGAAGCGCCCTGTCCGCATTGACCATCGACCATTCGCTATCAGCCATCGGCGTTGCCCTTCCCCAGTTCTTGTGACCGTTTCGTGGCGGCCTCGACCGCGGCGATCAAGGTGCCCCTCAGCCGGCCCTCCTCCAGTTTGTGAATCCCGGCAATCGTCGTCCCGCCAGGCGACGCCACTCGGTCTTTCAAGCGCCCGGGGTGCTCTCCGCTTTCGATCACCATACGGGCCGCCCCCAGGACGGTCTGGGCTGCCAGGAGTTCGGCGACCGCACGCGAGAGTCCCATCTTCACTCCACCGTCGGCGAGCGCCTCGATCATCAGATAGACATAGGCCGGCCCACTTCCGCTCAGGCCGGTGACGGCGTCCATCAACCGTTCCTCCACTACCACAACCTTGCCCACCGACTCGAAAATGGTTCGCGCCACTTGCGCATCCTCGTCTGAGACGCGAGGTCCGAACGCAAGCGCGGAGACTCCCTCCAACACAGTGGAAGGAGTGTTCGGCATCGAACGCACGATCCGAGCCTCCGGCTTCAAGCGAGCCGCCACGCGAGCGATCGGGTAGCCTGCAGCCACAGAGATGATGAGGCTCTCCACGCGCAACGCCGGCCTGATGGTATCAAGAACCTCATTAAGATGTTGAGGTTCAACTGACAAGATGATGATTTGACTTGATCCGGCCGCCTCCTTATTATCACTGCCGGCCCTGATCTTGTACCGACTATGGAGATAATTTCGGCGTTCGGGAAGGATATCGGTGGCATGCAACTGATCGGCCCGAGCCACGCCGGCTTTCAGCATCCCGGAGACCAGCGCCTCGGTCATGTTTCCGGCTCCGATCAGTGCAATGTGTTTCCCCAGCAGCATAGCGCGATTATACTGATTGCTCTGGTTTCCTTCAACTTGCTACGATACCGGCATTGGGTACAGTGGTCATTGAACCTGTATTCAATCAACCGCGTGGTTTCCACGACACGGCAGGTGACAAAGATGAAAAAGGCGATTTCTCTGTCGGTGCTGTTCCTCGTCAGTCTCATCACCGCCGATGGTTCCGCCCGGCGCGACCTGTTTACGCCCAAGCAGAGGGAGATGCTGGAAAAGACCGAACGTGTCCTGGTGGAGGTCATCGCGATCACCGACCAGGGCACGATTGAGCCAGGCTCACTGGCTGAGGTGGCGACCCGACGCCTGAAGGAGGTCGGCTACACGGTGGTGACCGATCCGGCGCAACCTCACGATATCCTGTTCAGAGTCAAATGCGAACAGCGAAAGATTTGGGAGGGTACCAGCGCGTCGGGAGGAGACGCGGATCTACCCGACTCCCCGTCCCGCGTCTGGAAAGGGCCAGCGTGTCAGCTTACCTATCTGTTAGACGGAAAGAAAATGGGATGGCGCAAGGAGGTCCGCACGGACTTCCTTGATGCGGTACAGGCTGCCGCGGAGGCCAAGGCCGGTGATCCGGGAGCGTACGCCCTGGCCAAGCTCAAAGATCGCCTTGAGCAGTACGACTTTCCAGTCCTGGTGACCGCCGAATGGGGGCAAGAGGACCGGTTGTTCAAAATCCTGGATGATCCGTCCACTGCGCAGACACGAAAAGTGAAAATCATCTCGTTATTCGGTGAGATATTCGCTGACAAGGCCGTGACACGGCTACTGACTGCGCTCAAGGATCCCGACATCGAGATTGCCAAAGCGGCCGCGGTCGCGCTGGGGAACATCGGTCAGAAGGAGAGCATCCCGGCGCTGATCGAAGCCCTGAAAACCGGCAGGTCTGATCTCCGGGCCGAGGCGGCCAAGGGGCTTGGGTTGGTGGGGGCGCTGCACGGCGATTTTTCGATCATCCCGCCGCTGCTCGATGCACTGAACACCGACGATGTCGCCGTGAAGACGGAGGCGGCCTGGGCCCTGGGCAAACTGCCGGACAAGAAAGCCTATGAGCCCCTCCGCACACTTCAACAGTCGTTGTACACCAACCGCGGAACCGACACCGATCCCAAGGTAAAAAAACTGAAGGAGGCGGTGAACTACAGCCTCAAGCAAATCGACACCTGGGAATACATCCAGTAGAACTCCATGGCCACGTGAACGGGACCTCGCTGGGGGGAACCTTGCTCGCAGGGTTCATCGGCATTCTCGGAGGGACACTTGTGTGGATCGCAGGCGCCTGGGCGCTCGCCCAAACCATCGGGGACGAGGCTGAGATGGAGCGGCTGCAGAACCGAGCTGAGGAGGCGATTGCCAACGGCGATGCGGACGGCGCAGCGATGAACAGCGGGAAGGCGGCACTGATGGCTTCTCAATTGGCCGCACGCCAACAGGACCAGGTGATCATCCAATTCTACCGGGGTGCCGAAGCACTTTTTAGAGCGCAGGAACACGCGTACCGCGCGCTGGCCCTGTTTCAGCGTGCCGGCGGGCAGCCACCCGCCTCATCTGGGGTCTGCGGCACCATGCGGCTGGCACAAAAGTATGTCCGGGACTCGATGAGGCTGCTGGAGGAGAAGGCTGCTGCCTCGATCGAGACCGGACACCTTCAGCAGACGCATCATCTCCACGCCGGTGCTGGAGACTGGGTCAAGACGATCGAGGGGATGAGCGCCGACTTCCAGTGCCGGGAGAACGCCGTTAATCGTGAGACGTGAAACGAGAGTTCGCACGGTTCTTGCGATTCACGTATAACGTGTAACGAATAACGGTCAGTCGTCTTCCGGGTTGATCGGCTTAATCCCGTGAGGCCGGCATAATTCCAGCAATTGACGATCCGAGCTCACCAGGGACAGTCTGAGCGGCTTCAATTCCACCGCCAGTGCCAGATGGATGGCCTGGGAGGCTCGCAGAAAGGGGTACTCGAGGATGAGCCGTTTGGTCGCCACGAAGGTACGACTGGACGGCGCCACGAAGTGAAAGAGTCCGCGGTCGGACTCTGCTTCAAACTTGTAGATGACCGAATACCAATCATCTCTGGTGAGTTCCCCCTCGCGGGCCTTGACTGCGAACGCCGAGTACAATTCCGTGATCGAGGAGGTTCCAAGAATGACGGTCTTGCCGCGCTTGACAAGCAAGGCGTTCACTGTTCTGGTGCCGCGCTCACGGCTATACCGCTTCACCAGCGCCGTCGTATCAAAATAGTAGAAGGGCATCGGTCAACCTCGTCGGGAGACGATGAATTCACCCAGCGCGGTCCTGAGCTTCGACAGACGATCCTGGATCTCGTCCAGCGGCAGTTCTTCGTACCCCTGTTTCCGAAGAGTGGTCAGGAGGCTGCCGCCGTTCACTTCTCGCGTATCGTGTAGAATCCGCTCCAGCACACGCGCCTTTGCCATTCGGCTGGAGGTCCGGCTGCCGCTAGGCTGCTTTGCCGACCGTGTCACTCTTCGAGCACGTGCCTGTGCCTGCCGCTTGGTCGAGGATCGGTTCTTGCTGACCTTCCGCTTAGGTTGGCGCATGAAGGAGCCTCACAGAGGTCGTCCGTTCGATCGAGGCTAGCTTGCCCGCCCGTCCACGCGTGGGCAGGCAGCCGGAGGGACGCTGGCAGGCGGATCCGTTTCGCCGTACACATAGCCGGCGAGGGTCTTGGCGAGATCTGAAGTCAGTTCCTGCTGCATGACTCTGAGCGCTTTCGCCACGGCCTCACCCCCGGTCAGATGTCCCTCCCGCCCTCCTCGTGACACGGCGCCGACCATTCGCTGGGTTCCGATCTCCACAATCACGAACTCGCTGCACCATCGGACATACCTGAACTGCGGATCCGGAACATCAACATCCCACAGCCGTACAGTTCCTCTCACAAGCAACTCCGTCAATTTGCCGCTATCCACTCCGCCTGGCGCGGGCTCGGAGCCAACCCGTCGGGCAGTCACCGGCAACCCCTCGCGGACCAACCCTTCTATCACCGCACGCCGGACGGCTTCCGCCTGCTCACCCGCGACTTCAACGCCGATCACAAGGCTGGCCGTCAAAAACTTTTCTAATTCAGCCGTGAGCTCCGCGACGCGGTAGGCCGGATCGATTCCGCGGCCGGTCGGTCTGATCACCCGCAGATCGGCGTTGTAGGCCTCCCGCAACACGAGGTTCTTCACCGCACGTCTGATGTGTCTCACTCGCGCCAGCTTATCCTGGGTCTGACGGGACTCTTTGATCTCGGTCTCAACCGTTCCGTCCAGCTCAGCGATCCGCTCGAGCACCGCGGTTGCGGCTTGCGCTCTATTCATACCGGCCATGGCGTAATGTTGGCCGGTCCGTCGGTCAAACCACGTGTCCATGATTCTCACGTTCTCCAGCACCTTGTCGGTGGAGACGCTGGTGATTTGATCGAGGGTCACACGCCGTTCAGTGCTCGCCTTCCCCCTGTTCTCCAATAACAGAAAGGATTCCCAATCCCGCGACTGCGCATTGACCTGCGCTTTGAAGATTTTGGCGACCGCTCCGTAGGCGCGCTCGGCAGCCGCAGTTCGCGACTCAGCCTGCCCGACGCCGATGAGGTACTGATCAGACGGATACTCATGACTCGCCCCATCGATCCAAGATGGCCCCGAGCTATGCCCGAACCTGGCACACCCGTCGAGCCAGGCGACCATGACACCCAGCAGCAGGATCTGGAACGCACGGTGTGGCAGCATCCGCATCCCTTCTGTCAAGGCAATACCCGTTCGGCAAAGACCTTGGTCTCTCCGGCGCTCAACGTCACGGCATGAAGAGATTCCTGCCCCACCACACCGCCACCCCGGCCCAGAAAACGAATCCAAAGTTCGTAGTCGCCGGGCGGCACCCACAGCCGTGCGATCTGAACTTCATCCGGTAGCGTTCGCCAGCTTCGTTTGTCCGCCTCTTCCGAGGCGATGGCCAATGACCTCGCCAAAGCGCCAGCGAGAATCCCAATCAACGGGCCGAGATCTTTTCCGGCCGCCGCCTGCGCTCCCCGGCCAACGCCTTCGGCAAGCGCGTATTTCACAGCTGCCCTGGCCACTGCCTTGACCGTGATGGCAGTAAACCGGTCGGCGAGACTCTTCTCGGCGAGTGCGGTCAGGTTCTGCACGAGTTCCGTCCTGGCGCTGAATGACACGCTTTTCCCGTTCAAACTCACCTGTCCGGTCTCCACCTGAGTCTTCTGAGGCACCAGACGCGGGAGTGCCACCCGTACCACATGCCCGCTGAGACCATAGAGGAGGCTCTCCGCTGCCCGGCTGTTCGGATTGTTGGAACCCACAGCCCGCTTGGTCAACAGCACGAGATTCAACGCATCGAAGCTGATCGGTAGATCAATAAACTGGTCTTCCTTACGCGGTGCACGGCCATTATAGCTGATCACAACCACGTGGGCGAGGCGCTGGGTGTCTGAGTATGGTTGCCATGAGACGTCAGCAAATTCCCGGCGGTATTCCTCGTGCTCGTTATTCAGAGGCAGGGAGTCAGTCACCCGCAATAAGTCTTGCCGGAGCATGGGAGGGAGCGGCGTCCGTAACCAGGAGCCGGCGAAGCGATATCCCTCGTATGCTTTCCGGTATGCGATGAAGGCATTGTTCACATCTCCGGTCACTTCGTAGAGAATCCCGGTGAGGTAGCGGGCAAACGCGTCATCCCGATACCCGTTCTTATCCCCCGCTCGGTCGGACAGCACGTTCAGTCGGTGGTCAATCCTTCTCGCCTCCACCAGCGCCTCATCCCAGCTTCCGAGCACCGCATAGTTGATGGACTTGAGCACGTTGATCATGACCTGCTCGTACGGCTCACCCTCAAAGGGCAATTCCGTATCATTGAGCAGAAACGCCTTTGTTTCCGTGCGGACCCTGCGCGTGTAGAGCTGCTCCACTTCCTCTTCCGCCTGTTCCAGGAGGGCGTTGCTGTCCTGATACCGGCCTGCCAGGTGGAGTGTCATGCCTCGGTCCATCTTGTACAAGACGCGACTCTTCGATCCGTACTCATTCTCAGCCCGCTCGACGATCTGGTCAGCCCGCTTCATATCCCCGACCCGAAGACTCTCCTCCACAAAGACATAGCGGCTGGTCGTGGGCCCACATCCTTCCACCGCCGCCAGCATCGGCACGATGGCCAGCAGGGAGGCAGGGAAAGCGGTCAGACGGAGCGGCGTCTCCAAGTGCGAGAAGAATAGGGTGGATAGACTCAACAAACTGCGCAGGTTCTAAAAGAGCATGCGTTTGCGTTCGATCACTTTTTTGATCTTCTTTTGGCCAAACCAAGACTTCACGTTGTTCTCCAGATCAATCAGTTCGAGGTCCACCTGGTAAAACATCGCCTTCACACCCTCAGACTCATCCAGGATCGAGGAGATGTTCCCTTTGAGCATGTAGTCGGCGCCGATTTCTTTCCCGGGCGATTTTTGAGTTTCCTCACGGGCATGCGCAGCCTGCTCGCGCCGTTCCTGGCGAACTTCCTCACGTTCCCCCTTCCCGGCGACGAACGTCACCTTCTGCGAATTCGTCAGCTCGCGCGAGAGATCCGTCACGAAGGTCTGCACGTTGATATGCTCGGAACTCCGGTTCAGGATCGTCCCGACCACCACGACGGGCTGACGGCTGTTGGCCCGCGCATAGTTCTCCAGCCAGGGACTGCCGAGCGCCTCCTTGACCATCGTCTCGGCCACCATTCT
>CAYJUP010000049.1:0-11826 GCA_964373365.1 uncultured Nitrospiraceae bacterium
CTCTCCAAGAAAGCTACCTGAGCCCCTCCCCGCTCATGCCGCCGCCGAACCCGCCGAAGTTGCCACCGAAGCCCCCTTGGCCGCTGCCCCAAAACTCGCCCCGACGGATGCGCCCGAACGGGTGACGCAGGTCCGGACGGCTGATCCACCACAGAAAGGCCAGCGCGCCTACGCCGGTCATCGTGGCCAGCAGAAAGCCCAGCCACTTGGCACGTGGCCGAGGCTGGGATCCCACACGAACCTCCTGCGCGGCGGATGCCAGGGCAACGGCGGCCCGATAAAGCCCTACGCCGAACTGCTCGTTCTTGAAGGACGGCTGCAGATACTTGCTCCCAACCTCTTCCACGACCGGTGGCGTGATCACCCCCAGCAGGCTCCGTCCGACCGTGACTGCTGCCTGCCGCGTTCCCGCAACCGCGAGAACGAGCACCCCGTGGTCCTGCTGCGCCGTGCCGATCCCCCAACGGTGATAGAGGGCAGACGCGTACTCGGTCGCCGTCGCGTAGGGCGCCATATCCTTGACCGTGACGACCACCATTTCCACGCCGGTTTTACGCTCGAGGTCCTGGCACACCGATCGGATGTGGGCCTTCCAGTCCGCTTCCACCACTCCCGCATGGTCGCTCACGTAGCCGAGCGGTTCCGGCAGTTTGACCTGCTCCCGCGGAAGGGCTTCGGCATGCTGGGGCACTAAAAGGAGCCCGACGACGATCATCCAGATCGCGGTACCAGCACAACGCGCCTGGTTGAGGCCGTTCATAACTTGCCTTGAGCCTTCAGTTTGTCGGTTTGTTCGATCACTGTCTGAAGCCCTGCCAGATAACGCTCAAAGAGTCGCGGCATTTCCAGCGGACCGGGGCTGATCATACCGCGTTTCAAGCTCAGGACTTCCTGAAACACCGTTGCGTCCACGCCCAATGCAGGCTGGAGCTCGCGAAGCAACGCCTCCGCGGAATCCTGGCGCGGGCGTCCTAATAGTCGGAACAGCCCTCGCAGGCAGGGCACCAGGGCCGTCAGCGAGAGCGGCAGGAGAATTCCGGCGGCCTCCTGTTTCCCACCTCCTTCGACGAAGCGCTGCCGCAAGCGCAGGAGATTGCCGCGCAGCTCCTGCTCGCACTGCACGCGCAGGTTTTTCAGATCAGGATGCAGTTCGGGAAAGGGATCGCGGCCCGCCAGCAGGATATGCTGTTCCTGGATTTCCAGATATTCGAGGGGGAAGAGGTCGAGTGAGGAGCGCAACTCGGCCTGCGTGAGAAACAGCGGCACCGCGATCTGCTCCTGCTGCCACTGCCGATGGAGTTTGGCGTATCGCTGCAGCAGGGTTGCATCGAGCTGCGCGAGCAAGATGAGCAGGTTGAGGTTGGATCGCCCGTGGAGATAGTCGCCGCCTGCGGCGCTGCCGTAAAGGATCACCGCCTCCAGCGCTGTCCCGAACAGCTTCTGCACTTCCTTGAGATAGGATTGCAAAATCGGGCGAACCTCTGCTGCAACTTCACGCATGGTTCCGTTACGCAACGGTGGCTTCCGCCGGCAGCCGGTCGGCACGTGGGTCCGGCAGCAGCCCCGCCGCCATCAGGCGATCCAGCAGGCCGAACGGCGGAGTCTCGCGCAGGCCGGCGGTCGTGGCCAGCACGCGATAGCGCAGCCGGTGGTTGCGGTCGAGGGTCTTAAAGACGCGGTCGCGCAGGAAGCCGAGTGCCGGATTGCCGGTGTTCCAGAACAACACCTGCTCATCGGCCATGCGTTGCAGCATGGTCACTTGCGGACGGCGCTGCCGCTCAAAGGGCGCGAGCGCCGAGGCGGAGCAGTCCCCGCGCTCCAAGCACAACGGGATCAGGTCGGCCAGCGCCATCGCGTCGGCCATCGCCTGCATGCGCCCCTGCGAGGCATGCGGGTTCATCGCGTGGGCCGCATCGCCGATCAGCGCCGCGCCGTCGGCCACCCAAGTTGCGGTCTTTACTCGCACCGCCGGCATGTACGCGGTCTGACTCCAGTCCATCAGGCCGTGAAACGTTTTCCCCAGGCTGGGAGCGATCCTGCACCACTGCTCTCGCAAAGCCGGGAGACCGGCGGCTTTGACCTGCTCCATCGTTCCGGCGGGAATCATATAAAAGAGGTAGGTTTTCCGGCCAGCGGCGGGAAACAGTCCGAGAATCGTCCCGCGGCCGACGAAGTAGCGACCTTCGTCCAGGCCGTCCGCGTCGTCCAGCATGGCGATCAGGTAGCCCTCGCGGTACCGATGCAGTTGCGCCGGAATTGCCAGCGCCTCCCGGACCTTGGAGAACGCGCCATCGGCACCCACCACCAACTTGGCCGAAATCGTCAGCGGCTTCCCCTGATGCTCCCCCACAACACCGACGACCCGATTACCTTCGCGCAGGAGTTCCTTGAACCGCACCCCGTACCGGAGCCCGCCGGGAGCGCGCTCTTCCAGCGACTTCAGGATGGCGTGATGCGCCACATTCGGCAGCGTGACGATCGCTCGGTTGTACGGTAGCGGCAGCATGTTATAGTCCACGGTGCAGAGGCGTGTGCCTCCGGCACGGCAAAAATGAAAGAAGCGCACGGACTTGATCGCCTCGGCCGGAAGCCGGCTCAGGACGCCCAGCCGATCCAGAATCTGCTGGCCGTTGGGCTGCAGGATTTCCCCCCGCAGCCCACTCGGCGGACCGGAGGCCTGTTCCAGCACCAGGGCGCTGATTCCTTTCTGCGCCAGCGCGAGGCCCAACACGGCTCCGCCGCCGCCAGCCCCCACGATCACGACATCCGTCCGCTCCGTCATCGCCAGGCCTCGTAGCGATCAGGGTCTCTCCACATGGCCAGGAACTTGTCCCGCGCCTTGGCCGTTGTCACAGGATCGGTGAGGACGTCCAAGCGCTCGTCATTGTAGCGATTGCCGCTCCCTGTCTGATTCATCGAACCGGAGGTGTTGATCTCATCATCCACGACCACTTGCTTCAGATGCATCAGGTTTTCGTGCAGGTTCACTCGGATCGGAATACCGGCCAAATGTAGCGTCTCGAGGGCGGCTACCTGCTTGGGGTCCTTCAGTCTCTCCCGATCCGTGATTACACGGACGTCCACCCCGCGCTTCTTGGCCGAGACGAGCGCTTTCACGACCGGCGGATACGTGATGCCGTAGATGGCTACATAGATGTAGCGCCGCGCCCGGTTGTAGATGGCGACCAGCTTGTCCCCCGGCAGGTCCTCCGGCGCGTAGTAGATCTCGACGTTCGCAGCGCCGAGAGCCGGTGTATTGGTTGGCCCTCCGATGAGCAGCCAGACCAGAATGCCCAGTATCCCTGCGAGGCTCGGCCGAAGCTCCGACATTCTGTCAGCGCCGACTGTCATGAGACTGCGATCTCTTCAATCGTCAACCCCGTCAGAAACTTCGATTTGAGCTCGGTGGCCGAGGTCGGCTTGCCTTCGATGATCATCTTGCGCATCATCCCCTCTCCGGAGGTGTTGCCGACCAGGAGTGCGCCGATGAGCTTGTCCTGACGCAGCACCAGTTTCCGGTACATGCCTTTCGTCTGCTCGCGGCCGCTCAGGACAACCATGCCTTGCGCGGCCGGTTGCGTGAGGCCCAGCACGCTCGTCCGCACGCCGCAGAACGTCTCCGAGTTCGACACGATCACGCCCCGGTACAGTTCCCCCCCGCCGGCCATGAACGCGCCGGCCAGCTTCCCCTGGTCCACCGCGTTGTTCCAGTTCGTCACGACGCGAAAGAGTCCTGAGATCGGATCGTAACCCTGAGCCGCATCGCCGGCCGCAAACACCTCGGGAACGTTGGTGCGAAACTCGTGGTCAATGAGAATGCCGCGGTCGGTTCTGATGCCGCTTCCCTGCAGAAACCCGATGTCCGGCCGCACGCCGATGGCGACCACCACCAGATCGGTGTCAAGACGCCGACCGGCGGAGGTACGCACGCTCGTGACTTTCCCATCTTCCCCGTGGATTTCGGCGACTTCTTCGCCCAGGTGAACCTCGATGCCGGCCCGAACGAGACCCTGCCTGATCAGGTCGGACGCGATCCTGTCCAAGACTGGGGCCCAGAGGCAAGGTTCCCGCTCCAGCAATTCAACCCGCCGGCCTCGCTGTCGAATGCCTTCGGCCAGAATCAGGCCGAGGACTCCTCCCCCCACGACGACAACCGGTCTGTCGGTCTCCATCACCCGGCCAATCAGGCCTCGGGCATCTTCCCAGGTCCGTATGGTCGTCACGCCGGACACCCGGCCTCCAGGCCATGAAACTGTCAGGGGAAAGGAGCCGGGCGCCAGCAACAGCGCCTCGTACTGGACACGTTCGCCGCCGGCCAGTTCCACCCACCGCTCGGCCGGTTGCAGCCGCGTGACCACGGTGCGTAGCCGAACGTTGATCCGCCGGTCCTTGTAAAAGGGATCAGGGTTCAAGGGCATCTCAGCGTCGGACGTGGAGCCCCCGATGTAGGTATCGAGTTCCGTCCGGTAATAGGGAGGATCCTGGTCGCGGTCGAGTACCAGGATCTCGCCATCCCCATCCTTGGCTCGGACGGCCGCGGCAGCATTGATCCCGGCCGGCCCGCCGCCAATGATGACGTAGCGTTTCATTGCCAGTCGTTGATTAGTCGGTTTCAAACAGGGCCCGGAACTGATCTTCTGCGGCGTTCCAGGCGCTCGGAGAGATCTTGCTGAGCCAGTCCTGAAGAAACGCCTTCTGGCCGGGCGTCAGTAGCTGTTTGATCTGGTGGGATCGCCCTTGAAGCGGCTGAAGAAATCCTGCACGCTTCTTGAAGTCCAGCGTGGCCGTTCGCACATAGAGATTGGTATAGGCGGTGGGAGCCTGGTCATCTCCCTCGCCTTGCACCCACACCGAGATAAACTTTTCAAAATGCATCCCCGCGCTATCCAGTGCCGGCTCGGTGTCATGAAACAGCTCGTTCTCCGACTGTTCCAAGGGTGCCGACTCCTGAGCCCGAAACATGAAATTCCGCTTCCACATGAAAGCCTTCTCTCTGAAAAAGTGGCCATACTGTAGGGGAACCAAGAACACAGTCAAGTGGCGGGGAGGCTGCCCGGGGTCCTCATTGGGACCGTCACGTGCATTGCCCACTATAATTTTGTGCGCATCCATCGTACACTATGTCTCCCATCTGTGATGGTGGCTGGTTTTACCAGTAGGGTAAGGGACTTGAAGGATTTCTCGCGTACGGAGGGATGACCGATGCCTAATGCGGAAGATGACCTTGCAAACAAATTCTGGGATCTTGGCAACTACGTGACCGGTTTCGCATCAGCTCATATGCTAGTGTTTCTGTTTGCTATCAACACTCAACATAGATTTCTTGAACTGGCCAAAAGCAAATGGGAGCTCATGTCAACCCTCATATTTTTATTCAACATTGTTGTTTATGTAGGTTCTGTTGTGTATTGCTATAGAGCCGAGCAAGCGCTTCGGTCGGCCGCCAATCACCCGCAAATCGTTCACTCATATTCTAAGGAGGCTGCGCTGTACCGAACACTCTGGATAGTTGCGCTCACTGTTTTGGGAATTGTGTCCATTAAAATATACTGAACTGCCATGCTGGAAATTAGGACACGACCCCTGGGGAGGGTTCCTTGACAACCGCGGACGTAGTTCGTTAGCATGGGGAAATTCTTAAATCTTTAAGCCCAGTTTGGAGTCGCCGATGCTGGTGAAAATCAACGGAAAATCGGAAGAGGTCCAGGGGGCGACGGTCTTGGATTTGCTCAAGGCCAGGAGCATAGATCCCCATTTGGTGGCGGTCGAGCTGAATGCTCAGATGCTGGAACGTGACCACCTGGCCACGACGTCCGTGAAGGAGGGAGATCAGTTGGAGTTTCTCTTTTACATGGGGGGCGGCCGGTGACGGCGGTGGCGCACAAGGAGATCACCGAGCTGATCGGTGGGACTCCGCTGGTCCGCTTGAACCGACTGACCCGCGATGGATCGGCCACCATTTATGGCAAGGTCGAATCGTTCAACCCCGGCGGGAGCGTCAAAGATCGCATCTGCCTCAACATGATCAACGAGGCGGAACGCCAAGGCCGGCTCAAACCCGGCTCTACCATCGTGGAGCCTACCAGCGGCAATACCGGGATCGGTCTCGCCTTGGTCTCGGCGGTCCGCGGGTACAAATTAATCCTGGTGATGCCAGAAAGCATGAGCATGGAACGGGCCAGCCTCCTGTCCTCGTACGGCGCGCAATTGGTCTTGACCGCCGCCTGGGAAGGCATGAAGGGGGCCATCAAGGAAGCCGAGAGCATCGTGGCGCAGAACCCGGCCTATTTCATGCCCGACCAGTTCTCAAATCCGGCCAATCCCGCGATTCATCGGCGGACGACCGCGGTGGAGATCTGGGACGCGCTCAACGGGAAAATTGATGCCTTTGTCGCCGCCGTCGGAACCGGAGGCACCATTACGGGATGCGGAGAAGTGTTCAAGGAACGCAATCCACGCATCAAAATTATCGCGGTCGAACCGGCCGGGTCTCCCGTCCTGTCGGGAGGAGACCCCGGCCCCCACAAAATTCAAGGCATCGGCGCAGGCTTCATCCCGAAGGTCCTGAACCGCTCGATTCTGGATCAGGTGATCACGGTCACGGACGATGAGGCCTACCAAACCTCCAAGCTGCTCGCTAAAAAGGAGGGGCTGCTGGTCGGGATCTCGGCCGGCGCCAACGTGTTCGCCGCGCAGAAGGTGGCGAACGAACTGGGGCCAGGCAAGCATGTGGTCACGATCCTCCCCGACACTGGCGAACGGTACATTAGCATCGAAAAATACTTTAACATCTGACGTAATGCGTGTTTCGTCCGTTGGGTCGGTTTAGTCCGTTAACGATCTCAGCAGACACAACGGACTCAACGGACCAAACGTCCTGTTCATAATGAGCCAACGCATGGACTTCACCGACGAACAGATTACTCGCTACAGTCGGCATATCCTTCTGCCTGAAGTCGGCGGGAAGGGGCAGAAGAAGATCGCTCGGTCCAGGATGCTGATCGTGGGCGCCGGCGGCCTCGGCTCGCCGGCGGCGCTCTACCTGGCGGCAGCAGGGGTCGGCACCATCGGCGTCATCGACAGCGACGTGGTAGACCTCTCCAACCTGCAACGTCAGGTCATCCACCACACGCCGGATCTGGGCCGTCCGAAAGTGGTCTCGGCCAAGGAAAAGATCCTTGCGCTCAACCCCGATGTCCACGTGGTCACGTACGAAGACCGGCTCTCGTCCAAGAATGCGTTGGAACTCATTCGTGAGTACGATGTTGTCCTTGATGGGGCGGACAATTTCCCCACCAAGTTCCTGTGCAACGATGCCTGTTACTTTGCCGACAAGCCGCTGGTGCATGGGGGCATCCTTCGATTTGACGGTCGCGTCACCACGATTATTCCCAGGAAATCGGCCTGCTACCGGTGCGTGTTCAAGAATCCCCCGCCACCCGGGCTCGTGGCCAGTTGCCAGGAAGCCGGGGTGATCGGCGTCTTGGCCGGAATCATTGGGACGATCCAGGCGACCGAGGCCCTGAAGCTGGTTCTCGGGGTCGGCCGACCGTTGACCAACCGGATGCTGGATTTTGATGCGCGCCGTACCGCGTTCCGCGAAATCAAGACGAAAAAGAACCCCAACTGCCCGTTGTGTGGGGACCATCCGACGATCACGGAACTCTTCGATCACGAACAGGAATCCTGCGAGGTTCGGACTCCGGGAGCCGCCTACGTTCCGTAACTGCCTCGATCGGCCTGACTCATGAGTGGTGCTGGTATGACCAAGATGACAGCGCTGATTTGCCGGGAATGCGGCAAAGAATATCCCACACAAGCGATTCACGTCTGCGAGCTCTGCTTTGGTCCGTTGGAGGTCAAATACAACTACGACGAGATCAAGAAAACCATCTCGCGGCGGAAGATTCAGGATGGGCCGCACAGCATGTGGCGGTATATCGACCTGCTGCCCGTCGAAGGCTCGGCAACCGTGGGGCCACATGCCGGGTTCACCCCGATGGTGCGGGCTCGCAACCTCGGCGCCTATTTGGGACTTGATGAACTGTACCTGAAGAACGACACGGTCAATCACCCAACGCTCTCTTTCAAAGATCGGGTCGTCGCCGTGGCCCTCACCCGAGCCAGGGAATTGGGGTTCGAAACCGTCGCGTGCGCTTCGACCGGCAACCTGGCGAATTCCGTGGCGGCTCATGCCGCTGCGTCCAACATGCAGTGCTACGTCTTCATTCCGGGCGATCTGGAGGCGGCGAAGGTGCTGGGGAATCTCATCTATCGGCCCAACGTGGTCGAGGTGGAGGGGAATTACGACGATGTGAACCGCCTTTGCAGCGAGATCGCGGCCGAGCATCACTGGGCGTTCGTGAACATCAATATCCGGCCCTATTACGCGGAAGGCTCCAAGACGCTGGCCTTCGAAACCGTCGAACAACTCGGCTGGCGGGCGCCGGATCAGGTGGTCGTTCCGATCGCCTCGGGGTCGTTGCTGACGAAGATCTGGAAGGGCCTGAACGAGATGCGCGCGCTCGGTCTGGTGGATGTGGTCCGGACGAAGGTCAACGGCGCGCAAGCGGAGGGATGCTCCCCCATCGCGACTGCCTACAAAGAGGGCCGGGATTTCTTCCGACCGGTGAAGCCGAAGACCATCGCAAAATCTCTTGCCATCGGCAATCCGGCGGACGGCTACTATGCGTTGAAAGCCACAGCCGAAAGCGGGGGGGCGATGGACATGGTGCCTGACGACGAAGTGGTGGAGGGCATCAAGCTGCTCGCCCAAACCGAGGGAATTTTCGCCGAGACCGCGGGCGGCGTGACGGTTGGTGTGCTCCAGAAGCTGGTCAAGCAAGGGGTCATCAAAAAGAGCGATGTCACGGTCGCGTACATCACCGGGAATGGGCTGAAAACCCAGGAAGCGGTGATCGACGCGGTCGGCCGACCGGTTCGCATCCAGCCAAGCCTTGTGAGTTTCGAGCAGACCTTCAAAATGGGCAAAAACGGTCGGGGGGACGCATGATCAAAGTCCGCATCCCCACCCCGTTGCGGCCGCTGACCCGAGGCCAGGGTGAAGTCGAGACCAAAGGCACAAGTATTGCCGAGATGATCGCCAATCTGGAAGCCATGCACCCGGGCATGAAGGATCGCCTGTGCGACGAGAAAGGCGAGCTACGTCGCTTCGTGAACGTGTACGTGAACGAGCAAGATATCCGGTTTCTGAGGGGCAAGGAGACGGCGCTGAAGGACGGGGATGAGGTGTCCATCGTCCCGGCGATTGCGGGAGGCCGGTGATGCCCAGCCTGCGGTTTCACATCCGGTTCCCCGAAGAGAAAATCAAAGAGCCGATCATCTACCAGATCGGCCATGAGTACAAGGTGGTGACCAACGTCCGGCGCGCCGATGTCCGGGAAAAGACGGGCTGGATGGATGTCGAATTGACCGGTGAAACCGCCGAAATCGAGCGGGCAGTAGAAGGGCTGCGGAAGAAAGGGGTCCTGGTCGATCCCATCGAGTTGAACGTCGTCGAGTAGGACGTTAAACGTGAACCGCAAGACGAATAACGATTAACGTTTAACGAATAACGAGTAAGCAGATGGAATTCACCGACGCGCAGATTCAGCGATACAGCCGACACATCATCTTGCCCGAAGTAGGCGGGAAGGGTCAGAAGAAACTGTCCGGAGCCAAGGTCTTGATCATCGGAGCCGGTGGGCTGGGCTCCCCTGCCGCGCTGTACCTCGCGGCGGCCGGAGTGGGCACGCTGGGCCTTGTGGACGGCGACGTGGTGGATCTCTCGAACCTGCAGCGGCAGATCCTGCACACGACCGCCATGGTCGGCACATCCAAGGTGGAGTCCGGTCGGCAGATGCTGGCCGCGGTGAACCCGGAGATCACCGTCAAAACCTACCAGGAGAACATTTCGACCGACAACATCATGCGGTTTCTCCCGGACTACGACATCATCCTGGACGGCTCCGACAACTTCTCGACCCGGTTCCTGGTCAACGACGCCTGTTACTTTGCGAAGAAGACCCTGATCTCGGGAAGCATTTTCCGGTTCGAGGGCCAACTGACGACCATCAAATCACACGAAGGCTATCCGTGCTACCGGTGCCTGTACCCCGAGCCGCCTCCGGCCGGACTCGTGCCGAACTGCCAGGAAGCCGGCGTGCTGGGGGTGCTGGCCGGGACGATCGGGGTTCTCCAGGCGGCGGAGGCGATCAAGGAAATTCTTGGGATCGGGGAAACACTGGCCGATCGACTGCTGATCTATGACGCCCTGGAGATGAAGTTCCGGAAGGTGACCCGCCCGAAAGATCCGCGTTGCCCATTGTGCGGGACGAACCCCACCATCACCAATCTGAGCGGCGACTATACCGTCTCGTGCGCTCTCTAACGTGTCCGTTCTGAAGATTCCCCGAAAAATTCTGGACGACATGGTGGCCCATGCCCGCGAGCTGGACCCATTCGAGTGCTGCGGGCTGCTGGCGGGAAGGAACGGCACCGTGATCCATCACTACCGGATCACCAACACCGTGGCCAAAGACGCGCGCGCGGTCCAGGTCTTCGACGAGGCGCACGTCAAAGGGCTCGGCCACCTCTCGGAAACGACTCGCGCCGAGGTGGCCTACTTCATGGATCCCAAGGAAATGCTGGCGGCGTTTAAGGACATGCGGGAGCGGCAGCTTGACCTCGCCGTGATCTATCATTCACATACGCACTCTCCCGCCTACCCGTCCACGACCGACATCGGCCTTGCCTATTACCCGGAAGCCGCCTACATCATTATCTCTCTCGAGGAGAAGTCGAAGCCGGACATTCGAGCCTACTGGATCAAAGACCGCCAGGTCTTCCCGACTGAATTTCAGCCGATCTGACGTTTCACCTCACCCGCTCTATCAGGTCTCCCCGTTCAAGAAAATTTGCTAGACCACTTGCGCGAACGGTGCCATAATGCCTCCGCTGATTGCCCACGCACGTGACGGGAGAATACCGGTGAGACCGTCTACGCGGTTCACGCGATGGAGCGTGCTGCTTGTCACCGCACTGGCCTGCCTCAGCTGGATCGGAGCGGCCGCCGCAGCGGAGAAGAGCATTTATAGCCCGATCATCGACGTTGATAAAGAGAAGGGTTTCCTGTTCGTGTCAGGCGATTCAGGAATTGTGGTCGTAGAGGCGAGCGAGGCAGCCAAACCTCACCTGGGCAAGCTTCCGATCTCGGGCATGATTGACATCGTAGTCGAGCTCAGGGAGGGGAAGCCTCCCCTGCTGAAAACCTGGAAAGTCGCGGGCGGCGAGTCTGCGTGTAAACACTTCGATGGGAAGGACTGTAAATGACGCGATGGGTTTCAGCAGATCTACTCCGAACTGCCCAGCATATCGTCGATCAGCGGGCGATTAATGTCCGTACAACCCGGACAGATGGTATCGAACAGGGCCTCGTGATCGGCCACGTAGTTCTTTCCGTCCACTAACTTATCGGTGATCACGTGGTCATAGCAGGCGTCGCAAAGCATCATAAAGCCGCGCATCACTGAAACCGTCTTTCGTCCAGCGCTTCCTTGCATCGCAGAAAATTCTCCAGTGCTGAGGACTCAGGACGGAGGGCCGAGGCTCAGTCCTGATACCTCAGTCCTCAGAACTAAATTTACACCGACCCTTTCAGTTGTGCATGCCAAAAGTCTTCGGTCTCCAGCTCGATTCCACACCGTGGACATTCGTAAGGCTTGTCCGGAGGGGGAACCGAGAGTTCGGCCTGCTCGATCTTACCCTGACAGACGTGATAAAAATGCCCGCGGGCGTCCTCGGTATCCAACGGATCGTTTTCATACA
>CAYJUP010000050.1:0-11651 GCA_964373365.1 uncultured Nitrospiraceae bacterium
ACGGGTGTTAACCCGTGGATGAATGCGAGGTGGGTAACCCTCCGTAGCCTTGGCGTAAGGAGGGTACGGTTCGACGGGCTCACCGTCCCGAGCCCAGTCGAGGGACGCTTCGGCGGGTTACGCCGAAGTCAAGTGAGGGTGCCACGGCTGTAATGCCGTGGGGGCTGCACAGCGAACGATCGTGAGCGTAGGGAGGGGGAGGCTCCATTCGGCTCTGCCGATGGAGGGGGATGGTCGCTCCCCTAAAATTGGACATGCTGGCGCCAAAGAAAGTCAAGTTTAGAAAGATGCAGAAGGGTCGGATGCGCGGGAAAGCCTACCGTGGCGGTCAAATTACGATCGGCGAGTACGGGCTGAAGGCCTTGGAACCCGGGTGGATTACGAGCCGTCAGATCGAAGCGGCCCGCATTGCCATCACGCGGCACGTCAAGCGCGGCGGCCAGGTTTGGACACGCATGTTCCCGGACAAGCCCATCACGAAGAAGCCGGCCGAAACGCGGATGGGAAAGGGAAAAGGAAACCCGGAATACTGGGTGGCTGTGGTCAAGCCCGGGCGGGTCCTCTACGAGATGGACGGCGTGACGCGCGAGGTTGCGCTGGAGGCGTTACGGCTCGCCGCGCACAAGTTGCCGATCGCGACCAAGTTCGTTGCCCGTGGAGTCATCTAGTTCTGAGGACTGAGGCATGAGGACTGAGCCTTGGCTCTCAGTCCTGAGTCCTCAGCACTCGCGACTGGGGATCTGAGGATAAGGAATCGATGATGGATGTCAAGGAACTCAGAGACATGGACGTTGCCGAGTTAGGGGAAAAAGAACGGCAACTGAAGCAGGAAGTGTTTAACCTGCGATTTCAACGCGCGACCGGTCGAATCGAAAATCTCATGCGGATCAGACAGACTCGGCGAGACCTGGCGAGGGTGAAGACGGTGCAGCGACAGAAAACTATCGCCAGTGACAAGCCGACGAGCAAGAACAAGGGACAGCCGTCATGACGGAGAAACCCCAGCAGCGACGGGAGTGGTTCGGCAGCGTGGTGAGCAACAAGATGGATAAGACGGTCGTCGTGGCTGTGGCCCGGGTTGTCTCGCACCCGGTCTATCGCAAGTTTATCCGACGTGTGACCAAACTGAAGGCGCATGATGAGCAGAACGCCTGTCAGGTAGGCGACCGAGTGAAGCTGATCGAGACCCGCCCGATCAGTAAGCACAAGCACTGGCGGGTTGTGCAGATTATTGAACGAGCTCAGCCGGAATGATGGTAGCTAACAGCCGGTAGCGAATAGCTAGTAGCCGGCAGCTAAGAGTTCGGAGCTATTCGCTGTTTGCTGTTCGCTACTAGCTTCGTAAGGACGCATCATGATCCAGAACTATAGTTATCTCGACGTCGCCGATAACTCCGGCGCGAAGCAGGTCATGTGCTTCCATGTCCTTGGCGGGTCCAAGCGCCGCTACGGTTCGCTCGGAGATGTGGTCGTCGTTGCAGTCAAAGAGGCCATTCCGCAGGCCACCGTGAAGAAGGGGGACGTGAGCAAGGCTGTGATCGTCCGAACCACCAAGGGCGTACGCCGCGACGACGGTTCGTACATCAAGTTCGACCGGAATGCCTGTGTGCTGATCAATGCCCAGGGGGAACCGATCGGGACCCGTATCTTCGGACCGGTGGCGAGAGAACTGCGCTGGAAAAAATTCATGAAGATTATCTCGTTGGCTCCGGAGGTCCTGTAAGACGGTTAAACGTTAACCGTGCAACGTGAAACGGTTCGGGTCGTCCAGCCCTCATTTCGCGATTAACGAGTAACGAATCACGGGAGTTCGTGTAATGGGTGCGCAGGCGGTCGAGAAAGCGAAGATCAAAAAAGGCGATACGGTGATGGTGATCGCCGGGCGGGAACGCGGGAAGACCGGCAAGGTGCTGTCCCTCCAGTTGACGGAAGGACAGGTGGTCGTTGAAAAGCTGAACATCATCAAACGTCACACCAAGCCCAGTCAGAAGACTCGGCAGGGCGGCATCCTGGAGCGGGAGGCCCCCCTGGCGCTCTCGAACGTGATGCTCTATTGCGCGAACTGCCAGAAACCCGTGCGTGTCGGAATCAGGCTGCTGGAAGATGGGCGGCGGGTGCGAACCTGTAAGAAATGCAAGGACATCGTCGAGAAGGCTTGAGGGAAGACACGATGGCGAAGGCTGACAAAGCGGCAGTCGAGAAAGGGTCCGATAAGAAACCGGTGGTGAAGAAGGACACCGCACCGGCCGAGAAAGAGCCGAAAGAGGTCAAAGAGCCGCGCGGCCCCCGCCCCGTGCCTCGTCTGAAGGAGGCCTACCGCCATCAGGCGGTGCCCGCTCTGATGAAAGAGTTCGGGTACAAGAACCCGATGCAGGTGCCGAAACTTGATCGCATTGTGTTAAATGTGGGGATGGGCGAAGCGATCCAAAATGTGAAGCTGCTGGAAAGTGCCACTGCCGAACTGGGAGTGATTTCAGGGCAACGGCCGGTCGTCACGAAGGCAAAAAAAGCGATCGCCGGGTTTAAACTCCGTCAAGGCATGCCGATCGGGACGAAAGTGACGCTCAGAAGCGACCGTATGTACGAATTTCTGGACCGGCTGGTCAGCGTGGCGCTTCCGCGAATTCGTGATTTTCGCGGCGTGTCGCCCAAGGCGTTTGACGGCCGCGGGAACTACACGCTAGGGCTCAAGGAGCAGTTGATTTTTCCGGAGATCAAATATGACAGCGTGGCGTCCATTCATGGCATGGATATCACGATCGTCACCTCGGCGAAGACCAATGATGAGGGAAAGGCGTTGCTGCGCCTTCTGGGCATGCCCTTCAGGGCCTAATCATAATGAGTGATGAGTCATGAGTAATCATCCACACGTTGTCATCCGTTACGCATCACGGTTCACGCATCACGGTTATTGATGGAGATGAGCAGTGTCACGTAAGGCTTTGCGGCTCAAAGCGGCGGCTGAACCGAAGTTCAAAGCGAGACGGTACAATCGGTGCCCTCTCTGCGGGCGCGTCAGAGGCTTTCTGAGGCGCTTTCAGATGTGCAGAATTTGTTTTCGGTTTCTGAGCCTGCGTGGGGAGATCCCCGGCGTCACAAAGTCAAGTTGGTAGTCTCAAAAACAGTGCTGAGTCTTGAGTGATGCGTGTTGAGTTAAACTCGGGCGAACTCAGAACTGAACACTCATCACTCGTCACTCCTTCTTATGGTGTGTAAGCCATGATGACCGATCCGATTGCGGATCTTCTGATCCGGATTCAAAATGGAGCACGGCGTGGCCATGAGACGGTCACCGTTCCGGCCTCAAAACTGAAAGTCGAACTGCTCCGGGTCCTCAAAGCCGAGGGATTCATCAGTCATTACGAGCGGTCAATCGCGAATGGACACCCGGCGTTGCGGATCCAGTTGCGCTACTTGGGAGAGGGGCAGCCCATCATCATGGGGATGCGCCGCATCAGCAAGCCGGGCAAGCGGGTCTATGTGGGGAGGCGGGAGGTGAAGCCGGTGATGGGGGGCATGGGCCTTGCCATCCTCTCCACATCCAAAGGCCTGATGACGGATCAGGAATCGCGGCGAGCGAGTCTCGGTGGAGAAGTGCTCTGCCAGGTGTGGTAGGAACGTAAATCCGTTGAGTCCGTGGTGTCAGTTTTGTCCGTACACGGAGTCAACAGAGCGAACGGAAATAACTGACTGAACGGTAGTCGAGCATGTCGCGGCTGGGGCGAAAACTCATTCCGATTCCACAGGGTGTTCAGGTCAACGTCGCCGATCGACAGGTCTCGGTGAAGGGACCTCTAGGCCAGCTTGAATGGACGCTGACCGCAGGCGTGTCCGTGGCGGTGGTTGATGGTCGTGTGCAGGTGAACCGCTCGGCCGACGATGCCAAAGTCAGGGCCCTGCACGGACTCGTCTGGGCCGAACTCAACAATATGATTGTGGGTGTGACCAAAGGGTATGAGCGGACGCTTGAGATCACGGGGGTCGGCTACAAGGCACAGGTGCAGGGGCAGGCGGTGAACTTGAGCGTCGGATACACCCATCCGGTGGTGTTTCCGCTACCGGCGGGGATCGAGGCGAAGGTGGACAAGCAGACAGTGATTACCATCCGCGGGATTGATAAAAGAACAGTTGGCCAGGTATCCGCGAATCTCCGTGGCATCAAACCGCCGGACGTGTACAAGCAAAAGGGAATCCGGTACGCGGGTGAGGTCCTCCGAAAGAAAGCAGGAAAGACCGGAAAGTAAACGAGCGCGATGACGAGCGTCGAGAAAATACGGAAGTTAAGACGGCGGCAGCAGCGCGTGCGTCAGCGAATTTTTGGGACGCTGGCCCGCCCACGGCTGAATGTCTTTCGAAGCCAGAGCCATATCTATGCCCAGTTGATTGACGACACCAGCGGACGCACGCTGGCGGCAGCCTCGTCGCTTGACGAGCGGTTGCGCAAGTCCCTAAAGTCGGGTGGCACCGTCGAGGCCGCGAAGGCAGTGGGCAAACTGCTGGCCGACCGTGCGAAGGCAGTGAAGGTCGAGGCCGTAGTGTTTGACCGAGGAGGCCGGCTCTACCACGGCCGCATCAAGGCGCTGGCGGAGGCATCGCGCGAGAGTGGACTGAAGTTCTAATAGGATGCTGAAAAAGGCCACCCCACTTCGTTCTCAACACCCATTGCACGGGGCCATGCAATGAAGTACCCGGCGTACTCCTCACGTACCTCGGGTGCCCGTTGCGCTTCCCTTGCAAGGTGTGCAAGCGGAAGGTCCGCACTCCACGCGGCCTCGTTGGCTGGCTTTTGAGCATCCTGATTGGCCAAATACTTCATGAAAGGAGCCCGGGTTCGTGCGAGTTAATCCTGACGAGTTGAGTCTCAAAGACAAAGTGGTGTTTATCAACCGGGTCGCGAAAGTGGTCAAGGGCGGCAAGCGGTTCAGTTTCTGTGCGCTGGTGGTGGTCGGGGACGGGCAGGGTTGGGTCGGTGCCGGCAAAGGCAAAGCCGCCGAAGTGCCGGTGGCGATCTCAAAAGCCATTGAACAGGCCAAAAAGCATCTGGTGCACGTTCCGCTCAAGAACGAGACGATTCCTCACGAAATCCACGGCTTTTTCGGTGGCGAGCATGTGCTGCTCAAACCGGCGTCAGTGGGCACCGGGATTATTGCCGGGGGAGCGGTGCGGGCGGTGGTAGAGTTGGCCGGCGCGCACAATATCGTCGCGAAGACGCTAGGACGGGGGAATCCGTTCAACACGGTGAGAGCGACCTTGGACGGACTGCTCCGGCTCAGAGACCCTGAGGAGGTCGTGCGCCTTCGCCGAAGCGGCGTGGAAAGGGTGGGGTAAGGTGAAGCCGAACACCAAGACGGGCAGGACGCTGTCGATTACGCTCAAGCGAAGTCCGATCGGGACTCCACTGCGACACCGGTTCGTGCTGCGCGGGCTCGGCCTTCGTCGACTCAACCACACCGTCATGCGTCCCGATACCCCGCAGGTGCAGGGTATGATCGCCAAGGTAGGGTATCTGCTGGAAGTGAGCGCGCGATGAAGCTGCACGAACTGGCTCCGTACGCCGGGGCCACGAAGAAACGGAAGCGCATCGGGAGAGGGCCCGGCTCCGGTCACGGGAAGACGGCCACCAAGGGACACAAGGGGCTGCTGGCAAGATCCGGAGGAGGGAAACGGCCCGGTTTTGAGGGGGGGCAGATGCCCTTGGTCCGTCGCTTGCCCAAGCATGGATTCACCAATCCGTTTCGAGTTGACTATGCGATTGTGAACCTGAAGTCGCTGGCTGCGTTAGGAGCGGTGGATCAGGTGACGCCTCAGGTTCTGGTCGGCGCCGGTCTGATTAAGCGGAAGACCCGGCTGGTGAAAATTCTTGGCCTCGGCGAGGTGGGGAGACCGATCGTCGTCCAGGCCCACAAGTTCAGCAAATCGGCGTTGGAAAAGATCCAGGCTGCTGGCGGGAGGGCTGAGGTCATCGGCGGTGTTTGAACGACTCCTCACAAGCCTCCAGAACATCTTTAAAATACCGGAGCTGCGCACTCGCATCGCGTTCACGCTGGTCATGCTGGCGGTGTACCGGGTCGGCGCGTATATCCCGACGCCCGGTATCAACAACGAGGAATTATCGAAGTTCTTATTGGAACGGGGGGGGTCGCTCCTCGGCTTTTTAGACATCTTTTCGGGCGGTGCGCTGTCTCGACTGACGATTTTCGCGCTCGGCATCATGCCATACATTAGCGCGTCGATTATTTTACAGCTGCTGACGGTCGTCATTCCCGATTTGTCAAAGCTGGCCAAGGAGGGTGAACGGGGACGCAAAAAGATCATCCAGTACACGCGATACGGAACCATCGTCATCGCGCTTATCCAGGGGTTCGGCATTGCGGTGGGCCTCGAAGGCATGAATCAGGGCGCGTTCGTCTTGAACCCGGGATGGCCGTTTCGCCTGATGACCGTCATTACCCTGACGGCCGGCACCGCCTTTCTCATGTGGCTGGGAGAGCAGATCACCGAACGCGGGATCGGCAACGGGATCTCATTGATTATCTTTGCGGGCATCGTGGCTCGGCTCCCGAGCGCCGTCTCGCAGACGTTCGATCTGTATCAGGTGGGACAGTTGAGTTTTCTGCTCCTGGTCGCCTTGGTGGTTGTCATGCTGGGGGTCGTGGCGGCCATCGTGTTTCTGGAGAGCGGCCGTCGCAAGATTCCGGTGCAATATGCGAAGCGCGTGATCGGGAGGCGAGTCTATGGAGGGCAAAGCACCCACATACCACTGAAGATTAATACAGCCGGCGTCATTCCGCCGATTTTCGCGTCCTCGATCATCGCGTTTCCGGCTACGATCGCGGGGTTCATTCAGATTCCCTGGGTGCAGTCGCTCGGCACCCAACTCGCACCGGGCTCACTGTTGTATACGATCCTGTACGTCGGGCTGATCGTGTTTTTCTGCTTCTTTTACACCGCGGTGGTACTGAACCCGGTGGATATGGCCGATAACATGAAGAAGTACGGCGGATTTATTCCAGGGATCCGACCGGGGCAACGGACATCTGATTATATCTACAGGGTGTTGACGCGGATCACCTTCGCGGGCTCGATCTACCTGGCTGCCGTCTGCGTGATTCCAGAATTTCTGATTTATAAGCTGAATGTGCCGTTCTATTTCGGAGGGACGTCGTTGCTGATCGTGATCGGGGTCGGCTTGGACACAGCCCAGCAAATCGAGTCGCACATGTTGATGAGAAACTACGAAGGGTTCCTCGCGAAGGGGCGGTTGAAGGGGCGGAGCGGTTGAGTCCCCCCCCCATGCGCTTGGTCTTTCTTGGGGCTCCGGGGGTCGGCAAAGGCACGCAGGCTGAACTGGTCGCGTCGCGGTTTCATCAGCCGAAGATTTCGACCGGGGACATTCTCCGGGAAGCGGTCCGGCACAAGACGGCGTTGGGACTTCAGGCGAAGGCGTGTATGGATCAGGGGAAACTGGTGCCGGACTCGGTGGTGGTCGGAATCGTGAAAGAAAAACTGGCAGAGCCGGTGTGCGCGAGGGGCTTCCTGCTTGACGGATTTCCCAGGACCGTTCCGCAGGCCGAAGCACTGACCGAGCTCCTGAACTCCAGAGGGGAATCGCTCGATCGAGTGGTCAATTTCGTCGTTTCCCGAGATGAGGTGATGCGGCGTCTGAGTGGTCGGCGGAGCTGCTCGAAGTGCCAGGCGGTGTTCCATGTTGACTTCGCCCCTCCCAAGCGCGTCGGGATCTGTGATCGGTGTGGCGGTGATCTCATCCAGCGGTGCGACGACCAGAAGGACACGGTGGAAGCCCGACTATCGGTCTATGAAAAGCAGACCGCGCCGCTGGTCGAGTACTATCGCCAACGAGGGATCCTGTCCGAGCTCGACGGTTCGGGTCAGATCGAAGGCGTTCATCAGCGGCTGATGCGTCTGTTGTCAGCAAAGGGCCTGGCATGAGCATTGAGCTGAAAACGCCGAACGAAATCGAGATCATGGCGAAGGCTTCCAAGCTGGTCGCGGAGACGCTCCAGGCGTTGCGACGAGAGGTCCGGCCAGGTGTCACGACGGAGGAGCTGGATCGGCTGGCTGAAGAATTCATTCGGGCGCGGGGAGGGGTTCCCGCCTTCAAAGGCTATCGAAACTATCCGAAGACCCTCTGCGCGTCGGTGAATGATCAGGTTGTCCACGGCATCCCGTCGAAACGTGTGCTCCAAGAAGGCGATATCATCGGCCTCGACCTGGGAGCCATCGTGGAAGGGTTCTATGGGGACTCGGCGGTGACCATTCCCGTGGGGCCCATTCATCCCAAGGCGGCCGAGCTGCTGCGCGTGACGGAGGAAGCGCTCTATAAGGGCATTGAACAGGCGGTCGTCGGGAATCGGCTCTCCGATATTTCCCACGCGATCCAACGCCATGCCGAAGCGGCAGGCTTTTCGGTTGTGACCGATTTTGTGGGGCATGGGATCGGTCGCCAATTGCACGAGGAGCCGCAAGTTCCCAACTATGGCCAGCCGGGACAAGGGCCTCGCCTCCAAGTTGGGATGACGTTGGCGATTGAGCCCATGGTCAACATGGGTGAGAGCGGAGTCCGTATTCTGGACGATCGGTGGACGGCTGTGACGAGAGACGGCAGTCTCTCGTCACATTTCGAGCACACGATTGCCATCCAGGCGAGCGGCCCCCCTCGGATCCTGACACAACTCTAGGGCAGGATTGCAAGGGCTTCCATGTGGAGCATGAGGACGGCGTTCTGATGTCCAAGGAAGACATTATTGAGGTGCAGGGGACGGTGGCCGAAACGCTGCCGAACGCCATGTTTCGAGTTCAGCTGGACAAGGGACACAAGATCTTAGCCCATATCTCCGGGAAGATGCGGATGCACTTCATTCGGATCCTCCCGGGGGATAAGGTCACAGTGGAACTGTCCCCATATGATCTGACGAGGGGACGGATTACCTATCGGTTTAAATGAGGCAATAGTCAAAAGGGAAAAGGTGAAAGTAGTCATGAAGGTCAAATCGTCGGTGAAACCGATTTGCTCGAAGTGCAGGGTCCTCCGGCGTCGGGGTGTGGTCAGGGTGCTGTGCCAGAATCCCCGACACAAACAACGCCAAGGCTAGCAGACGTGAAACGTTCATCGTTAAACGGGGTTTTCGCTTCCAGCGATTAACGAATCACGATTAACGATTAACGCGAGAGGGAAGCATGGCACGGATTGCCGGAGTTGATTTGCCTCGGGAAAAACGAGTGGACATCGGCTTAACGTATATCTACGGGATCGGTCGGGCCAGCGCGGCTCAGATTGTAAAGAAGTCCGGAGTCAACGGCGCGACACGGGTGAAGGATCTCAACGAGGATGAGATCGTCAAGTTGAGAGAGATCATCGAACGCGATTATGCGGTGGAAGGGGACCTCCGCAAAGAGGTCTCCATGAATATCAAGCGACTGATCGACACCGGAACCTATCGCGGATTGAGGCATCGCAAGAGTTTGCCGGTCCGGGGGCAACGGACAAAGACCAATGCTCGAACCCGGAAAGGCAAGCGGGTGTCAATCGGAAAAGCGCGCAAACGCGCGACCGTTCCAACGAGGGCGTAGCCGTTACGGTGCGGAGTGAGAGGGACCACGCATGAGCGTCAAAAAAGGAAAGAAGAAGGAGCGCAAGACGGTCCAGAGCGGGATCGCCCATATCCAGGCGTCGTTCAACAACACGATTGTCACCATTACCGATATGAGTGGAAACACGGTGGTGTGGGCAAGTGCCGGCAACCAAGGCTTCAAGGGGTCACGCAAGAGCACGCCGTTTGCGGCTCAGAGGGCTGGGGAAGCTGCGGCGAAGAAGGCCATGGAACACGGGATGCGGCAGGTAGATGTCTACGTCAATGGACCTGGGTCGGGACGTGAGTCAGCGATCCGCTCGATCCAGGGGGCAGGCCTACGCATCAATCTTATCCGTGATGTGACCCCGATTCCCCATAACGGCTGCCGGCCGCCTAAACGGAGGCGAGTGTAGTGGGAAGAACGTTACACGTGAATCGTTCAACGTTAAACGGGTCTTGCGGTTCACGAATAACGTTGAACGATTAACGAAACTGAGGAGGACACGTGGCGAAGTACCGAGGTCCGGTCTGTCGGTTGTGCCGACGAGAAGGTGTGAAGCTGTTTCTGAAAGGCTCACGGTGTATGACGGAAAAGTGCGCCATCGAGCGACGGAGCTACCCGCCCGGACAACATGGACAGGGACGGAAACGAATCTCGGAATATAGCGCGCAGTTGCGCGAGAAACAGAAGTTGAAGCGGATCTACGGCCTCCAAGAGAGACAATTCCGAGGCTTCTTCGGGAAGGCGGAGCGCCGGGCAGGTATTACCGGTGAGCACTTGCTGAAACTGCTCGAGTGCAGGTTGGACAACGTCGTGTACCGGCTTGGATTTGCTTCCTCACGGAAGGCAGCCAGGCAACTGGTGAACCATGGGCATCTCCTGGTCAACGGTCGAAAGACCGATATACCCGCCTACATCGTGAAACCCGGCGATGTGGTCGAAGTCCGTCAGCGGAGTCGCGATCTTGTGCCCATTGTGTCGGCGCTGGAGGCGGTAGACGGAAGAGGGATTCCCGGCTGGTTAGAACTCGACCGCGCCGCGTTCAAGGGAACGGTGCGAGGTCTTCCGACGAAGGAGGAAATCGCGCTTCCCGTCAACGAACAAATGGTGGTGGAATTGTATTCCAGGTAACGCGTGGCCTGCTGCTGTTTCAGGTGGCGAGGGACAGACGCTCCGTGGGATTCTGGTTAATAGAGACAAGGCGAAGGGGGCATCATGATTAAGGCAATGAAGGACTTTCAAGTCCCAGTGCGGGTCGAAGCCGACAAGGAAACTCTTTCCCCGACCTACGGCAAGTTCACGGCCGAGCCGTTCGAGAGAGGATTTGGCACGACCATCGGTAACTCCCTGCGTCGTGTGCTGCTGTCCTCCTTGACCGGTGCCGCGACGACGACGGTGCGGATTGAAGGTGTGTTGCACGAGTTTTCCACGATCCCGGGCGTCACGGAAGATGTGACCGCGATCGTCCTGAACGTCAAGACTCTCAGGTTGAAGCTGCACACCGACAAGCCCAAGACCATCCGCCTCCGAAAAAAAGGGCCGGGCGAGGCGAAAGCGTCGGATATCATCCATGATGCGGACGTCACCATCCTGAACCCGGACCTGCACATCGCCACGCTGGAGAAAGAGGCCACCCTGGATATGGAAATGGTGGTGAAACCCGGGCGTGGCTATGAGCCGGCTGAGCGGAATAAGGAAGAGGGGCTGCCGATCGGCGTGATCGCCGTGGACTCGGTTTATTCGCCGGTGAAGCGAGTCAATTTTCTAGTGGAGAATGCGCGTGTCGGTCGGGTGACGGATTACGATAAGCTGATGCTCGAGATCTGGACCGATGGAAGCATCATTCCTCAGAATGCTCTTTCCGCCGCCGCGGGTATTCTCCAGGACCATCTGGATATTTTCATCCATCCAGAGGAGCTCAGCGAAACGAAACCGAAAGAGTGGAAGGAAGAAGAGCGGCGTGAAGTCAACAAGAATCTGTTCCGGAGCGTCAACGAGCTCGAACTGTCCGTCAGAGCGGCCAATTGTCTCAAGAACGCCAATATCAAGACGATCGC
>CAYJUP010000051.1:0-4733 GCA_964373365.1 uncultured Nitrospiraceae bacterium
CACTGGCTTGCCTCGGCACGCTTGATGCGGTAGAGTCCATCCTGTCTAGAGATCTTTCGCTAGGTCCTACTGGGGCAGGGGATAGAAGGTATGGCTGAGAATCAACAAGCCGACACACTTCGGTACGTCTACAAATTTAAATTTGAAGACGGCAAGGAGAAGAATTTTGAGATCAGACTGAACGCCGACACGTTAGAGTTGCTGCCCCAGAAGGATTTACCGAAACCGGATTGGACGAAGTTGAACTATTTTCAGTGCACGAATTGCCCGCTTGGCGACGACGTCGCGTATTGTCCGGTGGCGGTGAACCTTTCCAGCCTTGTTGAAACGTTCAAAGATTCCATCTCGCATAAAAACACGAGTGTCAATGTCAAATCCCCCGAGCGAACCTATGAAAAACAGACCACGCTGCAGAAAGGACTCAGTTCGATCATCGGCATGTACATGGTAACCAGCAACTGTCCGGTAATGGATAAGCTGCGCCCGATGGTTCGGTTTCACTTGCCGTTTGCGACCAGCCAAGAAACCATTTACCGGGCGGTGTCGATGTATTTGACGAAGCAGTATTTTGTGATGCGGAAAGGGGGAAACCCGGACTGGGGGTTACAAAATCTCAGCCAGATTTATAAGGCTATCTCGCAGGTCAACTCAGGAATGTCCGAGCGATTACGGCATGCCTCAACCGAGGACGCTAACGTGAATGCCCTGATTATTCTTTCCTCATTTAGTAACATCGTGGACTATTCACTCGAAAACGGCCTGGATGAGATCGAGTATTTGTTTGGCGACGGAACTACTTGACATGCTGACGTGGCTGAGTTGAAACGCTCCTGACACCCCGTGCTTTTCTTTCAGAACTATCCCCTCACGTGTTCGTATCCTCTCAGGTGCCCGTTTCTGACCTATGATGCCTGAGCTCCCCAACCGCGCCATGGAGTCTTCGTCCCTGTTGCAAGAAGCTGCACGCGTGTTGGAGTGGGACCGCCTCCTTGAACTGCTGGCAGCGCGGGCCCACTCGGCGATGGGGGCTGAACGGTGCCGAGCCCTTCCACTTGAGACGGATCTCGATGCGGCCACCGCTCGGTTGCAGGAGACCGCCGAAATGGTCGCTTTTGAGGAGAGCGGCGAGCCGTTTCCGTCGCTGTCATTCCCTGATGTGAGAGGGTCGCTCGGGCGTGCAGTCAAGGGCGCGACGCTGGAGACGCATGAGTTGCGAGACCTTTCTATCGTCCTAGGGCTGGCGACTGAGGTCGCCCGCTATCTGGGGCGATGCCGTGAGCAGGCGCCTGCCCTCTGCATGGTGGCTGTGTCGCTTGACGAGCTGAATTCGTTGCATCACGTCAAGACGGCGATCGACCGGTGCGTGGACCCGGAGGGCAACATCCGGGAATCGGCGACGCCCGACCTGCGTCGGCTCACCCACCACGCCCAGGATCTGAAGCACAGGATGCGCGACCGCCTCGAGGTGATTCTGGCGTCCCGTCGCTATGCCGAGGTTCTCCAGGAAAAGTACTTCGCCCAGCGCGAGAGCCGGTACGTCATCCTGGTCAAGGCCGAGATGCGGTCCAAGATCCCCGGCATTGTCCACGATGTGTCAGCCAGCGGCGCGACGGTCTTTCTGGAGCCTCGTGAGTTGGTGGAGCTGAACAACTCGATCAAGGTGGCTGAGTTGGAGGTGGAGCGGGAGGTCAAACGAATCCTGAATGAACTCTCCACGCTGGTGGCAGGCCATGCGCCGGCGTTCCTGAGCGGTCTGGAGGTGCTGGGCCGGTTGGACTGCATTGCGGCCAAGGCCTCGTTCAGCCATCTCGTGAAGGGCAGGCCGATCTCGTTGAACACCCGCGGCCGCATTGCCCTCAGGCAGGCGCGCCACCCGCTCTTGGTGCTGGCGAGAGAGCGCGTCGTGGCGAATGACATTCTGCTGGATGAGACCGTGCGTGTGCTGGTGATCTCCGGTCCGAACACCGGGGGAAAGACCGTGACGTTGAAGATCGTGGGGCTGTTCGCCCTGATGGTCCGGGCGGGGCTCCAGCCGCCGTGCGGGGTGGACTCAGAGATGGCCCTGTTCCATGAGGTGTATGCGGACATCGGGGATGCCCAGGATCTGGCGAAGGATCTGTCCAGCTTTTCGGCGCACATCACGCAGATGATCAGGCTGCTGGAGCAGGCAACGTCCGAAATGGCTTCGCGCCACATCGCTTCGGGCGACCAGGCGCCACCCGGTGAGGCCACAGAGGCGACGAGGGCGTTAGTCCTGCCGCCCAAGGCGCTAGTCCTATTAGACGAGTTGGTGACCTCCACCGACCCCACCGAGGGCGCGGCGCTGGCGGAGGCGCTGCTTATTCGGCTCGCCGGCCTGGGCATGAAAGTGGTGGTGACCACTCACTACAACTCGCTCAAGGCGCTCGCCCAGACGACGCGGGGGTTTATGAACGCCAGTGTCGAGTTCGATGTGAGCAGGCTCGCGCCGACCTACCGCCTGCTCATGGGTATGCCGGGCGGGTCCTCCGCGATCGATATCGCCGGCCGTCTGGGGATGGATGAGTCTATTCTGGACCATGCGCTGGGGCTATTGCGCCGCGAAGACCGAGCGTTGGAACAGATGCTCGGAGATCTCCAAGAGAAGCAACGCCGCCTGGACCAGGATACCGCGCGCGTCGGCGAGCTGAAAGTCGAGGCCGAGCGGTCGGCGCGCATGGCGAGCGAGACCGCGGAGCGGCTGCGCCTCTCTGAGCGCGAAGAGCGTAAGAGCGTCAAGAAGAAGCTGACCGACGAACTCTTGCACGCCCGTGCCCAGGTTCAGGCGATCATCGAAGGTCTGAAAGGTGAACGGACACTGATCAAGGCGAAGGAAGCGAAGCAACGGCTGGCCGAGATCGAGGGTCAGGTCCGATCACGACTGGTCAAACCTGCCGAAGCCGTGCCCATTGATCAGCTCAAGGTCGGGGATCGGGTCGAGATCGTCAACCTGGGCGCGGCCGGGACGCTGCTGGAGCCGCCGCAAGGAAAGAAGCGGGTTCGGGTTCGCGTGGGAGACGCCGAAATGTCGGTGCCGGTGTCGGGTCTGGCCGGCCTGGCCGAGCCCGGTGACGCGGAGAGGTCGCACAGAGTCCAATCGGATCGGGCACGACGCCTGATTGCTCCCGAAGAGCATGAGGCGCCGAGCGTGCTGGATGTTCGGGGCAGGACCGCCGACGAGACGCTTGAACTGACGGTCGCGGCGCTGGACCGGGCCGCGTTGGCCGGCGCGGCACTTCTACGGATCATCCACGGTCACGGCACCGGCCGGCTGAAGCAGGTGTTGCGAGAGTATCTGAAAGAGTCACCCTACGTGGCGACCTTCCGACCTGGAGAGCGAGCGGAAGGCGGCGATGGCGTTACGATCGCGGAACTGAAATGAGAACCGGTGGACTTGCCACGCAACCCGGCGCGCGTCAAGCCTGGCTGGGTATGGGGAATTGAATGTGGAATGTCGTGCCTTTCCCTTCTTCGCTCTCGACAGAAATCCGTCCACCATGCTTCGAGATAAGACTCTGTACGACGTAGAGTCCCAGGCCGGTTCCCTTATCGACTTGCTTCGTGGTAAAGAACGGGGCAAAGATTTTGGCACGGTTAATGACATCCACCATAAGCGGGTTCTCTCCAGAATTCAGGACTTCAATGGCCTTCCCACCATCTTCCGCCTCCTCGACGTCGTAGCCGGCCTTGGTGAGCGTCAGCCGGGCCACCTTTCTGACCTTCTCCTCGTCATCGACAATCAACACCCACCCAATCCAGGAGTCTCCTTTGTGTGCGGTCCAAACGGCCACAGTGCCATGGTGCCCTCCTTTCGGGGTGAGCCGACGGCTCTCCCGCAACCATGCGCAAATAGTCAACCTAGGCGATTGCCGAATGACTATACCCAGAGCGATGGTAGATTTCAACCACCTTGGACGTGAGGAGGGAACAACCGGCGCTTACCGTGTGCTGGCTGAGATCGGAAGGCGAGAGGAGACAAAAGGTTTTAGATTCTGGAGCGCCGCCTTGACATTCCGGAGGAAGCCGGCATGTTTGGCACGCCGGATGGGACTCCGGCGGAAAGCGGCAGCAAACTCGTCCTCCCTGATCCCGGCCAGAGCTTTCAGGTTGGGTGCCAGTGCCAGGGGAGAGGGTTGGAAGGCCCGTTCCGTAGTTGGCGACGCGTGGACATTGTACGGACAGACGTCGAGACAATCATCGCAGCCGAAGATCCGGTTCCCCAGCTTGGGAGCCAGTTCGTCCGGAATCTTGTCACCCGGTCTATGCAGCTCGATCGTCAGGTAAGAGATACATCTGCGGGCATCCACCACGTACGGCTCGGTGATCGCGCCGGTCGGACAGGCCCGGATGCAGAGCGTGCAGGATCCGCACAGGTCGGTCCCAGGTTCATCGGGGTCAAGGTCGAGAGTGGTCAAAATCTCGCCAAGGAGTAACCAGGATCCATACTGCTCGGAGACCAGGTTCGAGTGCTTACCGATCCACCCGAGGCCGGCCTGCTGAGCCCAGGCCTTCTCCATGACAGGCCCGGTGTCCACGTAACATCGTGTCTTGGCGCCTGGCGCCAGGGTTCTGATCCTGGCTTCCAACTGCTCCAGGTGTTTTTTCAGCACATCGTGGTAATCCTCTCCCCACGCGTACCGCGCGATGCGGCCGTACCCCGGCCGCTCGTCCGCCTGCTGCTCGGTATAGTAGTTCATGCCCACCGAGATCACAGA
>CAYJUP010000051.1:4833-11537 GCA_964373365.1 uncultured Nitrospiraceae bacterium
ATGCCGACCGCCTGGAACCCCAGCCCGCGCGCCTCGCGCTTGATTTCTTCAGAGAGCGTCATGGCTACTTTCTTTGCGCGCAGTCAAACTTGACGCTGAAGCGGGCGGAGCACTGTCCGGACGAGCACCGCGCACAGGCGCCGGTGATGCGGGTCTTCCAGTCGGTTTCTTTTTCATTGAACCGGCAGGTGGTGGCGCCCCCTTTGGAGATGTCGGACCAAGGACGCGTGGTGCCAGGGAAATTGGCCACGACACAGCCCTGCGGCATCGGGGCCTTGCAGCTTTGTTTGGGATCGCCTTTGACCATCCCGAAATTGCACGAGGATTCGGTTGTGGCAGATGAATCGCCCAGCGGCGATGCGGCGGACAGATCGAGCAGGAACAAACACAGCACCCCGCCCAACACCAAAGAAATAGTGCCGCATGGAATGCCTGTGAACCGGATAGCCATTGAATCCCGTGATGGCGTTCTTAAGAGTAGCACACTCCTAACGCTTGCGGCGAGTGGAGGCGTGGCGTAGAATCGGGCGCAACGCGCGAAGCGCGAGGCAAGAGGCGATAGGCTGCAGGCGATGGGCGGGGGGATCAGGATTCACCCCGTTAGCTGCTTATCTGCCGCCATGGCCTCTGGCCCATAGCCCCTAGCCGAAGATGATCGACAAACGCGAGATCAGCAGAATCTTCGAAGAAATCGGCCTCTTGCTCGAACTGAAGGGCGAGAGCCCGTTCAAGAGCAAGGCGTATTACAACGCCGCTCGCACGATTGAGACGCTGACCGAGGATGTCAGCGACCTGGTGGCCTCCGGCCGCATCCGCGAGCTGAAGGGGATCGGGCAGGCGCTGGCCGAGAAGCTGGCGGAGCTGGTGGGAACCGGCCGACTGGCCTATTACGACGAACTCAGGCAGAGCGTGCCGGCAGGGCTCTTGGAGATGACCACTATCCCCGGGCTTGGGCCCAAGAAGATCACGACGGTCTGGAATCAACTGGACATCACGACGGTCGGCGAGTTGGAGTACGCCTGCATCGAGAATCGTCTGGTCGGCCTGCCGGGCTTCGGCCAGAAGACGCAAGACAAAGTCCGACAGGGCATCCAACAGCTCAAGCGTCGACGAGGGTTCCACCTGTATGCGAACGTCATCGGGGAGGCCGAGCGGATCCTCGAGGTGATCAGGCACTCGGCCGGGGTGCGGCACGCAGAACTGGTCGGCGAACTGAGGCGTCGTCTGGAAGTGGTTCGAACGATCTCGATGCTGGTCAGTGCGGATGGGCTCCGATCCGTTCTGGAAGGTCTGCGGCAGGTTGAAGGGTTGGGCGAGCTGACCCAGGCGGGGAGCACGATCACCGGGAAATCATCCCTGGGAGTTCCGGTGCGGGTCATGGTGTCCGAGGGCATGACCGCACACGCGATGCTCGCCGCCAGCGCAAGCGAGGAACATCTTGCCGCGCTGTCGGCGCGAGCCGCTCGCATGAAGGTGCCCTGGAATCTCATGGGCGCAAATGGAATGGTGGCGCCCAAGGCGGACTCGGAGGGGGCGCTCTATGCTGCGTTGGGCCTGCCGTTCATTGAGCCGGAACTGCGGGAGGGCTTGGGGGAAATCGAGGCGGCGGAATCCGGGCGCCTGAAGCCTTTGGTGGAGGTAGGGCAGATCCGGGGCATCTTCCACAATCACACCACTTACAGCGACGGCTCGGCCAGTCTGGAGGAAATGGTCGCGGCGGCGAGGGCCCTCGGCTACCGCTACATCGGTATCTCGGACCATAGTCAATCGGCCTTTTACGCCAACGGTCTCAAGGAAGACCGGGTTCGCGACCAACACGCGGCGATTGACGCACTGCAGAAAACATTCTCGGACATCCGTATCTTCAAGGGCATCGAGGCCGACATTTTGGTAGATGGCGCCATGGACTATCCAGACGACGTTCTGGCCAGCTTTGACTTCGTGATCGCCTCGGTGCATAGCCGCTTTAACCTCAGTGAAGAAGACCAGACTCGGCGAATTTGCCGGGCGCTGACCAACCCGTACGTCACTATGCTGGGACACGCGACCGGGCGGTTGCTGCTGTCGCGGGAAGGGTACCGCGTGGACATGCGGAAAGTGATCGATACGGCCGCCGCCCAGGGAAAGATCGTGGAAATCAATGCGAACCCTCACCGGCTCGATCTGGACTGGCGACACTGCCGCTATGCTAAGACCCAGGGGGTGAAGGTGAGCATCAACCCGGATGCGCATGCCACGGATGGGCTGGAGGACGTGCCGTTTGGGGTGAACGTGGCACGGAAAGGCGGTCTGGAGGCCTCCGATGTGGTGAACACGCTCGGCCCGAAAGAAGTGCTGTTGGCGCTCAAGGGATATTCACCGGCCCCCTGATCCGACCCGCTCTGGCCTATACCTTCGAGGGACCGTTGATCTTGTTTGTCTCGTTTGCCTGGTTGGTTTGGATTTTTAAATGAAACCCGAAAGACTCGACCGACCCAGCAAACCAGAAAAACGAAACAAACCGGAAAAACCAAAGAGGAGACATCATGCTTGCGACGCGCGTGCGCCAGAAAGATAGTACCTTCTACTTCGTTTCCTACAAAGCGGCCGACCTGCTCGAAAAGGTTCGATTCACCAGCCGGTATTATTTCGAGGGCGAGGAAATCCAGCAGGGTCGGGTATCGGAGCATGATGATGTCGCCCAGTTCATCGCCGGCATCGAACGAAGCGAGAAAAGCTTTCAACGCGTTCTGAATCGGCAGAAGATTAAACAGATCGTGAATTTTTATGGGACGGTCGTGGCACAGCCGATGGTACCCGGCACGGTACTCCTCTTCACCGACGAGATACTCCGATTCCAGAAACTGGGGGAGACCGACTCCGTCGGCTATCTCAGCGAGCCCAAGGGGAAGTACCTGATCATCGACGGCCAGCATCGGATCGCTGGGCTGCACTTCTTCAACGAGCGCCATCAGGACGAGATCGGCAAGGTCGAAGTGCCATGCGTGCTGTTCGACGGCCGGAGCGCCGAGTTTGCGACGGAAATGTTCGTGATCATCAATTCGACGCACACGCGCATCAATCGCTCGCACTTGGTGGACCTCTATGAAAAGGTCTCATGGGAGAGCCCGGAGAAGAAGTTCGCGGCGAAGGTGGTCAATCTGCTGTACGGTGAGGCTGACTCCCCGCTCCAGTACAAGATCAATCGGCTGGGTGGTCGCAGCCGGCAGGAGAAATGGATCCTCCAGTCCGAGATCTTCAACGAGTTGCACAAGGTGGTCACGGAACACTCGCGCTGGTTCGAGTTCCACCTCGGCATGAAAGCGGACAAGTGCTACGCGCTCGTGCGGGATTACCTGAAGGCCGTGAAAGAGGTCATGGGCGAGGTCTGGGGCAACAACGAGCGGTACATGTTCACGCGCGACGTGACGCTGAAGGCGCTGATCCGGGTGCTGGACGATTTGATCCCTGACCGCAAGCTGATGGGGCAGTGGGAGCAGGAAGGATCGCCCAAGCCCTTCGTGGCCACTCTTCAACCGTGGGCCGGCCTGGCCAAGGAGTTCAGGGCCGACGGATTCTATGAGCGCTTTCCGGCCAAGGGCCAGCTCGAGCGCGTGCGTCGCATCCACACTCGGCTGATTGACGCGATCTTAGGGTGACGAGATCGGTAGCTCCCCAGTCCTTCCGGTACTATCCGCTCCGGGCCATGCACCAACTTTGGTATGTAGACAGAGTAAAGTGAAGTTTTGTCGCTTATGGGTGGGGCTGATTGCCTGCACCGCGTTCGGCGCGGCTGAACCGGCTGCCTGGAGCATCCAGGACACGCCGTCCGTGCTGGAGGTTCGAACGGAACCTTCCGGCGGCGTCTATGCGACTGCAACGCTGCACCTACCTGTGTCGCCGTCGGTGGTGCAGCAGGTTCTGACCGATTACGAGAACTGGCCGACCCTGTTCGGAGTCACGATGCGTCTCGCGCATCTTGAGCAGCAGGGCGAGCGTGTCGTGACCGATCTGTACATCAAACACGCGCTGCTGCCCGGTGAGCGCCGGCTCCTCTGCGAAAACCAGGAACTGCCGGGTGGGGGGCTTGCGACCACCCTCGTTGCGGGCGATTTCAAGCAGTACTCCCGCACCTGGAAAGTCGTCCCGGAAGGAGACGGCATGCGGACACGTGCTGAGTTGGAGCTACGGGTAGACGTGGACACCTGGGCTCCGGACTGGCTCGTGGCCGTGGAACTCCGACGCCAATTGGAAAAGCACTTTCGTATCTTGAGGGAGAGAGTTGAAGCGCGAGTCCGTGCTCACTGACCGGGGAATTTGAACTCGGCTAGTTCAGCCCGTTCGAGACCTTGCTTGACGAGGGCGCCGAGATCGAAGCTGCGCTCGATCTTTCTGATCTGGTCGAGGCTGGTCCTCGTGCTCGGGTGCGGGGGGACGAAAAGCTTGCAGCAGTCTTGATCCGGTTCAATGGACGTCTCGAACGTGCCGATCCGCTGGGCCTGGTCGGTGATCTCGATCTTATCCATGCCGATCAGCGGACGAAGGACCGGCAGTTGGGCGGCCTCTTCCACCACCGCCAGGTTCTCCGGAGTCTGTGAGGCCACCTGTCCCAGGCTGTCGCCGGTGACCAGCCCCCAGCAGCGTTCCCGGCGGGCCAACTCCTCGGCGATCCGCAGCATCATCCGGCGGTACAGAACGACGCGGAAAGCCGCTGGCGAGCCCAACACAATCTGCCGCTGAATCTCGCCGAACGGAATCAGATACAGACGCGAATAGAGCTGGTATTGCGTCAGCAATTGGACGATCTCGCGGACTTTCTCTTCCGAAGCCCGACTGACGTAGGGCCTGCCGTGGAAATGCACGAAGGCCGCCTGGCACCCCCGCTTCATCATGCGAAGGGCGGCGACCGGCGAGTCAATACCTCCCGAGATCAGGCATGCCACCTTGCCGCTGATGCCGACCGGCAGCCCGCCGGGGCCGGCTTCCTTCTGGACGGAATAGTAGGTCTCCTTGGCCAGCATCTCGATGTGGACGGTCAGGTCCGGGTTGCCCAGGCTGACCCGCTTGCCGGTGAGGGCGCAGATGTGGGCGCCGATCGCGCGGTCCACGTCCAGGGACGTCATCGGAAAACGCTTGTCGGCGCGCTTGGTCGTGACGCGAAACGTGTTAAAGGTCAGGCCGCGCACAGCTTCACCGACCGCGGTGTTCAACGTCTCAAGGTTCGGGTTGGTGAGGTCGAGCGCGACTGAATGCGCGAGCGAGAAGTTGGCGATGCCGAAGACACGCGCAAGCCGATCCTTCACCGTCTCCCAAGGCGTGTCATCCGGAAGGGCGACGCGGATGCGTCCTTGAAGGGGATCGACCTGCCTGATGCCCAGGTCCTTGAGGGTGAGGCGAAGATTGCGCACCAAGCGATGCTCGAAGAACGGGCGGTTCCGTCCCTTGAGGGCCAGTTCATGGTAGTGGACGATGGCGCAACGCATGATCAGGACGTTAACCGTTATTCGTTACTCGTGAACCGCGTTTAACGATTCACGTTTAACGTTGAACGGGGTCGGTCAACCTCTGTGTTGACCGACCCCTTCAAGGTATCGCTCGGCATCAATGGCGGCCATGCAGCCGGAGCCGGCGGCAGTCACGGCTTGCCGGTACCGGTGGTCCTGGACATCGCCGGCCGCAAACACGCCGGGCGCGTTGGTCGCGGTGCCGTTCCTCGTAAGGATGTAGCCTTTGGGATCCATCTCGATCTGGCCCGTGAACAGCTTGGTGTTCGGACTGTGGCCGATGGCGACGAACACGCCCGCGCAGGACAGTTCCGAAGTCCGACCGGTGACCATGTTTCGTAGGCGAACGCCGGTGACCACCACGTCCCCCAGAATGTCTTCGATGACCGAGTTCCAGATGAAGGTGATCTTCTCGTTCTTGAACGCCCGATCCTGCATGATCTTGGAGGCCCGCAATTTATCCCGCCGATGCACCACCAAGACGCGGGTGGCAAACTTCGTCAGAAACGTTGCCTCCTCCATCGCGGCGTCACCGCCGCCGACCACGATCAGTTCCTTGCCGCGGAAGAAATAGCCGTCGCAGGTCGCGCAGGTGGACACGCCGTGGCCGACCAGACGCCGCTCGGCCTCGAGCCCCAGCATGTTGGCGGAAGCCCCGGAGGCGATGATCAGCGTCCGGGTCTCAACCGTCCGTTCGCCCTCGATCGTCAGGGTGAAGGGCGGTTTTTTGAGGTCCACAGCGGACACGTCGCCGGTCAGGAATTCCGTGCCGAATCGCTCGGCTTGGGCCCGCATCTCCTTCATCAGGTCGGGCCCCATGATGGCGTGGTAGAAGCCGGGGTAGTTCTCCACTTCGGTCGTGAGCGTCAATTGGCCACCGGCCTGCACGCCCTCGATCAGGAGAGGAGCAAGGTTGGCTCGCGCCGTGTAGATCGCGGCGGTCAACCCTGCCGGCCCAGACCCGATGATGACGACATTACGCATGCGGGAAATTTAGCACAGGGAGCGGAGGAATGCACTTCTTCTGCTGTAACCTCTTCCAAGAGCTAGTGATGTGGTTAAGCTAGGAGTATCCGACTAATCAGGCACGTTGCTGCAGCTCAGCATAGATCCGCTGCACTTCGTTTTTTGTCTGCTCAAAGGACAAGGTGCCGTCAATGACGTAATCGGCCAATTTGACTTTTTGCGCGAGCGGCAACTGGGATCGAACGCGGCGGAGGG
>CAYJUP010000052.1:0-11518 GCA_964373365.1 uncultured Nitrospiraceae bacterium
GTCTTGACCACTCCCATTTCTTCGACGATGCCGGTAAACATGGGTCAGGCCCGCATGACTGTCTTCATGCCAAGGAGGCACGCGCTGATTAGGGCCATCACTCCAAGCGCCGTCAGGCCGCACGCGATTAGGTACGCGATGCCTGGGGCGGTGATCCAGGTCAGCATTGTTATATGAGCATTACGCTCCTCACGACAGTGAGGGAACCACGATTGGGCGACATTATAACACCGTCGTAGGTGTGTGGACCGATGCGAGCAGGCTATTTCTTCACGATGACCCAGAACAACGCCGCCGCCAGTACTTGAATCGAGGCGATGACGGCAAAGGCGCCCTGGTAGCCCATGTGCGCGATCAGCACGCCGGCCAGCAGCGGACCCGTGGCGTGCCCGATATCCATGATCGTTCCCTGCATGCCCATCCCGGCGCCCAGCGTCTTGAGCTCCGAGAGATCCGCCACCAGCGCCGACGTGGAGGAGGAGACCACCGCCTCGCCAAATCCAAACCCAGCGGCCAGCGCCAGCAGGATCGGCAACCCTGACACGCGCGGGATCAGCACGAACGTTCCCGCACAGATCAGGAGACCGAGCAGAATGAGCGGTCGGCGCCCGACCCGGTCGGATGTCCGGCCCATGACCGGCTTGGAGAGAAACGATGTGATTCCCTGGATGCCGAACAGGAGGCCTACTTCGCTAGGATTCAACCCGACCGAGACACCATAAATGGGCAGGAATGCCATCAGTGCACCGTTCGCGATCATTTTCGCCGCATCGGTGGCGCTGGTCACGAGCACCCGCGTGTTGTGTGCGACAACCTGAAAGCCTTTCCACATCTCGACCAGAACCGCCCCTAGCCCTTTGTCACCGTTCCGCGGGGGAGGCGGATTCATCCGCAGGCTGAAGAAGAACAGCAGGCCGATACAGCCGAATAGCCCTCCCGCCACAAAGGTGATCGGAAATCCGGCCGCATAGACCAGCCATCCGCCCAGCACCGGCCCCAGCAGCGCGCCGCCCTGCGTGGACGCGGTGTACCAGCCGAGCGCGGCGCCACGCCGCTCGCGGTACATCTCCGCCACCGTGGCCAGGGCGCTTGGTCCGAAGATCGCCGTCGCCACGCCATGCAGGAACCGCAATCCAGTCAAGACCTCCAGATCTGACACGAACGGGTAGACGAACGGCGGGAGCCCAAACGCGACGACGCCGACCCGCATGAGCACCCGACGACCATAGATGTCCGAGAGCGCCCCGCCGGGGAGCTTCAGCAGCACTCCGGTGAGCGTTGACGCCGACACCACCAGACCGATGCTTTCCGGACCGGCCCCCAGGGACTGGGCAAACAGGGCCAGCACCGGCATCCGCACAAGGTTGTAGCTGATAAAGCAGAACACGCCGACCCCGCACAACAAGAGGAAGCTGCGTGTCTGCGTCATGGGGTTGGACTGGATGGCTGCAAATGAGACACGTTCCGAGACACCGCCTGCAGCAGGGCGGTCAACGTCTGTAGTTCGCCTGGCTCGATCAATGACAACGAGGCCACCTCTTGAACGATGCGGCCAGGGTTCTGGGCAATGAAGCTGCCCAATTGATTGGTCACCTCAAAACCTTTCGCCAGCACGCGGGTGACCGCCTCACCGATAAGCGGCCTTAGGATGCGGACGAGTCCCGCCAGTATCGGATCATCCAACTGCGTATACGCGATGAGAGCGGTCTCCACGGCGGGATGTCCATCCTGAGTCATGGCGGAGAGAATTCGCATGAAGACCACCGCTTTCGCCCGGACCATGGGGAACACCTGCCCCTCATGATAGCCATCGATGTGATAGATTCGGTTGATCTGATCCTGATAGAGAAGGGTGAACAACCCTTGAGTCCCCTCCCCGTCATTCGCCCAGAACCGGTTCTGCCCTCTCGGGGTGACTTGGTAGGTACCCAACCCCAGTCGCTGCACCAGCGATGCCATCATCACCGGCCGGTCGAGCAAATATTCATACAATTCCTGCGTAATCGGGGTCTGGACAGGGCTGATCAGTCCGGACGTGGTATAGCCAGTGACGACCGGCTCGATCAGGCAGCGCGAGGCAGCATCAAGCCGATCGACCGGAAACTTGATCCCCCCCTGCTCTTCGGCGATCTGACACTGCTCCGCTGAGCGTTCCGCAACGAGCCCGAGAAGTAGAAAGCTGGCGATGAGGACGCTACCGGCCCACCAATGTTTCCTGATCCCTCGGCCGCGCCGGGCCTTCTTCATGGTCCGTTCTCCACCGGGACGGTCAGCAGAACCGGGAACAGCATCTGTTGATCCTGGCGCAGCCGCGCCTCGCGAAGCAACGTCTCCACGCTGGGGACCACCGGGCCTTCATAGCTGACCCGGCCATCCGTCACGATGGTGACCGGCCTGGAAAGATCCACCAGACTCCGATTGAGAAACACACTGTAGCGCTTTACCAGGCGCGTGCGCACCTCGATACGGTTCGGGGCCACGATCTCGGCTTCCAGTTTGGCATAGACACGGTTGACGATGGTCTCGTCCCGCTTGTCGATGAGATTCTCCGTGAAGGCCGCGATGCGGGCCGTCGCGTCAATCCGCACCCAGCCGAATGCCGTCAGATGCGTCGCATCGCGCACCACCGTCACCCGCTTGGGAAGCGGTTCACGGCGACGGCTTCCGAACCAGGCCACGAGGTCGGGAAGTTCTTCCCGCGGAAAGAAATGCCCGCCGGCGAGGGCATGCACATGATCATGCTCCCGATACACGAACGGATAGCCGAGCCGTTTCAGCTCCTTGACGATGGATCGGCTCAGCTCGACCGGCATCACCTGGTCCCGCAGACCGTGGATCAGGTAGACTGGCGTATTTCGGAGATTTTCAAGAAATGGAAACAGCACGTCATCGAGCCCGCTCGCCATCGGCGCGAGACCCGCAAACAGCGGCGCATGGTGGACGCCGATTAACAAGGTCCCGATCCCGCCGTTGGACATCCCGGTGAGGAAAATCCGGTCCGGATCCACGCGATATCGCGCCCGGACCGCGCGAATGGTCGCCAGCACAAGATCCTCTCCCGGTCGCGTCCACCAGGTGCCCTGGAGAAAGGTCGGGCACGCCAGGATATAGTCCTCACCCAGACGCGTTTGCCAACGCTCCAGATAGGCATCGCCCGTGAACCCCGCGCCGTGCAAACAGACGACCAGCGCATAGTCTTTTGTCGGACGGTACGAGGGTGGCACGAAGAGCCCGTACCGGTAGGCCTGCTCGCGGACACGCACCGGTACTCCCGGCTGCAACCCGACCGGCTCCACTTCATTCGGACGCCCCGCTCTGATAATCGCCTCCACGGCCGCAAGATCGGCGCGAGGGTTTCGCAGAATTTCAGTGAGCGCCAGACCCGCTTTCTCTGCATCCTCCGTCTCAAGATACTCTTGCACCAGGAGCGAGAGGGACCGGGCATCGGGGTCGGTTTGGCCCGTGTCGGTCGAGCGCGCGCTGGTAGACACGACCAGCAGTCCGGCCAGCGACGCGCAGGCCAGGATGCCGATCGCACAGAGTCTCGTCAGATCCCGGAAGCCGCCGAAGGAGGACAACGTGAGGGGGGCAAAGCAGAACGGACTTCGACGCAGCAACTTGAATCGCACTGCAAAACGGTAACATCTTTGTCGCGGGCTTGTCAAAATAGCGACGAGGAAGATGCGCGGGTGGGCTCACACGCACAACTGCGAGCCGGAATGAGCCGTTACTGGTGAAGAAGCCTCGTGCTGCGGATGACCAAGGTCTGTAGCTTTTGCCATTCCACGGGTGGGATCGCCAGAAAGGCATCCACCACGAGCGGATCGAAATGCGTCCCGCTCTCTGACCGGACCTGCTCGCAGGCCTCGGCGATACTTATCGGATATCGGTAGGGACGGTCCGACGTGAGGGCATCAAAGGTGTCCACGACCGAGCAGATCCTGGCACCCAGCGGGATGTCGGAACCCTTCAGCCGACGCGGATAGCCGGTTCCGTCGTACCATTCGTGATGCGAGAGCACGATCGGGGCGGCCTCTTTGAGAAACGCGATCGAGCGGGTCATGCCATGGCCGATCACAGGATGTAATCTCATCTCCGACCATTCAGTCCTGGACAATTGACCGGGTTTCTTCAAAATACCATCTGACACGCAGATCTTTCCGATATCGTGAAGATAGACACCCCGCTCGAGCGTCAAGAGCTCCGTCGGGGACAGACCCAAGAGTCGGCCCAGCGTGAGCGCATAATAAATCAGCCGCCGCGAGTGCGCATGTGTCCCCGCGTCCCAGGCATTGAGGGCGGCGCCCAGTGCAGACAGTATGGTCTCAACGGTGGGGTCGGCAGTCCCGTGCGCGACGAGGGTATCGGCTATGTGGAAGGTTGGTTTCATCGCTGCCCACAACGGAACAGCAAAAGTGATGCCTAGACGTGTGCAGTGACATGCGGCTGATTTAACGAGGAAGTCCTGAGGAAGAAGGGCTGGAATTGTTAGAGGTTGTTATCCAATTGTTTTTCGTATATCCGAATCTATACAGTCCGATCCTCTTGGTTGAAGCGTCTTCACTCCATCAATGATGTACTGAAAGGGATGCACCGATGTAGGGCGATCCATACAGAGCTGGCGGCATCCTACCTGGTTCTGCCATTGGACGCAGGACGCAGTTTCTTAGAGTGCTGAGCGTGGTGGTCGTTTGGTCCGCACGGTTCCCTCGACGAGGACATCGCGTCCGACCCGGTGGAGGCGGATGTCAGTCAGCGGGAGAGCCTTCGCCAACCGCTGGGGCGAACGCCCCCCGATCACGCCTTTCGCATCCTGCCCTCCCAGCAACGAGGGGGCAATGTAAAGCAGCGCGCGGTTGACCAGTCCGTCATGCAGCGCCGACGCATTCAGCTCGCTGCCACCCTCGATCATCACGCTGGTGATGCCCATCTGCCCCAAACGGGTCAAACAGGCGCGTAAGGACACCCGCCCGTCCTGAGCCGGCAACACCAACACCGACACACCTCGCGCTCGGAGCCGTTCGATCCGGCTCCTGGGAGCTTTCGCAGTGGTAGCGAGCATGACAGCGGAGCCGGTACCGGCTCTGATGCCCGGTGACAGCACTCGTGCCGTCGATGGGATGCGGAGCGTGCTGTCCACAATCACGCGGAGCGGTTGGCGAGCGGCAGGCGTGTTTGACCGCCGATCCGCGAGTCTGACCGTGAGCTGCGGGTCGTCACGCAGCACCGTGCCGATGCCCACCATGACCGCATCCAGTTGGCTCCGAAGATGATGCACATGGCGCCTGGCCGCGTCACCGGTGATCCATTGAGACTCGCCGGTTGCAGTCGCGATCTTCCCGTCCAGCGTCATCGCCGCCTTCAAGACCACGAACGGCCGGCCGGTGCGAATCCAGTGGCAGTACATTTCATTGAGTCGCTCGGCTTCCTCGCAACGACATCCGACCGCCACCTCGATGCCGGCCCGACGCAGGCGACTGATGCCCCGTCCGCTGACCTGAGGGTTGGGGTCTCGCATCGCCACGATGACACGTCGAAGGCCGGCGGCAATGATCGCCGGCACGCACGGGGGGGTGCGCTTGCGGGTATGACTGCAGGGTTCGAGGGTGACGTAGAGGGTGGCGCCCCGTGCCCGCCGCCCGGCGGCCCGCAGCGCGATGACTTCTGCATGCGGACTGCCGGCTTGCCGGTGGAATCCCTCCCCCACCACCCGTTTGCCGGATACCACGACGGCGCCGACCATGGGATTGGGGCTGGTAAGGCCTCGCCCGAGGGCGGCTAAGCGCAGCGCCCGCATCATGTACTGCGTGTCGAGGGCAGATGTGTTCACCACGATCTGCTGCGGGATCGGCTGGTCCTGCGCGAGGAACGAGCAGCGGGCGTTCGAGGTTTCTTTCCGGCGGTCGCGTCCTTCTCCGCCAGGGCCGCCTGTGCCGCGGCGAGACGGGCAATGGCGACACGGTACGGCGAACAACTGACGTAGTCGAGCCCCAGCTGGTGACAAAACTCGACCGAACTCGGCTCCCCGCCATGCTCGCCGCAGATGCCCAGCTTGAGATCGGGACGGGTCTGCCGTCCTTCCGTGATGGCCATACGCATCAAGGCGCCGACCCCTTCCCGGTCCAGGACGGCGAAGGGATCCGTGTCCAGGATCTTGTGCGACTTATAGTAATCCACGATCTTCGCTGCATCGTCTCTCGAAAAACCGAACGTGGTTTGGGTCAGGTCGTTCGTGCCGAAGGAAAAGAACTCGGCTTCTTCCGCGATGCGTTTGGCGGTGACCGCGGCGCGCGGCAACTCGATCATCGTGCCGATCAAATAGGAGAGCTTGGCGCCGCATTGCTTCATGGTTTCCTCGGCAACCTCTCGGATCAGATCTTTCTGTGATTTCATTTCGGAGAGCATCCCGACGAGCGGGATCATGATTTCCGGCACGATTTTCTTTCCTTCCTTGGCAACCTCACAGGCAGCCTCGATAATGGCACGGGTCTGCATCCGTGTGATTTCCGGCATCGTGATACCGAGCCGGCAGCCTCGCAACCCGAGCATGGGATTGAACTCGTGGAGCTCTTCGACTCGTGCCAGGAGCCGGTGCCTCTCTTCGATCACGGCCGAGTCCCCGCCGGTCAGCTCGAGCCGTGCAATCTCCACCATGAGATCTTCGCGCTTGGGGAGAAATTCATGGAGCGGTGGATCGAGCAACCGAATCGTAACCGGGAATCCCTTCATCTCCCGGTAGAGGCCGATAAAGTCCTGCTTCTGGAGGGGGAGCAATTGTGTCAGGTACCGCTCCCGTTCCTCGGGCGTGCTTGCCAGAATCATCTTTTGCATGATTGGGACCCGATCCTCGGCAAAGAACATGTGTTCCGTGCGGCAAAGGCCGATCCCTTCGGCGCCGAACCCACGGGCGATCTTGGCTTGTTCGGGGATATCCGCATTAGCCCGGACGCGCAGTCGGCGAACGTCATCGGCCCATGAGAGGACCATGGCAAAGCGCCGGTATTTGTCCGACTGGCTTGGCTCCAGCTTGCCTTGAATGACCTGGATCACTTCGGATTCCACGACCGGAATGTCGCCGGCGTACACGTTGCCGGTCGAGCCGTTAATCGAAAGGAACTCTCCTTCCTTCAATGAGCGGCCTCCGATCTTGACGGACGTGGCGCCCTCCACTTCCACCGCCTCGCAGCCGGCGACGCAGACCTTCCCCATCTGCCGGGCGACGACTGCGGCATGGCTTGTCATGCCGCCCCTGGCGGTCAGGAAGCCCAGCGACGCGTTCATGCCGTGAATGTCATCCGGACTGGTTTCCTGGCGGACCAGAACGACCCGCTCCCCACGGGCCTTCATCTCCACGGCGTGGTCGGGTGTGAGGGCGATCTTGCCCGCTGCGGCGCCGGGTCCGGCCGGCAACCCCTTGCCGAGCGGCTGGTGCTTGTCTTCTTCCTTGCTGTCGAAGATCGGATAGAGGTATTGGGCCAACTGGTCCGGGCCGATGCGCCGGAGCGCCTCCTCCTTGCTGATGACTCCTTCTTTGACCATGTCGGTCGCGATCCGGACCGCGGCGATGCCGGTGCGTTTGCCGACACGGGTCTGCAGCATGTAGAGCCTGCCTTCCTGGATGGTGAACTCCAGATCCAGCATGTCGCGGTAGTGCCGCTCGAGCTTGCGGTAGGTCGCGTCCAGTTCCTTGTAGGCGTGAGGGAGCGTTTTGGCCAGGGCGTTGACCGGGAGCGGAGTTCTGATACCGGCGACGACATCCTCCCCTTGCGCGTTCATGAGGCACTCACCGAAAAAAATCGGATTGCCGGAGGCCGGATCGCGGGTGAAAGCCACGCCGGTCCCGCTGGTCTCGCCCATATTGCCGAACACCATGGCCACGACGTTCACCGCGGTGCCCCATGTTTCCGGGATGCTGTAAATGCGTCGGTACTCGATGGCGCGTTTGCCGTACCAGGAGGCAAAGACCGCGATGATGGCCATCTTCAATTGTTCCAGCGGGTCTTCGGGAAAATCCCGTCCGGTTTCTTGCTTGACCAGCGCTTTGAATTGCACAACCAGTTCCTGCAAGGTCTTGGCATCCAGGTCTGTGTCGTGTGAAACGCGTCGCTCGGCCTTTTTCCGTTTCAGGAGTTCCTCGAAACGGTCGCGCTCGATGCCCAGCACGATACTGCTGTACATGGTGACGAACCGCCGGTAGCTGTCCTGGGCGAACCGCTCATTGTGTGTTTTGGCGGCCAGCCCTTTGACAGTCTGCTCGTTGAGCCCGACGTTCAGCACCGTATCCATCATGCCCGGCATCGACGCCCGAGCACCGGACCGGACCGACACCAAGAGTGGATTAGCGGGATCGCCAAAGCGGGCGCCCATCGAGCGCTCCACCCGCTTCAAGGCGTTCATCGCCTGATCCCACATGCCGGGCGGATAGGTTTTTTTGCGGCGGTAGTATTCGAGGCAGGCTTCCGTGGAGATCGTGAAGCCTGGCGGGACGGAGATCTTGAGATTGGTCATCTCGGCCAGACCGGCTCCCTTGCCACCGAGGAGTTCCTTCATCTTGCCGGTGCCGTCGGCTTTCCCATCGCCGAAGTAATAGACGTATTTCTTCGTGCCCATGCCTGCTATCCCCTCCGTCTATGACGGATCTACGAATGAATGAGTGCTGACACCTTGTTAGCCAGAGTGGCCAGCTGTCCCCGGTATCGAGCGATGAGATGCCGTTTGAGCATAATGCCGAGCGTCACCACCGCCACCACACACGCGCCGAACGCGAAGAGCCGGTAATTCATATAGACGCCATCGTCGTAATACAGTGTCCCATCCGCGCCTTTGACCACCTCGGTCTCGGTTTGAAACTTGTGCGTTTCCCCGGAAGGGTCCGACAGGTTGATCCACTCAGAACAGAGCCGCACCGGCCGCTCGACGCCCGCCACCTTGTGCCAGCTCAGACGCAGGCAGATGTCCTTGGCCGGATTGAAACGGTCCGGCATCGTGAATAGCGTATCCAGGTTCACGCCGCTGCCCCAAATCCCGAGCAACAAGACCGCGTTGCAGAGGAGAATCATCGCGGCCGTCACCCCGCTGGTGTAGCGCCTCAACTGTTTGGCCTGCTGATCCTCTTGCGCCTGCCGTTCGTGCTCCGCAGGCTTTACCGGAGCCGCCAAGTCTCCGCTCAAAGGCGTCATCGTGCGGTTCCCGCCTCAGGCTCCCTGCACCACGATCTGCGAGAAATCAGCGAACGACAGAAAGAGCTGATCAATCGCGTAGAGCAATGACAGTCGGTTTGCCCTGAGCTCCGGGTCATCGGCATTAACCAGCACCCCAACGAAGAATCCATCAACGGCCGGCTTCATTCGAACCAGGGCATCCAAGGCCTTCGCATAATCCCCCCGCTCGATCGAAGCCGGAACAAGCTGCCTGGCCTCATTCAGAACCTTGTGAAGTTCCGCTTCCGTGGGATGCTGAAAGAGAGCGGCGTGTATCTCTTCGCGAGTCCACTGCTCCTTCTCAACCAAGCGATGAGCCCGCTTGAACCCGACCATGAGCGGATCAAACTCCGGCCGCGCGGTGATCGCCTGCAGGGCCTTCATTCTGGAGAGGAGGTCCACCAAGTCGAATGACCCGTTGCCCGCAGATTTGAGCACCGCCTCCATCACGTCGTCCCGCAGGCCATGCACCGTTCGACCGTAATAGCGGAGCCGGTCAGCGATGAACTCGAGCGGATCGGCATTCCCCTGGAGAGTTGCAGCCTTGAAGCTATCGGCGCCCACAATAGTCGTGGCATGATTGACCGCCTTGCGAAGATCCAGGCGTAGCTTCCCTTCAATGACGATCCGAACAACCGCGGACGCATGCCGTCTTAAGCCCAAGGGATCTTCTGAGCCTGTCGGCACAACCCCCACATGGAAAAAGGCAGCGACGCTGTCCAACCGGTCCGCCAGCGAGAGGACTTTCCCCGCGATGGTCTGAGGCAAGTCTCCATCCGGCGAGTGAGGCAGGTAGTGCTCTGCAATCGCCTGACTCACCTCATCCGATTCGCCGTCGTGTCTGGCATACTCGCCGCCCATGACGCCTTGGAGCGTCGGGAACTCGCCCACGATTCCAGTCAGCAGGTCGGCCTTACAAAGTTGGGCGGCTCTCTTGCACGTGCTCTTTACGTGGGCGCGAGTTTTCTCATCAAGATGCAAGAGGATTGATGCCAGCCTGTCAGTCAGCTTGATCACTCGCTCCTGTTTCTGGTAAAGCGTGCCCAGTTTCTGATGAAAGGTCACCTGCGCCAACTTCTTGACTCGATCCATGAGTTTAACCTTCCGATCTTCGTCGAAGAAGAACTTGGCGTCGGCGAGCCGCGCTGCCAGCACGCGCTCATTCCCCTCCCGGATTAACCGCATGTTCGACAGCTTGATGTTGGTGACCGAGATGAACCGCGGGAGCAAGGTTCCATCCGGACGCATCAGCGAAAAATATCCCTGATGCTCCTTCATCGCGGTCATGAGCACCTCTTTCGGCAACGAGAGGTATTGTGGATTGAAGTCGCCGAGGATGGCGTGCGGGTATTCCACGGTGTAGATGGCCTGCTCCAACAGATCCTCATCGCGATGCAGATGCCCGCGTGCGGCCTTGGTCAGGCTGGTGAGTTGAGCCAGAATCATCATGCGGCGTTTGTTCTGATCAGGAACGACGCCGTGACGCTCCATTTCCTTCAAGTAAGTCTTGAGATCGTTAACCTGAAAACTTCGGGACCCTGTAGATCCGGCAGATCCGAGAAAGCGATGCCCAAAGGTACGATTGCCGGCCCTGACCCCGCCCACCTGGATGGTGACGACTTTCCCGCCGTACAGCGCCACGAGCCACCGGATCGGGCGCCCAAACCGCATGCCGGTCTCATTCCAGCGCATGGACTTTGGGAAAGTCAGCCCTCCGATCAAGTCGGGCAGGATGTCGGCAAGAACCGCGAGAGTGGGGTGTCCCGGCTCCCGCTTGACCGCGAAAACGTATTCGCCTTTTGGAGTGTGCCGAATCTCCAGATCCCCGACCGCGACACCCTGCGCTCTCGCGAATCCAACTGCCGCCTTGGTTGGCTGTCCGGCCGCATCGAACGCCACGGCCTTGGACGGCCCCATCGCTTCCTTGACCGTTGCGGCTTGCCGACTTGACAAGGACTCGACCGCCAGCACGAGGCGGCGCGGGGTCCCGAACGTGCGCACCGCTCCGTGCGCAAGACGGTGCTCCTTCAGCCGGCGCTCCGTCGAGTCGGCCAAAGCCCGCAATGCCGGCGAGATAAACTGATATGGCAGCTCCTCTGTCCCGATCTCGAGCAGAAACTCAGCGTTACTCTTGTTCTGCGCTTTCGCCATGGATGAAACGCGCTACCTCGCCGCGATCCTGTTCGTTGGTGTGTCCTTGCGTTTCAGCAACGGATAGCCCATGGCCTCGCGCTCGTGCAGATAGCTCTCGGCGCACTGGCGAGCCAGCGCGCGGACGCGGGCAATGTACCCCGTCCGTTCCGCCACGCTGATCGCGC
>CAYJUP010000053.1:0-11506 GCA_964373365.1 uncultured Nitrospiraceae bacterium
CGCGCCAAATTGTGTTCGGCGATGTGGATGCGATGTTCGCCTCCTCGGCCATCGTGGCGAATCCGGCCCTGGCCGGAAAACTGGTGGTAGTGGGATCACCGCCGCCCCGTGGCATCATCACGGCCGCCAGCTATCCGGTTCGTCGGTACGGCGTCAAGGCGGCCATGCCGACAGCCCACGCGCTTCATCTCTGCCCGAACCTCGTCCTCGTTTCCCCAGACCGGCCGCTCTACCAATGCATGCACAACCGCATGCGCGAGGTGGTTGATCGCTTCTTTCCCGTCAGCGCCTGGACCAGTATCGATGAGTTTTACGCCGACACGACCGACCTCCAGTCACTGCACCCCGATCCGGCGGTGCTTGGGCGGGTGGTCAAGCAGGCGATCTTCGAGGCCACAGGGTTGCGCTGTACCCTCGCCATGGCCACCGGCAAGACGGTCGCCAAGGTGGCGGCCGACTCCCACAAACCTGACGGCCTGGTGGTCATCGAGCCTGGGACGGAGGCCGCGTTTCTGGCGCAACGACCGGTCCAGTCCTTGCCCGGCATCGGCCCCAAGACCGCGGCGGAATTGGAGCGAGTAGGCGTGCGGTTGATCGGAGATCTCATAGACGCGCGCTTCGAGCCGCTACTGCGTCGTATTTGGGGCAAGCGACTCTTCGCCCTGCAAGAACTCGCGCGAGGCGTGGACCACGATCCGGTCGTGCCGGACCGCGAGCAAAAAAGCATCGGCCACGAGACGACCTTTGATCAGGATACGACGGACCTCGCGGTCCTCGAACGGACGGTGCGTGGCTTCCTCAGCGAGTTGGCGCACGAGTTACGGCAGGAGGGCCTGGCGGCAGGCGCGTTTACGGTCAAGCTCAAAGACGACAAGTTCAACGTCACTACGCGACAGCGTCATTTTTCTCAACCGCTGAGCTATGACCCGCCCATGTGGCGCGACATCCGCGCCGCTCTCCGAAGCCTGAAAGTACCTCGGACTCAGTACCGGCTGGTCGGCCTCTCGCTCTCCGAGCTGGTCCCGGCGACCGAGGGTCTGTTTGACCAACGCACCACGAAGGCGGTCGCCGCCATGGACGCCATCATCGAGAAGCACGGTGCGGGTGTGATGCGCCTCGGGGGCATTCCGGAAGAGTAGACACCCTCGGTTTAAACCCGTGATACCCGGTCGAATGACCCATGTTTGAGGAGTTAAAATCAGTGGGTAGAAACCTACAACGCGAGCTCAAGGTCTATCGGCTCTTGCTAAAAGATCGCAGGACTCCGATGTTAGCAAAGATTCTGCTTGGGCTTGCTGTTGGGTATCTCCTGCTCCCGTTCGATCTCATCCCGGACTTTATTCCCGGAATTGGCCATCTTGACGATGCGATCATTGTGCCCGCCCTGGTCATCGTCGCGCTCACAATGATTCCTCAGGAGGTGATTGACGATGGCCGGCTCAGACTCGAAGCCGCAAATACTCTTCAGAATCGCCACACTTGACGCTTGGGGACACAGGTGCTACACAGTAGTCGAACAGGTCAAATGATCCCTCATGGTTGCCAAGCCCGGTCAAAATTCCTCGCCCCCACCCTCTGCACCGGAAACGATCCTCCTGGTCGATGACGACAAACCGTTGCGCGACTTGTGGCGCAAATGGCTCCAGCAACGAGGCTATATGGTGCTCTTCGCCGGCGATGGCGAGGCTGCGCTTCGGGTCTGCAAACAGCATATCGATCCGATCCACCTGCTGCTCACGGATGTGGTAATGCCTGGCGGAATGAGCGGGCCAGCGCTGGCGGACCATATCGTGTCCCTGCGTCCCAACATCCGGATACTGTACACGTCCGGCTACACGGACGCTGCCACGATCCCCGGCGGCTTGCGCCCCGGGGTGGGCTTTCTCGTCAAGCCTTTCACCGCCGAGGCGCTGACCCAGAAGGTGCGGGAGATCTTAGCTCAACCTGTTTAACGATTGATCGAAGCCACAAAGCGTGAGTGCCTTCCAAAACCACCGCCACTCTTGTGGTGGCTGTGTATCGTTACCCCTGATCCGTTCCAGCCTCGGTTACATCAATGACGTATCGGACGCGGCCGTCAGTGGAAGCGCTCCGTTCGTGAACCTGGGCGGGCGGGATGTCCACCCGAAGCCGCTTCAGCAGCACTTTGATCGACATGCCGCTTTCCAGCTCGCATACCCAGACGTGCGTTCCGGTATCCAGTTCGTCGTAATGCCGGTTTAGGCGAAACCGCGGATCCTCCATGTAATAGGCGGACAGAAAGCCGGTGATCGCGCCCACCGTCCAGCCGTGCTCCTGCGCATAGCGATAGCTCACCGCGAGCTCGACCTGATGTTTCTCCCCTGAAACTTCCATGATGATACGGCGCTCAGCAGGCCGGCTGTTCACCTGCTCGGCCCGCCTCCCGGGGGTCGGACGGAGTTTAGGAAGGCTTCGACTTCCTGGATGACCACCGCCTTTTCCTCAGGGGTCAGCTTGTCCCAGTGCTCCCTGAGCGGCTCAAAGTACCGCCGGATCGACGTATAAAGGCTGTAGGCTTTGCTTCCCTTTTCTTCACCGAAATCAGCCATGCGTGCTCTCCTTGGTGCAGATAGTGTAGTCAATTCCAACTCCAGGGGACAAGCGTTGTTGATTCGTCATGACCTGAATACTATGATTTTGTACGGGTCTTTGGTTATGATGTCGCCATGATCAATAAAATCAGAAGCCGATCCGAGCTGATCAAACTCCTCACCAAGCGACGCACCCGGCGCAAGCGCGTCGTCTTTACCAACGGCTGCTTCGACCTGATGCACATCGGGCATACCCGGTACTTGCAGGCCGCCCGCAAGCTCGGGGACGTGCTGGTGGTGGGCGTGAACACCGATGCCTCCGTGCGGGCGCTCAACAAGGGCGACGGGCGCCCCATTGTGCCGGAAGCCCAGCGCGCCGAGGTGGTGGCGGCGCTGGCCTGCGTGGACTACGTCGTGCTCTTCGACGAACCTGATCCGGGACGCCTCATCGCCGACCTCCAGCCCGACGTCCTCGTCAAGGGCGGCGATTGGGCCCCCGACCTGATCATCGGCCGCGAGACTGTGGAAGCTCGCGGTGGGATAGTCCGGACCATTCCGCTGGTGCCTGGTGTGTCCACGACCGACCTCGTGTATAAGATTCAATCCCTTAAAGACGTTAATCGTTAACCGTGAAACGTTGCAACCGTTAGCGGAGCGTTGAGTCCGTTTTGTCCGTGCAGGAGTTGAATCCGTTGGGTCCGTTCGCCCGTGTTGTCCGTTCAACGGCCTCAACGGAATGCACAGACTGAACGGACCAAACGGGAAAGGAACGGACCTAACCGACGCAACCGACTAAACGGAATTCACGAAGAACAGTTAACGTATAACGGTCCGCCCATGCCCGCCGCATCTCAATCAACAGCCTACTGGGACCAGATCCTCCGGCCCGTCCTAGACGCCTTGCGCCACAACCAGGGGAGACCATGCCTGACCGGTCTGCATGGCTCGACAACGGCGTTCGTGCTCACCCTGCTGGCGCGGGGACCGGTGGGTGCAGGAGGGGCGTCGGGTACCCGCCCGGCGGGTGATGGGCCCCTTCCTGCTCAGATGAACAAATCCTGGTTGATCGTGACCGCTTCCGACGAGTCGGCCGAGCGCCTATACGACGATCTCCGGTTTTTTCACGCCATGCTGAACCTCTCGGAGGATGCCCTGGCGCTCTTCCCCGAATGGGAAACCTTGCCGTACGAGGCCACACCCCCGCACGTCGAGCTGATCGCGCGGCGAATGCGGACGCTCCATCGACTGGCGGAGCGGTCCCGCACGGTGCTCGTGACCTCGGTCCCGGCGTTGGTCCAGCGATTGCTCCCCCTCTCTGTCTTCTCGGAAGCCTGCCTGCGGATACGTCCTGGCGAGACGTTGGAACGAGAGACCCTCGCGTCGCGCCTCCTCCGCCTCGGGTACCGGCGAGGATCGGTGGTGGAGATCCCCGGCGAGTTCAGCATCCGGGGGGGCATCGTGGACATTTATTCCACCGCGCACCAGGACCCTCTCCGCGTGGAATTGCTGGGCGATACCGTGGAGTCGGTGCGTCTCTTCGACACGGCTACGCAGAAATCCACCGCGAAGCTGGACCACGCCTGGCTGCTGCCGGCCCGTGAACTGATTTATCCGGAAACCCGAACGGACGGGCCCGACGGTCGGGCGCCTCTTCCGCCGGACGCGGAGTGGCGCGGTCCCGAGATCTACCCGATCATGGAGACGCTGCTCGATTATTTCACCGACCCGCCGGTCCTCGTGTTGGACCAACCGCAGCGTTTGGCGAAGAAGGCGAAGGAGTTCTGGGACGAAGCGGAGGAAGCCTACCTCAGACATGGAGGAACTTCAGAGGGCGGCCCTTACCCCACGCCTGACCGGCTCTACCTTCCCTGGAATGCGATCCTGGAACGTGCGCAGCCCTGGCCATGTCTCGCAACGGAGCCTCTGGCTTCTCTCGACGCCTCGTGGCACCCGGCGGTGGCGTTCCCCGCCCAGTCGCCGACCGGCGTCGGCCTGGCGCGGCGCGGCACTCCCTTCACCGACACGCTCGCGACCTTGGATCGCCTCCGGGATACGGGGACGGTCCTGCTCGTGGCTCGCAGCAGGGGACAGGTGGATCGGCTGCTGGCGCTATTTGCCGAGCACGATCTCCCGGCCGCCGGTTGGCAGCCGCAGGAGTGGGTCACACTGGCGTCCTCTTCTTCCCAAAAGCCGCCGTTCTACCTGCTCCACGGCGACCTCTCGGCCGGCTTCGTGGCTGCCGAGGGGCGACTCTCGGTCATCACCGAAGAGGAACTGTTCGCCAAGGGGATGCGCCACCGGCCGCCCCCCAAAAGCAAGACCGCCACCTTCCTCTCGTCTCTTGACGACTTGAACGCCGGCGACTATGTCGTGCACGTCCAGCACGGGATCGGGCGATACCAGGGCCTCCGCCGGCTGACGGTCCAGGGGTTCGAGAGCGATTACCTGGTTCTCGAGTTCGCGGGGGGCGACAAACTCTACACGCCGCTCGACCGACTGAACCAGGTCCAGCGCTACACCGGGGCGGAAGGCCACGCCCCCAGGGTGGACCGCCTGGGAGGTGCCAGTTGGGCTCGCATCACCGCCCGCGTCAAAAAGGGCATCGAGGAAATGGCCCAGGAGCTTGTCGAGTTGTATGCGAACCGGGAAGTCATCCACCGAAGCGAATACGATGGAGACAGCACCCTGACCCACGAGTTCCAGGCGGCCTTCGAGTACGAGGAAACAGCGGACCAGCTGAGCGCCATCGAGGACATCAAGCGTGATCTGGAGTCGCCCAAACCCATGGACCGTTTGGTCTGCGGCGACGTGGGGTACGGCAAGACGGAGGTCGCGCTGCGCGCCGCGTTCAAGGCGGTCGAGAACAGCCGCCAAGTGGCGGTCCTGGTGCCCACCACCCTGCTGGCCCAGCAACACTACGACAATTTCGCCCAGCGCTTCGCGCCGTTCCCGGCCCGCGTGGCGATGCTGTCTCGCTTCCAGACCCCCCGAGAGAGCAAGGCCGTGCTCCGGGATCTGGCCGCCGGCACGGTGGACGTGGTGATCGGCACGCATCGTCTGTTGCAGAAAGATGTGCAGTTTCGGAATTTAGGTCTGGTCATCATCGATGAGGAACAGTGGTTCGGGGTCCGCCACAAGGAGCGCCTCAAACAGCTCCGGACGCAGGTGGACGTCCTCACGCTCACCGCAACCCCGATTCCCAGAACCCTCCAGATGGCCATGTCCGGCGTCCGCGATCTGTCGGTGATCGAGACCCCGCCAGCCGGCCGCTTGGCCATCCGTAGTCAGGTACTCCGCTTCAACGAGACGGTCATTCGGGAAGCGATCATCCGCGAGCTGGGCCGGGGGGGACAGACCTTTTTCGTCCACAACCGCGTTCAGACGATGGAGCGGATGGCCACCTGGTTGCAGGAACTGGTGCCGGAGGCGCGCGTCGGCATGGCTCACGGACAGTTGGACACGCGCCTCTTGGAATCGGTGATGGTGAAGTTCCTCCGCCGCGACGCGGACGTGTTGGTCACCTCGGCCATCATCCAGTCCGGCCTGGACGTGCCGAACGCAAACACGATCCTGGTCAATCGCGCAGATACCTTCGGCCTCGCGCAGCTCTATCAACTGCGGGGACGGGTGGGCCGGGCCGGCCACCAGGCGTACGCGTATTTCTTCATCCCCGACGCAGACGGGTTGAGCGCCGACGCGCAGAAGCGACTGGTGGCAATCCAAGAGTTTACGGAACTGGGGTCCGGGTTCCGGATCGCGGCCGCCGATCTGGAGATCCGGGGAGCCGGAAACCTCTTAGGCAAACAGCAGTCAGGCCACATCGCCGCAGTGGGCCTGGACCTCTACCTCCAGATGATGGAGCAGGCGGTCCAGCGGCTCAAGGGCACGGTGGTGGAGGAAGAGCCCGATCCGACTTTGCACCTGAACGTGTCCGCCTTCATTCCCGAGGACTATGTGGCGGACGCCCATCAGCGGCTCTCGCTGTACAAACGGCTGTCTTCCTCGCAGCAGGTGGGCGACCTGGCGCTGCTGCACGGGGAGATTCAAGACCGGTATGGTCCCCTGCCCGACCCGGTCGAGCGTCTCTTTGAAGTGATGCAGGTCAGGCTGCTGGCCAAATCCCTCCGGCTCGCGTCCATCGACATGAAACCGGGAGCGGTCGTGGTCGCGTTCGACCCGAAAGCCCCGGTCCCGGAAGCCGGCATCCGACAGCTCATGGACCGGTATCAACGGCGGCTGCGCCTCCTGTCACCGCTGTCTTTCGAACTCCAGATGCCGGACAAGGAGTGGTCCGCGCTGTTCCCCGAACTGACCACTGCCTTGCAAACCCTCACGTTCTGTGATAGCAAATGACCCGCTTTCGCGCGGTCGATCTCATGACCTGGAGCGTTGAGTGTGACGAGAAGACAATGGCCCACGGTGACCATCGAAGGTGCGCAGGGCGCGGGCGGATATCGAGATGTCGCGCTGGGGTGCCTGTTGATCGCCCTCGGGCCTCTCGTCGCGCTGACCGGCATAGGGCTGCCGGGGTGCGCTCCCGCGTCTCAAGATTCACCGGTCGTGGTGTTTGTGAACGGGAAACCCATCACCCAGAGCGAATTCGAATTCCGGTGGTCGGAACTGCCGGAGTCCACGCAGGCGCGTTACAAGAAAGAAGGGGGGAAACGGAAATTTCTCGAGGACCTGATCGTGCGGGAGCTCTTGTTGCAGGCAGCCAGTAAGCTCGGTCTGGACCAGAGCCCGGACTTCCGCGAGCGCACGGAGCGGTTCAAAGAGCAATTGGCGCTCGATGAGTTGACGAAGCAAGTGGTGCATGGGGAGGTGACAATCACGAGCGACGAGCTCGACGCCTACTACGCGTCGCATTCAGCCGAGATGCTGGCCACCGGGGAAATACGGGCGGCGCAGATCGTCGTTTCCACGGCCGCGCAGGCGAGGGACCTGAAACGGCAACTGGAGAGGGGAGGCGACTTCGCCAAACTCGCACAGCGCTACTCGACCGACGAAGCCACCAAGCAGAATGGTGGCGACCTCGGCCCGTACCGCCGTGGCGCGGACGACCCCGAGGTCGAAGCTGTCCTGCTGGCGTTGAGGCCCGGCACGGTCAGCGAACCGATCAAGACCGAGTCAGGGTTTCATCTCATCAAGGTGCTCAGTCGAGACCCCGGCGGGCCGCGCAGCATTCATGCTTTTCGGGAACGACTCCGGCAGGAGCTGTCCGCGGAGAAGCGACGCAAGCGGTTCGAAGAATTTCTGTCGAAGCTGAGGGCGACGGCGACCATTCGGATGGCGGAGGCCTCCAGGAGCGTGAACGAGGATACCGGCCGCCTGCCGCGCGTCCCCACTCCCTAGGAGAAGCCCCTGCGCGGTCCGCCCAGAACAACTCAGCAGTCCGAGGCACGTGCCGAGACGGTTGGATGTAAGATGATATGAGGCGCACACGGACCCCGCCAGCTCAACACGTACAGTCTAGCAGCCGAGCGTGGCGCGCGCTGTGGTTCTGCGGTGCCGCTGCCGTGACGGCCATTCTCTTCACCCCACCGGCTTCAAAGGCCGCCCACCTGGCCGACCGCATCATCGCGGTGGTCAACACCGAAGTGATCGTGCTGTCTGAGCTGAAGGCGGAGACCGCGGCCGAGGAAAAGCGCCTCCAGGAACGGTACCGCGGCGACGAGTTGCAGCACCGCCGGCAGCAGCTCGAGTACATGGCCCTGACCAGGATGATCGAGCGCAAGCTTCAAATGCAACTCGCCCAGAAGAAGGGCGTGGATGTCTCGGATGAGGAAATCAAGACGGCCGCGCAGGAGCTTCAGCGCCAGGGCGAGAAGGTTGATGAGTCCAATCCCAAAGACAAACAGAGCATCAAAGAACAACTCACGCTGATGCGGGTGGTCGATCGCGAGGTGCGGAGCGCTGTGCTGGTCTCTGAGACCGAGATCCGGCGTTACTTCGAGGAGCACCGGAGCCGCTTCTCGCTCCCGGAGGAATACCGAATCAGCCAGATCCTGATCCGGCCGCGATCCGGTGAGGACCCGGCGGAAGTGCGGAGCAGGGCAGCGGCGGTATACGCCGCGTTGAAGCAAGGCGCCGATTTCGCGGACCTCGCGCTCCGCCGTTCAGACGGCCCAGAGGCCGTACGGGGCGGTGACCTCGGCTCCGTCCGTCAGGGCGAGCTCCTGCCGCCGATCGAACGCGCGGTCGCGGTCTTAGCGCCCGGCCAAATCAGCGAGCCGGTTGAGACGAGTCAGGGCCTCCACATCATTCGATTGGATGAAAAGAAGCCGCCCCAGTTCCGCCCGTTCGCCGAGGTCAAGAATGAGATCCAGAATCTCGTCTACCAGCAAAAGGGCGAGGACGTCTACCAGCGCTGGATGGGGGATCTCAAGAATAAGTCCTACATCGAGGTCAAGTTTTAGGCGAGAGGCTATAGGTAAGAGGGAAGAATCCGGCCCATTGCCTCTAGCCCCGCGCCCATAGCCTTCCCCATCGCCTCGCGCCCCTAACCCGTCGTGACGACCAGCATCTCCCGGATTGCCCGCCAGAGTTCATCCCGCCCCTCGTGCGTGACCGAGGAATACGGAACGAGGGCGGTGGCCGCGGGCAAATCCAACATCTCCCGGATCGCGACCAGATTCCTTCCTCGCTCGCCGCGTGTCAACTTATCCAGCTTGGTTGCCACGACCACCGGCTGCAGCCCCGCATCGAGCAGCCACTCGAAGGTCGTCCAGTCATGCCGCTCGATTCCCCGCGCGTCCACCAGCAAGAGGACCCCGCGGAGGTCCTTGCGGTTTGTCAGATAGCCCTCGATCATCGGCCCCCACTGCGCGCGGACCGACTTCGCCACCTTAGCGTATCCGTACCCCGGCAGGTCCACCACATAAAAGTTCCCCACCAACGGATCCGTGGTCGTCACCCTGAAGAAATTCAGGATGCGGGTCTTACCGGGGGTGCCGCTCACCTTGGCCAGCCCCTTGCGGTTCAGCAAGGAGTTAATCAACGATGATTTTCCCACGTTCGACCGTCCCGCACAGGCCACCTCGGGAAGGCCGTCCCTGGGAAACTGCTCGGGCCCCTGACAACTTCTGATAAACTCAGCCGTCACGATCTTCATTGTCGTCTCATTGTTCACACGGCCCGGCTTCCTGTATCATCGCACTATGGCGAAGTCAAATGTGCGCCGCGTGCTCATCCGTCTTGCCCTTTGGCTCATACCGCTCATCGGTCTCCCCCTGACCGGCCTCTCGTTCTATTGGCTGGTGACGCTCCCCGACATATCGGTCCTCGCGCAGACCAATCCGTCATCCACCGCGCTGATCGAGGCCCGGGCCGTTGAGGCGCGGGAGCAGGGACACCCCTTCCATCCACAGCGGTTCTGGGTGCCACTCTCCCGCATCCCGCCGCATCTGCAACGGGCGGTCATCGTGGCCGAGGATGCTTCGTTTTACTTCCATGATGGGTTTGACTGGGAGGGGATCAAAGAGGCGGCCGTGCGAAATTTGGAGGCGGGCAAGATGCAGCGTGGCGGCAGTACCATCAGCCAGCAACTGGCGAAAAACCTGTATCTCTCCTCCGACAAGAATTTGCTCCGGAAAGCCAACGAAGTGCTGATCACGCGTGCGCTGGAACAGCGCCTCAGCAAGAAGCGCATCCTGGAGATCTACCTGAACGTTGTGGAATGGGGGAAGGACGTGTACGGCGCGGAGGCCGCGGCGCGCCACCACTTCGGCAGATCAGCGAGCGACTTGACCAAGGAAGAGAGCGCGCTGCTGGCCGCGATCCTGCCGGCGCCTCGCCAAAACGACCCGTTGCAGGTTACGCCGTACCTCTCCAAGCGCCAAGAGTGGATCCTGCACTGGATGGAGAAACGGAACGGGAGCCAAAGCCTCACCACCGACAACTGACGCGCGCGACTCTCGTCTCCCACCTGATCATTCGATCTCTTCCATGTCTCCCACTTCCGCAAGGTGCCGTTCCCCGAAGATGGCGGAGTCGTACTTGTAGTGTTTGAACTCGAGCAGGTTGTGAGAGGGATCCTCCAGAAAGAAGGTCGCGTGCTCCAGTCGCGTACCGAGAAAACGGCGGCGAGGATGCTGGTAGAACGGCAGGCCCTTTGCCTTGGCCCGATCAACCAGCGCCTGCCAGTCCTCCTCTGACGTAAACACCAGCCCGAAGTGCCTCGGGTAAATGCCCTTCTGCGGTTCCAGAGCCTGCTTCGTGAGGCGCGCCACGAGCTGGTGGCCCTTCAGCTCCAGCGTGACAGCGGAGGATGACTCGCGCCCGAGCGTGCAGCCGAGCCCGTCCACGTAGAATTTCTTCGTGGCTTCGAGATCGGCGACCGGAAAGGCGAGATGAAACAGCGGGCGCGCCATCAGAACATCCTTTTATTTCCTGCCGTCTGTGCAGAATTTCTCTCAGCCACTGGGTCAGACGATCGATGCAACTTGCGAAACAACCACGGCACCAAAACAAACCACTGGAGATAACCAACAGCAACAAACATGACCCACCACACCAGATTTGGGATGAAGCCATCAGGCATAACAATGCCCATAGTGCTATAGAGGCCAAACGAAATAGCGCCCACGAATGCGGCTAGCGCATAGCCAAGTGGAAACGTCAGGAAAATCATCAGGTATGCGAACACAATACTAGCGTCATGAATCTCCCGTTGAACGAAAGCAAACACCAGCGTTGCTAAGCACGCAATAAGCCAAATAAATAGGAGTGAATGACCTATGCGGCTAGTTGGAAGTATTTTCATCAGCTTAAATGGAGTCTAACTGCTTGGAGTCAACCTAACGGGACGCGCTTCATTTGTCAAAACTTCCTGGAGTTGAACCGGTCCAAAACAACCGGCTCGCCGGTTCCATCCCAATAACCGGCAGGCATACGAGGTGTCGTGTGGCGGATCGCGAAGCGGCCGTCCGGTGTCAGCACGAGCGCACCGGCCGTCC
>CAYJUP010000054.1:0-4286 GCA_964373365.1 uncultured Nitrospiraceae bacterium
TTGCCATGGAAAAGCTCATTCTGCCTGAGCTCGGGCACATGATCCAACAAATCACCAAATAATTGGCCGTCATCGAGTTTAATCCTGCGTGATTTTCGGTTCCGAGACCCGCTTGAAATAGACCAAGAGATCGCGCACAGAGACGAGCCCCACCAGCTTTCCGCCTTCGGTGACGCCGAGGTGGCGGACACCGAGATCGCCCATCATATCGTGAGCGTCTTGAACCGTCCGGATGGATTCGATCGTGACAATCGGAGCGGTCATGATGCTCTGCACCGTCGCCTTGCCCAAGTCGGCACCCTCCGCCACTGCCCGTCGCACCACATCCGTCTCGGTCACGATGCCAACCAGACTTTTCCCCTTTTCAACAAACAGTGATCCCACTCGCTCGTCCCGCATCCGTTTTGCCGCCTCTCTGATCGAGGCGTCGTGGGCAATCTTCTTGAGGTCTTTGCGCATCACTTGGGCCACATTAGGCATCGCGGACTCCTCGCATAGAATTGAAGATGGATGCTGGCGGCTTGCGGCGCGTCATCGTCAGGATCAGGCCGACGAGAATCCGCACCCCGCTCGTGAGGCCATCCCTCACTCAACCGAGAGAACCAATTTACCGAACACCTTCCTGCTCAACATGAACTCCTGCGCAGTGCGGGCTTCCTTCAGTGGAAAGACGCGGTCGACGACCGGTCGCAGCTTCCCCTGTCCGATCAGCGCTGCCGCTTCCAAGAGTTCGGCCCTGGTGCCCATGTATGAGCCTTTGATCGTCAATTGACGCGAAAACAGGCGCCGAAGGTCCACCTTGGCCTCAGCACCGGTGGTCGCGCCACAGGTCACCAGTCGTCCCCCTTTGGCCAACGACAAGAGGCACGCCTCCCAGACCTCGGGTCCGATGTGCTCGATCACGACATCAACTCCACGCCCGCCCGTCCACTCTTTCACCCGTGTTGATACGTCTTCTTTGGCGTGGTTGATCACTTCCTCTGCGCCCAGCGCGCTGGCCTTGGGTATCTTCTCATCCGAGCCCACCGTGGTGATGACCCGTGCTCCTGCGAGTCGAGCCATCTGGAGAGCGATGCTTCCCACCCCGCTTCCGGCTCCCATGACCAAGACGGCCTCTCCGGGCCGAAGCTCCCCCAACGTGAACAACATGTGCCAGGCCGTGACCGAGACGAGCGGGAACGCAGCCGCTTGCTCAAAGGTCAGCCCCTTGGGGATAGGGATGGCGTTCAGACCGGGCACGTTGACCAGTTCCGCATACCCACCGTCGACCTGAGCCCCCAGAATCTTAAACGATGGGCACAGATTATCGCGACCGGAGCAACACATCTCGCATTGCCAACAACTCAAGCCGGGCGCAACAAAGACTCTGTCTCCCACCGCCAGGTGGGCCACGCCGGTTCCAACTTGCTGGATGACGCCGGCTACGTCGCAGCCGGAAATATGGGGCAGAGGGATCCGATAGGCCGGAATGCCTTGCCGGATCCAAATGTCCAGGTGATTGAGGGCGCAGGCCTTTACACGAATTAAGACTTCATCCGACGAGATCTGTGGCGGCGCGACGTCTTCGTAGCGAAGCTGCTCAGGCCCGCCATGTTGATGGAACACGACCGCTTTCATCAAAAAGCCCTCAGTGAGTAGCTCATAGCGAACAGCGAATAGCTCTACGCTACTATCTATTTGCTACTCGCTGCTTTGCTAAAACGTAAGCGTTCCTTCCATGACCATCACCACCTGTCCACCGACTTTCACTTCTTGGATCGCATCATCATCCGACTCGACCTGGATCAGGATGCGGGACGGACGGTCGACTTCATACCCCTGTTCGGCGACGATCTCGGTGGTTGGACCTATTTCCACCACCCCATTCTGAACTAGATAGGCGCCCAGCGCTCCGCTGGCGCTGCCGGTGGCCGGATCTTCCGTCACGCCAATCGGGGGCGCGAACATGCGTGTGTGGACAGAGGACATCTCCTCCACTGTGATGGTGGTGAAGACCATAATGCCATTGACCCCATAGCGCGCGCAGAGGTCGTTGATGGCTTTGATATCGGGCACAATTGATCGGACAGCAGTCAGCGTCCGTACGGGAACGATCATGACCGGTAACCCGGTTGATACCATCTCAACCGGGAATTTGGTGTCGGTAATCTGTCCCTTGGAGAGACCGAGGGCCTTCGCCACCTCAAACAGGTCTTTGACCGCTTCGATGGTACCCAGGAATTGAGGTTTTGGTTGCGACATGATCACCTGAACAATCTCACCCTTGCGCACATACAATTCAACCGGAAATACACCGATGTTGCACTCATGAAACACGCGGGTCACCGGCTCCTTCAGCGGAAGACTTCCGAGCTTGCCGAGTACGTAGAAGGCGCCCAGGACCGGATGGCCGGCAAATGGGATCTCCTGCGTCGGCGTGAAAATGCGGATCTTCGCCGCTGCCGAGGGATCCGAAGGAGGAAGCACGAAGACGGTCTCAGAGAGATTTATTTCTCGGGCAATCTGCTGCAGCTCATCGTCACCGAGACCGGCTGCGCCCAGCACCACGGCGACGGGATTTCCGCCGAAGGGCCGGTCGGTGAAGACATCAGCTTGGTAGAACTTGAGGGTGCGTCGCTCGGTATTCATGATCGTGGGGCGTACTGTAGGTGAGCAGATGTCCTTTGTCAACGCGCACCACTGCGCCAAAGATCACTGAAGGAAATGCTGCGGAATGTCGTTACGCCGGTGTGGGCAGCGCTTCGAATGATTGGGTGAGCGGATTTCTCAGGTAGTCTTCGACGTAGTGCTGCAACGACCCGTGTCGGTAGAGCTGTTTGTTGGCGAACCGGGTATCAATCTTGTGCAGCACCTTCACCTTCACGCCGGTCTTCTTCGTAAATTCCTCGAGCGTGACGCCGGCAATGTCCATGTACTGACCGCGACCGGACTGCATCACACACTTAGGAATGTGCACCAGCTTTTCCGTAGTGAGCCGTCTGGCGATGTCGTCGAAGGTCAGCAGCACCGTGCAGTCCGAGTCTCCGCCGAGTGTCGCATTGGGCACGAACAAGAACCGCGCGCGGTGCTTGCGGAACATGGAGAGAATCTTGTGCACGCTTCCCGCCATGATGACGGTGTCCTTCTTCCCTATCTCCAGTGAATCGAACAGGCTGACGATCCGTTTCCGGTTTAGGAATGCGGTGATATACGCCTCGGTATGGATGGTGGTCATGTTGGGGAGTCCGGCATCATAGATACGCTCGGCTTCCTGGGGCAGGAATTTGCGCCCCTGTCGCATCAGCGCAACGGTGTCCTCCTTCAGTCCTCGCACGGGAGTGAGGCATCCCATCCACAACACGCACTTCTGATTGATCCGCGAGATCGTCACGGCATCTTCCGACATGGTATTCGCATCGAATGTGTAAAAGTTCGCCGATGAGACCGCCGGTCCTTCCAGTACTTTCAGCAAGTGTTTCACCGCCGGGGCATGCGGCATGAACTTCTGTCGGTAATCACTGAGAGTGATGACCGACAATTCGAAATTGATCCGGCCTGGGTACTGAGATGCAAGCTGGTGGATCTTGGGGACATGGACAAACCCCACCGTAAAAAACTGAATATTCTTGTCCGTGTATTTCAGAAAATCTTCCACCCATTCCATGGCCTTGGGATGGAGGAACAGGTCCGTCCACTCCATATATTCATTCCCGCCCAGGCACCAGAACTGAAGCGGATCGGTCGGCTTCTTATTGATGTAATCAAGGATGAATTCCCAGTCTTCTTGGGTTGTCTTGGGGGGTTCAAGAGTCTCACGATAGGAATGGTCCAGCTCGTAACAGAATTCACACTTGACGGGGCAGCTCTTCCCGAGACTGATGGGGATTTTGCCGGCATCCAACTCGTGGCGGAGGACCACACGATAGTCCTTTCCCTTGAGAACCGGCGTGGCCTGGAGCATCGGAAGCACAGCACCCATGGCGATCTTATTCCATGCCCAGTGTGGGACGCGCAGTGCCCCTGCGTAATGCGCTCCACATTGACAGGCGGAGCGCCTGTTTGTCACACTTGTTCCGGGGAGAACCGGACTTCATGGGATCGGAAACAAAGAGATGAAACGGGAAGAGATTGAACGCGCGCTTGAGGTGTTTGGACTGACGGAACCTCTCACGCGCGAGCGTCTGGACCAGAAGCGTCGCGAACTGTTGGTGACGTGGCATCCGCACCGCTATGCCAATCTCACGAACAACCCACGGAAGTACATGCAGATGTACAGGAAAGGCGAAGCCATGACGAAAGAGATTCAC
>CAYJUP010000054.1:4386-11373 GCA_964373365.1 uncultured Nitrospiraceae bacterium
GCGTGGCTGACCACGCGGCTCATTGACGGTTCGCCCTCCTTTCCTGCTTCCGCATCGCCTCTGGCCACCGGCCAGGTTATCAAGCCGGCAACGCTGTCCGTCGAGCACACCGCCTCGCCTTCCTTCCGCTTCGCGTAAATCTCCGGTAACCGGTTCGTGCCGAACTTGGAAATGTACAGGAAGACATGCTCGCGGGCATTGACCCGCACGGCCCACGGCTCAAAATCGTTCTTATAGAACTCCTCGCAGAGCTGCATGGCGTCGAGACAGGTCAGGCCGACCGGCTCGTTGAGCGTGTAATAGTAGTCGAGCGGAAGATCGTACTCCTCCTGCTTGTGGATCGTGATCCCGAACTTCTCTGAATTCCGAACCATCGGCGTGTGCCGATACGCGACGAAGTAAAACAGCTCGACCGAATGGATGTTCGCCTGATTATCGAGAATGAACTGTCTCGTTTCTTCCGCCTCCTCCCGTGTTTCGCCGGGGAAGCCGTAGAACGCCATCACGTGATTCCAAATGCCCGCGTTGGCGGCTTGCTGCAGGTTGTTCTCGATCACGGATTTCTTGACATGCTTGTCCATCAAGCCGAGCACACGCTCGTTGGCCGATTCCATTCCATAGTACAGCGTACAGCAGCCGGATTTGGCGGCTAATCGCCAGACTTCAGGGTCCTGCAGCGACTCTTCGAAGCGGATCAAGGTGGTCCATTTGATGCCGACGTCTTGCTCCACCAGCAGTTGGGTCACTTTTTTCAACAACGCCGGCGGATACGATTCATCGGCGAACAAGAAATGGGTGGCCTGGTACTTTTCCTTGAGCGCCTTGATCTGCCGAACTACATCGGGCGCCGGCATACCCCGGTACTGGTCAAAGTAGCCTTGCCCGTGATCGCAGAACGTACACCGCCCCCAATAGCATCCCCGGGTTGCCAAATAGGGAAGAATGCGGACCGGAACGAAATAGCGGTCCAGGGGCAGCCCGTCGAAATCGGGAAGCGGGAGCGCCGTCGTTTTCTCGGTGTAGATCTCTTTGTTGACATGGATCCCACTTTCATCGCGATAGATGAGATTGGGAACCTGGTCAAATGTTCTCTGTCCGCTGAGCGCCTCAAGGAGCCAGAGCAGGGCATGCTCGCCCTCGTACAAGATCGCCGAGTCAAAGACAGAGGTGAAGAACCGCTCATGGCTTGGGAACTCCTCCTGGAGCCGCGTAATCACGTTCCCGCCGACCGTGACGTGGACCTGCGGGAAGGCCTCCTTGATCATCTTGCAGAAGGTCAACCCCGCCAGGAGCTGCATCTGCGTGCCGATCGAGACGCCCACCACGTCGGGAGCTTCGTTGCTGATCGCAGGGAGCACCAGTTGCCGGCAGACGTCACGGTACACATTCACCTGCTCGTCATCCAGACAGGCGAACACTTCTCGGGACACGCCGGGACGATAGCCGAGGTTGCTTTCCATCGGATAAAACACAATCGAGGCCGGATAGTACGCGGCTGAGATGTAGTGCATGACCTCACGGAACGTGTTCAGCGCCCACTCCAGCTTCTCGGCGTCGTAGAAGTCCTCACTGCGGACGATGCCTTTGGCAGAGTCGGCGTGTTCAGCCAACTCGAACACGTCCACAGCCAGCTTCTCGGCCAGGCATGCCTTCTGGTCACTCTCCTGCTCAGTCAGCCATCCAGCCTTCTCTTTGGCTTCCAGGGCACGGAGCTGCATCGCTACGCGTGCCTTGATCCAGATCAAAAAATCGTCGCTGAAAAACAGGTCGTACATCTCGATGTTGACATCCTTCTGCACGACCGGGTGCCCATGCTGGCGCAGGACCGCGGTCAGACTCGGGAGCGCCAAGTACGGGGCGGTCGGCACCCACTCCGGCGGAAATAGGAGCATGGTTTTCAGCTTACGCCCTGCCGGGGCTTCGGGCGTCATGCCGTCGATCTGGATGATGTGGTCGGTGTCCATGCGTGTGCGTCCGATCAGCAAACCTTTTCAGCCACGGTGCTGAGGGTTCCTGCGTCTGACCCGGTGGGCCTGAATTGAAGCGCAGGCAGTCGATTTGTCCCAAACCGGGCCACATAGAGGAAGATGTACTCTCGGATAAAGACCTTTAAGTCCCAACCCGGGTAGTGGTTGCGCTCGAACTCTTCAAAGACCCGTTCGGCTTCCTCCACACTGAGTCCTTCGCGGACGGTGTAGTAGTAATCGAGCGCGAGGTCCCATGCAGGATTTTTGTAGGGCGTCACCCCGAATTTTTCCGGATTCTTGGCCACCGGTGTGTGCTTGCTCAGATCAAAGGTTCCGAATCCGATCGAGTGCACGAGCTCCCGGTTCTCTTCGAGGAACCGAATGGAATCGAGGGCATCTTCCCGTCGTTCACCGGGGAAACCAAAAAAGCCCATGACGTGGTTCCAAATGCCCACGGTTGCCGACAGCTCGAGACTCCGGCGGATGACGTCGGTGGTGGTCGCCTTGTCCATCAGCTTCAGGACTCGCTCATTGCCCGACTCGTAGCCCATGTGCAGGTACTTGCACCCGGAAACGGCTGCGTCATTCCAGACAGACGTCTCCAGCAAGCTTTTCTCGAATCGCATGTGAGTCGTCCACACGATATCAAGATTGCTCTCGACCAGCTTCCTCGTCAGCTTCTTGAACAATGCCGGCGGATAGGACTCATCCGTAAAGTGGAAATACCGGGCCTGGTAGGCGCCTTTCAACTGCCTGATCTCGTCGATGATCTGCTCGATTTTCTTGGTCCGATACCCGGCCGTGTACCCTTCCCCATGATCGCAGAACTCGCACCGCCCCCAGTAGCAGCCCCGCGTCGCCAGATACGGCAGGATGCGGTCCGGGACAAAATACTTTTCCAGTGGGAGCCCGTGAAAGTCCGGTGGCGGCAGGTTGGCCATCTCCTCAGCATAGGTGAGGGGCGAGGTATGGATGCCCGAGTTATCACGATAGATGAGGTTGGGGATCCCGGCCAGGTCGCGCCCCGCTCCAACCGCCTCGACCAGTTGGAGGAAGGCGGTTTCCCCCTCGTAGATCACGGCGCTATCGAACAGAGCACACAGTTTTGGCGTGTCAGGGAGGACATCGCGGAGCCGAGTGACGGTGTTGCCGCCGATGGTCACATGGATGGCAGGAAAATGCTCCTTGATGAGGGCGCAGAACGTCATGGAGGAGAAGAGTTGCTGCTGCAGCACGATCGAGATCCCGATGACATCCGGACGCTCGGCGGCAATGGCGGGACGCAGGATGTGCTCGAACACGTCGCGGTAGACGTTGACCCGGGTATCCTGCACCGCCTCCAGCACCTCGGACGACACAAAGACCTTGTAGGAGAGGTCGGTTTCCATGGGCGGCATGCAGATCCGTGCCGGGGCATACACCAGTGAGATCGTGGCCGTGACTTCGCGGAACACGTTGATGGCCCATTCAAGCTTCTCCGCTTCGTAGAACTCCTGGCTCCTGACGATCCGTTTGGCCGTTTCCGCTTTCTCGATTAACTCCGCGATGCGTTCTCGCGTGCAGTCGCACAACGCCAGTTGGAGTTCCCTCTCCGACTCGTTTAAATCCCGCTTCTTTGAGAGCTTCCGGAGGCGGTCGAGCTGCTGGGGCACCTTTTTCAGGACGCGCCGAAGGAAGTCCCCGCTAAAGTACCAGTCGTACATCTCCAGATTGACGTCCTTCTGGACCACGTGGTGGCCGGCGGCGCGGAGGACGGAGGTCAAGGTGGGCAAACTGAGATACGGCTCTGACGGGTACCAGTCGGGCGGAAAGACCAGCATCACCTTCATCTTCCGACCGCCGGAATTCTCCGAGGCCCGCCGATGAAGTTGAATCAGTTCCGGAGTGGCTTGTGCACCCTTCGAGTACTCGATCTTCATGACCTATCGATCCTCACCAAGGGGCCGGGTACCTGATCCAGAGTCCTGTCAACACCTCATCGATTGAGTCATTCTATTTCTCCCCAAGGACGTTGGTCAAGCCGAATTCCTTCGGTGACTTGCACGCCTGGGGCATGGCCTGACTTCACCGATTCCCCTGCCCGCTGCTATTCAGCAGCTCTTGGTAGTAGTGCTCCAGCAGCGACGCGCGTTGGCGATCCATGATCACAAGCTGCCGCTGGTCAAAGGTATTTGCCCAATAAAGATAGGTCAATCCTGGGGCCGTCCCGAGCTCAACGTGCTTCTGCCGACCATCCGGCTCTTTGGAGGTGGAGGCTTTGGCGATTTGGCGTTCCGGTAGCGCCGCCCAGACATCCTGCGCGGAGGCTGTATGGTTCTCATACAGAGGGGTGTGGATTGTATCTTCCTGCTCGGTCGAGGATGACCAAGTTGCCTCCAGCAGGGCGCTCAACCGCCCGGAATCTGTCCCGATGCATGCAAGCTCTCTTTCGAGGGGGCAGTCCAGTTCGGCTCCGGTTCGCCGGCTCCCTACCAGGAGTCCGCAAAACCGGTCACCGACCGTCAGGTACAGGTATGCCAGCGTGTCACCACATACCCCCCACTCGGCACGGGCTGAACCGAGCTGCGGGTCCACCCAATGGGACTTGTGAGTTGCCACTCGACTTGGCAGTCGCTCCCATACCACCCTTGCGGCCTCTGCGCGACAGCGGTAGAGTTCTTCGTCTTCAAGATGTTCCGGGCCCTCGTCCCATTCCAGGCCAACGTCCTTTCCCATCAGGCCCGAGGCGCGTGTGAGAACATAGAGAGGCCCGTCATCGGCCACCTCTTCGATCACGCAGTACCGGATCGGGAGGGGCGGCTCCAGGAGCCGCAAGCCACGGGCTGATAGGGCGCGCTGGAAGGGGACCCGGCGAGCGAGTTGACGTGTTTTTTCAAATGCAATCAAGCGGCCCACAGGGGTTAAGACCCGACAAAGATTTTCCAGCCGGGCTTTGAGTCCGGTGCGTTGTTCAAAGTTTGCTTGGGCCATCGGATCCTTGCGACGCTCAAATGTCTGCCAGTTCTGGCTTGGGATGCCAAGATCGCTTTCCGACTGTAGGATTGTGTGAGTGGAGACGATCAGGTCGTAGGCGCCGGTAAGTGGCGCCCGCTCCAGGTCGAGGCACTCGAAGCGGACATTCTTGAGACTCAAGGCCTGAGCGCGTTCACGGGCCGCCGCAAGCGAGGCTTCTGAGCGGTCCACGCCCACGCATGTACTGTTCGGGAATTGTGTGGCATAGAAGGTCGTCAAGAGTCCAATGCCGCAGCCGAAATCCAGGATCGATCCGGCTCCCCCGAGCCGTTCAGCCACAGCAGACCCGACGGCCAGGTAGAAATCGTAGCGTTGGCTGTAGAGGACCGGCAGGATGTTCGGACGGGAGGTAAAGTCGTAAAACGCCACCTCTGAGGCTATTCCAGCCCCAGAAGCACGTTTCTCCTCGACCAGACGGTTCAGGCTGGCAAGGTCGTGAGGGCTAAGCGTCTCTCGCTGCCACTGGAAGTACGCTCCGTCGGACTTGAATCGTCGAAGCCCCCACCAAGCTAGATGATCCTTAAGGGCGGCTTGTGGGCCAGAGATATCCATACTGAGTGCGAAGTTCTGAGTTTTGAGTTATGAGTTAATGGTTGCTAGGTCAACTCAGCACTCAGCACTCACGACTCAAAACTGGGTTTCAGGAGGGCCTCTTCAGCATGATCGCATCTTCATAGGTGGTCGGGACAGGATGTGGCTGGCGGAGCTGTCCCGTCCCAAAGACGACATACTTCTGGCAGGTCAGCTCCTCAAGCGAGACCGGACCGCGCGCGTGGACGCGCGCGGTGCTGATTCCGACCTCTCCGCCCAGCCCGAACTCCTGTCCGTCGTGCAACCGTGTAGAGGCGTTCACTAGGACCGCGCTGGAATCCACTTCCCGCGCAAACCGCATCGCGGCGGCATAATTTCGGGTGACGATGGTATCGGTGTGGCCAGGACCGTATCGGGCGATGTGTTCCAGGGCCTCGTCCATGTCCTTGACGATCTTCATCGCAAGCGTCAGGGACTGGAACTGCCGGCCCCAGTCCTCCTCCTTCGCTTCGATGACCGCCTTGTAACCGGTTAGAGACTGGGAGCCGGTCAAGGTAATGGTTTTGGGGCAGCCCCGGACCTCCACCTTGAATTCGTCGAGCAGTCGGCGGACCAGCGCCGGCACAAGGGCCCTCGCGATCGACTGATGCACGAGCAACGTATCGGCCGCGTTTGACGCAGACGGCAATTGAACCTTGGAGTTCACCACGATGTTCTGCGCGAGCGGCAGATCCGCGTCCGCGTCGATATAGATATGGCAGGCCCCCACGTCATGGCTTAAGACGGGAAGACGCGTCTGCTCGATCACCGTTTTTCTCAACCCTGCGCCGCCTCGAGGAATGATCGCGTCCAGATATTTGGTCTGGCGGAGCAGCTCGAGCGCCGCTTCGCGCTCAGGTCGTTCCACAAAGGTGATGGCCCCAGCCGGCACACCGGCCTGCTCCGCTGCCTCACGCAAGCTCGCTGCGATGACCGCCGTTGAACGCATCCATTCGGGTCCCCCGCGGACCACAGAGACATTGCCCGATTTCAAGCAGAGCGCCACCGACTCAGTCGTCAGCTTCGGACCCGCATCGGAGATAATCCCGATCACCCCGATCGGCACCCGGACGCGGCTGACCTCCATACCGTTGGGACGTCTCCACATCTTGATCACTTCGCCGACCGGGTCCGGCAGTTCGGCAACCTGGCGAAGCCCATCCGCCATCTCGCGGATCGCGTCGGGCGTGAGACGGACACGCCCGACCGCCTCCTTCACCGTGTCCTTATTCGTCTCCCCTTCCAGGTTCTTTCCGACCGCTTCAACGTCTTGTCGATTAGCGTCGAGGATGCTTTCTTCATCAGCTATTAAGCGGTCGGCCATCGCGAGCAAGGCCTTGTTCTTGATCATGCCCGAAAGCAACGCGAGCGAATGCGCGGATTCCCTAGCCTTCTTTGCGAGGTTAGTTATATAAATCTTAACCGGAACTTCAACCAT
>CAYJUP010000055.1:0-7364 GCA_964373365.1 uncultured Nitrospiraceae bacterium
CGAACCCGGGGGTCAGCCGCTTGTAGGAATTCGTGGTCGGATTCGTCAGGGCCGCCAGAGCAGGCGCGTGCTTGAGGATGCCGCCGATATAGTGGAGACAGAGCTGGGAGATCCCCGCGTACTCTTTTCCGGCAAACAGCGGCTTGCCTTCTTTCCAAATGCTCTGGTGCGTGTGCATGCCGGAGCCGTTATCGCCGAAAAGCGGCTTGGGCATAAACGTCACGCACTTGTGATAGCGCCGGGCCACGTTCTTGACGATGTACTTGTACATCATCATCTTGTCGGCCATGTTCACCAGCGAATCGAAGCGTAGATCAATCTCGGCCTGGCCCGCCGTCGCCACCTCGTGGTGGTGTTTCTCGATCGGCATCCCGGCCTTCTGCATCTCCAGGATCATCTCGCTCCGGATGTCCTGCTGAGTGTCGACGGGCGGAACTGGGAAGTAGCCCTCCTTGTGGCGCGGTTTGTTGCCGAGGTTGATTCCCTCCTTCCCTGCGTTCCAGATTCCCTCGTCGGAATCGATGAAGTAGTAGCCGCTGTGGCTGTTCTGGTCATAGCGGGCCTGATCAAAGATAAAGAACTCCGCCTCCGGCCCCCAGTACGAAATATCGCCGATCCTGGTGCTCTTCAGATATTTCTCGGCTTTCTGCGCGATGTTCCGAGGGTCGCGGTCATAGTTCTCTCGCGTGATGGGGTCCACCACATTGCAGACCAGGCTGAGCGTCGGCACCGCCGTAAACGGGTCCATGCAGGCGGTGACGGGATCCGGCACCGCCAACATGTCGCTGTTATGGATCGCTTTCCATCCACGGATGGAGGAACCGTCGAACCCCGAGCCGTCCTTGAACGTATCCTCGTTCAGCTCCTCGATGGGAATCGAGAAATGCTGCCACGTCCCGAGCAGGTCCACAAACTTGAGGTCCACCACCAGCGCCTTGTTCTTCTTGGCAAAATCCAGTACTTCGCGGGCAGACATTCTAACCCTCCTTTCATCCGATCCGATTCATGATGATGAGCTTGACGATACTCCCTCTTGCTCTCCGACTTTCTCTCCAAGGAAACGATCGATCTCATCTTTGATGGTCACGCGGATCGTCTCCAGCTGGGCATGGTCCACGATCTTGGCCCCCGCAAGGTCCGACACATAGAACACATCCGCCACCTGATCCAGCCGGGTCGAGATGCGCGCCGCGTGCACCGACAGCCCGAGCTTGACGATCGCGTGCGTGATCACGTACAGCAGTCCTTGCCGGTCATCGGCGAAGACGTCGATGATCGTGAAGCGGTCGGAGGTCTCGTTGTCCACCTGCACCTCGGTGGGTTGTCGTCCGGACGGGAGCTTGCGCCCGGCCGGAAGGCGGCTGCTTCGGCCCACCAGATTCTCGACCGTATCCTCACCTTTCAAAATCATGACGATGGTCCGGCCGATGCTGGCACGACGCTCGACCGGCGGCGACCCCGTGTAGTCCAGATCAATCACCTGAAAGGTGTCCACCACGATGTCGTCGTGGCGGGTGATGATCTGCGCATCCAGAATTTGGAGCCCCTTGGCCGCCATGACCCCCGCAATTTTGGAGAAGATCCCGGGGGTCAGATCGTCAGAGGTCACCACCGTGTATTCACACGTGCCCAACGCCTCGTTAAAGTTCTCCTCGACCAGCACCTCGGCTTCGCGCAGTCGCCTGATTGCCGCCAGATGCGCCGCCATCCTCGCGGGGGCGGTCCCATACGCATACCGCAACGGGAACTGGCCCAGTTGCGACTCGATCCACTCGACAGCCATCTTCTCTCCAGCCAGGCTCACCGCTTCACGCGCGACGTCGTTTGCCAGCCGTGTCAGGCGTTCGGAGCCGTACGCGGCATCCCGTTCCCCCGAGACCTCCGGCAGCGTCCGCAGGTACAGCTCGATGAGCAAGGATTCCTTCCACTTCGTGAGCATGCCGGGTCCCACCGCCGCGATATCGGCCGCGGTCAAGACCAACAGCTTGCGCAGCACCTCGGGCGTCACTACCGCCCGGGCGAATGTCAGGAGGACTTTCTCGTCGTAAGGATCCCGACGGAACGCGGTGTGAGCCATCATGAGGTGGCGATGCACCAAAAAGACCAGCGTCCGCGTTTCCTGTTCATCAAAACCCAAGCGGGCGGCGGTCTCCTCGGCAATGGCTTTTCCAACCTCGCTATGGTCCTGCTCCCGCCCCTTCCCGAGGTCATGCAGCAGGATGGCTAGGTTCAGGATATCCTTGCGTCGGACCTCCTGGTACACGTCACCCAGAATCCCCGCCTCCTGGCCCAACGCCTCCGCTTTGGCGACCGCCAGCAGGCTGTGCTCGTCCACCGTGTACTTATGGTACTGATTGAACTGCCTCAGTCCCCGGACCGTCGCAAACACCGGGATGAGTTTTTCAAGAAGATGCGCCCGATGCATCGCCTCAAGCGTGCCGGCCACCGATCCGGGTCCCGAGAGGATCTTGAGAAAGATCCGACTCACCTCGGACGTGCGGAACGATTCGTCTGAAACGGAATCCACGTGCCGATGGATCTCGTCGAGCAGATGGGTGTCAATCGTGAGCTGTCGGGATTGCGCCAGATGGAAGAGTCGCAGCAGCAACATGGGACTGTCCAACACACGATTTCGCAGCTCCGTCGGAACCGTCAGACTGTGTCCCTCCACCACGAAGTGTCCCTCCACCTTCGTGGCCGGCAACAGTCGGACAAGCCGGCGCCATACCGGCACGCGCCGGCAGCGATTCATGAACCGGACGCACCGCTCGTGGAGCCCCATCGTATGCCGGTAGTACTGCTGCATGAACTGCTCCACCGCCAGCAGATTCGGCCGATCCCGGAACCCAAACCGCTCCGCCAGCCGGACCTGTTCGTCGAACGTGAGGATCTCCTGCGCCATGCCGGCGTGAACGTGCAGGAACGCCCGGACACGCCACAGAAACTCTCGGGCCTCGATCAGGGCCTGGTAATCCTGACGCGAGAGGATGCCCCGGTCCGCTAGCTCCTGCAGGGTTGCCGCCTGGTATCTGGCCATGCCTGCCCACTGAAGCACATGAAGGTCACGCAGGCCGCCTTTACTCTTCTTCACGTTCGGCTCGAGGAGATACACGGTCTCACCGAACTTCTCGTATTCTCGCCGCCGCTCCTCGATCTTCCGCGCGATGAAGCGATCCGCCCCGCGCGCTACCACCCGTCGAAGATACCGTCGCTGGAACTCCTGGAAGAGATCGGGGCTGCCCGCCAAAAAACGGCCTTCCATCATCGCGGTCTGGATGGTGACGTCGGTGGCGGCCAGCTCGATGCAGTCCTGGATGGTCCGGATGCTATGGCCCACCTGGAAGCCGACGTCCCAGAGGTGGTGCAGCACCTGCCGCGACAGGGACGCAACCGTGGAGCCGGCCTCAGGCCGGAACAGGAACATGATGTCAATGTCCGAATAGGGCGCCAGCTCTCGTCGGCCATATCCCCCCAGCGCGACGAGGCAACAGTGCTGGAATCCGGCCGTCACCGCCTCCCCACCAGTTTTCCGCACGGCGTTCCGGTAGCGGCCGATGATTAACCCATCAACCAGCTCCGTCAGGGCCGCCATCACCTCGGCGCCCGAGGCCCCACCCAACAGCCGTTGCTGGATCGCCTGCCGTTGCTCAGCGAGCGCGGCACTGGCTGCCTCGATCTCGCGGTCCTGCAGGAGCCCCGCAGCCGACTCGCTGTCTGGAAACGGTGTCACAGCGCGCTTTCTCCCGTTTCGCCTGTGCGAATGCGGACCGCCTCGCCAAGATCTCGCACGAAGATCTTGCCGTCCCCGATGCTGCCTGTCCTCGCGGTGCGCGTAATGGTCTCGATGACGCGCTGGACCTGGTTGTCCGCCACCGCCACCTCGATCTTCACCTTCGGCACAAACTCGATGGTGTACTCGGTGCCGCGATAGGTCTCCTTATGCCCTTTCTGCCTGCCAAACCCTTTGACCTCGGTGACGGTCATGCCCTGGACGCCGATCTCGAGCAGGGCGTCCTTGACCTCATCCAGTTTAAACGGCTTGATGATCGACTCGATGAGTTTCATGTCAATTTTCTCCATTAGCGAATAGCTGGTAGCAAGTAGCTGGAGCCGGCTCTTCGCTATTTGCTATGAGCTGTTTGCTGTTCGCTTTCTATCATGAGTACCCTCGCTCATTGTGCTGGCTGAGATCAAGACCGACCGCTTCCTCCTCCGGAGAGACTCTCAACCCTACCAAACCATCCACCAGTTTGAGGACCATGTACGTCCCGATAAAGGAGAACAACACCGCGGCGAACACCGTCATGGCCTGAATGCCGAACTGGGCAGGGTTTCCAAAGAAGAGGCCGTCCCCTCCTGCGGGATTGATGGCCTTAGAGGCGAACAGCCCGACGGCCAGCATGCCAACGATCCCTCCGATGCCGTGGATGCCGACGACATCGAGCGTGTCATCATAACCGATCTTCCCTTTCCAGACAATGACCACATAGCTGAAGACTCCGGCCGTGAGGCCGATCAGGATCGCCCACATGGACCCCACAAAGCCGGCCCCTGGCGTGATGCTCGCCATGCCGACGAACCGCTCCGCTGATCACGCCAAGGAGGGTGGGGTTACCGCGGTGAAGCCATTCGACAACCATCCAGGTCAGCGCCGCAGTCGCCGCAGCCAGATGGGTCGCAACAACAGCTCCCACGGCGATCGCATTCGCTCCCAACGCGTTCCCCCCATTGAATCCAAACCATCCAAACCACAACAGTCCGGTACCCAGAAGCGTGAGCGGGAGATTGTGCGGAGCCATATATTCGGTCCCATACCCACGTCGCCGCCCCAGCACCAGCGCGCAGGCCAGCGCACCGGCCCCGGAGCTGATATGTACGACCGCGCCTCCCGCAAAATCCAGGGCTCCCAGCCTCCTCAGCCAGCCGCCGCCCCAGATCCAATGGGCCAACGGGCAGTAGATGAACACGGACCATAACAGCGCGAACAACACCAACGCGCCGAACCGCATGCGCTCGGCAAAGGCACCGGTGATGAGGGCCGGCGTAAACGCCGCAAACATGAGCTGAAACACCATGAAGGCCAGGTGCGGAATGGTTGGGCCGTAGTGTGGATGGGGGTCACCGCCCACGCCGCCCAGTCCGGCCCAATCGAGTCCTCCGATCACTCCACCGCGATCAGGTCCGAAGACCAAACTGTATCCCCAGAGGACCCAGATCAAGCTCACGAGGCAGAGAATGATGAAGCTTTGCATGATCGTGCCCAGCACGTTCTTGCTCCGCACCAGCCCCCCGTAAAACAGCGCCAGCCCCGGCGTGATCATGGCCAGCACCAGAGCCGACGAGGCCAATACCCAGGCTGTGTCCCCACTGTCAATCCTGGGCGAGGTCGGCAACGGCGACGCCTCCTGCGCCCAGGCGCCGGCTGCCCACAGGGCCGCACCCATCACGGCCGCGAGGATTCCGAGCCAGTGTCGCGTGACGGTTGTCACAATGCCCTCCTTGCACTGGCTCGGAGCGAATAGCTGGCGGCAAATATGCCGGACCGCTTGGCGCTTGGCTACGCACTGCTCGCTATGAGCTACCTGCTCGGTTCAGATATTCCGGTAGCCGTTCGTAATCGGCATCCGACGATCCTTGCCGAACGCCCGGTGCGTGATCTTGATTCCCATCGGCGACTGACGCCGCTTGTACTCGCTGCGATCCACCATCGCGATCACCCGTGCCACTGTCTCCCGTTCGAAGCCCATATCCACGATCTCCTCCGGAGCCCGATCTTCCTCCACGTACGCCTTCAGGATCGGGTCCAGGATCGAATAGGGAGGCAGGGAATCCTCATCTTTCTGGTCAGGCCGGAGCTCGGCCGTCGGCGGCCGGTCGAAGATCCGCTTGGGGATGACCGCTGTCTTCACCATTCGATTGCGTAATCGCGCCAGATCGTACACCATGGTCTTCGGCACGTCCTTGATCACCGCAAAACCTCCCGCCATATCGCCGTACAGGGTGGCGTAACCCACGCTCATCTCGCTCTTGTTTCCGGTGGTCAACACGAGATGGCCGAACTTGTTCGAGAGCGCCATCAGGATGTTTCCGCGGATCCGGGCCTGGAGATTCTCCTCGGTTGTGTCGGCCTTTCTGCCCTCGAACGATGCGGCAAGCGCGCGTCGGTACGACTTGAAGGTGCTCGTGATCGGAATGGTGCGCACCTGAATGCCCAATCGGCGCGCCAGCTCCGCGACATCTTCACGGCTCTCCCGAGACGTGTAGGGAGACGGCATGAAGGCGCCCAGGACATTGGCCGGCCCCAGCGCATCCGCCGCGATGACGGCCGTGAGCGCTGAGTCGATCCCTCCGCTCAACCCGATCACGGCCCGCTTGAATCCGTTCTTTCCGACATAGTCGCGCACCCCCAGGACCAGGCCACGGTACACTTCCTCCAACGGATGCAGCGGCGCCGCGCAGCCGGGCACCGCGCGCGCGCGCTTCCTCGGCACGTGGGGTTCCGAGATGACGACGCGCTCGATCGCCGCGGCCGATCTCCCGGCAAGCCACTTCTTCCGCCCATGCGCAATCCTGCCCCTGGCGACCGCATCGATATTCAGATCGGCCACTAAGAGATCTTCTTCGAAGGCTTTGCCCCGGACAATCACCGCACCGGTCTGGTCCAAGATCAAGCTGTTCCCGTCAAAGACCAATTCGTCTTGGCCGCCCACCATATTCGTGTAGGTGACGATCACGCCATTATCCCTGGCCCTGGTGGCCAACATCTGCTCGCGGAATCGGCTCTTCCCCATGTGGAAGGGGGAGGCGTTGATATTCACGATCACTTCCGCGCCCGCAGCCGCCTGAGCGCGGGTGGGACCCTCCGGCAGCCAGATGTCTTCACAGATGTTCACGCCCACCGCCGTGCCGTTCAGGACGACGACCGGGATCCGCCGGCCCGGGTGAAAATAGCGGCTTTCGTCGAAGACCCCGTAATTCGGGAGGTACCACTTACAGTAGGTGGTCACGAGCCTCCGATCCGCAATGATAGCAGCCGCATTGTACAGCTCGTGTCGGCCGGCCGGCACAACCATCGGATGGTCCGGCCTTGGGTGGGAGGTCCCGCCCTCTCCCACGTACCCGACCACGGCCGCCACACCCCGGCAATTGCGGATCACTTCTTTCAGCGCCCGGTGGTTGTCCTCGAGAAACCGCGGCTTGAGCAGAAGGTCCTCTGGCGGATAACCGGTGATCACAAGCTCGGGGAAGGCCACCAGATCTACGTTGGCCCGGCGGGCTTCCCGCAGCCACACGGCCACGCGCCGGACGTTCCCCGCCAGATCCCCGACAGTGGGATTCATCTGGACCATGGCGATACGAAAGAT
>CAYJUP010000055.1:7464-11363 GCA_964373365.1 uncultured Nitrospiraceae bacterium
CATCGTCCTACCATCTGGCACTCACTGCCACACCGAAGGGAGACGCCCTTGTCTCCCGGCAGCAATAGTGCAGCGCTTATAGCATCCGGCCAACTATTCTGTCAAGATTTTTTTTGCTCTGCCCGTTTTTCGATCCCGACCGCCAGAATCACGGCTTCGGCGATCTCCCGCATGGACTTCCGAGTGTCCATGCTCTGGCGCTGCATCAGACGCAAGGCGTCCTCTTCCGTAATGCCCTTCGCCTGCATCAGACTCCCTTTGGCGCGTTCAACCAACTTCCTCACCGCAAGGGCTTCCTGCATCTCGAACGACTTCTCAACCAGTTTCGTATTCTCAATCGCGATGGCCGCTTGATTGGCGATGGCCTGCAGCACCTTGATTTCCTCCGACGAAAAGACATGCGGGACGGAGGTGTAGCTGTTGATCACGCCAATGGCCCGATCCCGGATCAGCATCGGAACCGACAGGAGGGAGCACAGGCCTTCCTTGCGAGCGATTTCCGGATACATATAATCGCGCACGTGGGTGACGTCCGGTACGATGATCGGCCGACGTTCCTGCACCGTCCGACCGCTGATGCTCTGCCCCACTTTCAGACTGGGCTTGCGACGATACTGCTCGCTCAGGCTCTGGGTGGCCGCGATGCGAAGCTCACCGCCCGGCTGGTCAAGCAACATGAGAGAGCAGATCTTCGAGTTCATCATCTGCGCGGTCATCGTCACGATGAGCTGTAAGACATCCTCGATCAGACGGTTGGAGGCGACCGTCTCCGAGACCTGGGACAGGGTCTCGAGCTGCAGCGCCTTGCGCCTCATCCCGGCGTACAACCGGGCGTTCTCAATGGCGCCGCCGACCTGGGTTGCGATTGTCGAGAGCAGCGCCAGCTCGTCCGGCCGGGACCGTCGCGGCCGCTTGTGCTGCACGTTGATGACTCCCACCACTTCCTTCTTGGCCATGATCGGAACCGACACGAAGGCCTGATAGCGATCCTCGGGCAGGTTGTGGAAGAACTTAAATCGGGGATCGTCGCTGGCGTTGCTGGGAATCACCACTCGGGTTCGCTCTCGAGCGACCCATCCGGTGATGCCTTCGCCAAGACCGATCGTGATCCGACCAATCAGTTTCGGATGTGGATTCTTCGACGCTCGCAGGATCAACTCCTCCCGGCTCTCGGACAACAAATACAGCAAGCAGGCATCCGCCTTGGTAACCTCGACCACCACCTCGACGATGTGCTTGAGGACCGCTTCCAGGTCCAGTGTGCTGCTGATGGACTCGCTGATCCGGTGCAACACATCCACTTCGCGAGTCTTCTCGCGCAAAGCCCGTTCCAGATATTCCAGAGACTGATTGCGTCTGGCCCCCATCGGCGTCGAAGTTCCTCCCACTAAGCAGCGAGCAGCACATAGCGAAAAGCCAGGAGGCGAGGCAGACTCTGGCTACTCGCTACAAGCTGTTGGCTATTCGCTTAACGCTCGGCCGACGTCCCGGCCTGGCATCCGCGGTCGACTCGAGAACCAGTGTTTGAACTGCGCTCGCTCCAGGGGCACGATCGCCACCCGCCCCACTCGTTCCGGCAGGACGCAATACAGGCGACCTTGCGCCACTTTTTTGTCATGCTGCATCGCCCCCCACAGCGGGGAGAATGTCAGCGGAGGCAGCGCGTCCGGCAAGCCCGCCTCGTGAACCAGCGCGCGTAGGCGAGTCACCACCTCGTTCGGGCAGAGGCCCATATGACGCGCCAGATCCGCTTCTTGGACCATGCCGATCGCCACCGCTTCTCCATGCAGCAGCGTCCGATACTTCCCCAGAGATTCAAGCGCGTGGCCCACGGTATGGCCATAATTGAGGATGCGCCGTCGATCCGACTCCCGTTCATCTTCCGTCACCACCGAGGCCTTAATCTGGCACGATCGAGTGATGACGTGGGCGACCGGCCCATCCTCCATCCTCAGCAGGGCGTCCATGGATCGCTCGAGATAGGAAAAGAACTCCTCGTCCGCGATCATGCCGTATTTGATCACCTCGGCCATGCCGGCCGACCATTCGGGCTTCGGCAGGGTTTTCAATGTCTCCGGATCGATGAGCACGAGGCGAGGCTGATGAAACGCGCCGATCAGATTCTTCCCCAGAGCGTGATTGACACCCGTTTTGCCTCCGACGCTGGAATCCACCTGAGCCACCAGCGTCGTCGGGACCTGGACGAAGGGAATCCCGCGGACGAAGATGGCGGCCGCGAAGCCGGTGATGTCTCCGACCACGCCGCCGCCCAAGGCCAGCAGCACGGACCCGCGCTCGAACCGAGCGACGGCCAGCTCATCCAGGATCGTGGACACCCACCGAAGCGACTTCGCGCGTTCGCCGTCCGGAATCACGATGGTCCGTGTCTCATAGCCAGCCGTCTTGAGCGACTGGATCACCGCCGGCGCGTACAATCGGCGAATCGTCGGATTCGTGACGACGGCCACCTTACCGGAGAAACCGAGGCCGCGCAGACACCGGCCGACCTCCCCAAGCAAGCCTGCCCTGATCAGGATGTCATAACTGCGTTCGGCCAGAGACACCTTCACGCAGTGTTCAATGGGAGCCGTCACGGCACACCAGAATCAGGAGCAAAAAGCGAACAGCGAATAGCACAGCCAGCCTCTGGCTACTCGCTGCAAGCTGCTGACTATTCGCTTCCTAACTAGGGTTCAAAGCCGGGGGGATGGTATCACACGACAGTCGAAACTAAAAGGCTTTCACGTACTCCTGGTAGGCATCGTAGTTTCGCTTCATTTCCTCCATGCTGTCACCGCCGAACTTCTCGATCATGGCATTGGCCATCTCGAATGCGACCACCGCCTCGCCGACCACGCCTGCCGCCGGAACCGTACAGATATCCGAGCGCTCAACCGTGGCGTCGAAGGGTTCTTTGGTCTCAATATCCACGCTCTTCTTCGGACTGTAGAGAGTGGAAATGGGTTTCATGGCCACCCGCAGGACGATCGGCTCGCCGTTGGTAATGCCTCCTTCGAGTCCACCAGCGTTGTTCGTTTTTCGGATGAATCCCTTCCCGCCATGTTCGTAATAAATGTCGTCATGCACCTCGGATCCGAACCGACGCGCCGCCTCAAATCCCATTCCGATTTCGACCCCTTTCATCGCCTGGATGCTCATGACCCCCATCGCCAGCCTGGCGCCAAGCCGCCGGTCCCATTGCGAATAGCTTCCCAATCCGATCGGCGGGTTCGTGACCACCACCTCAAACACCCCTCCCAGCGTATCGCCGCGATGCTTGGCGGTCCTGATCCGCTCGGTCATCTGGGCGCCGGCATCCGGGTCCGGGGAACGCACGTCCGACGCTTCCGCACGCTCATACGCGACCATGGGGTCCTCGCACCGCCTGGCCACCACACCCCCGATCTCGGTCGTGTAGCTGAGCACTCGCATCCCGAACTGGGCCAGCAACGCTTTTGCCACGCCGCCCACCGCCACGCGGATCGCCGTCTCGCGCGCGCTGGCTTTTTCCAACACGTTTCGGATGTCACGATGCGCGTACTTGATGGCTCCCACCAAGTCCGCGTGTCCCGGGCGAGGGCGTGTCACCACTTTTTCAGCAGGCACGGGACCCGGCTCGACCGCCATCACCTCTTTCCAGTTCTCCCAATCCTTGTTCCCGATCATCAGCCCGATCGGATTCCCCAGCGTCTGCCCTTTCCGAACCCCGCATCCAAACTCGACCCGATCTTCCTCCACGCGCATGCGACCGCCTCGGCCATACCCCTTTTGGCGGCGGGCAAGATCCTGATTCACGATGTCGGGTGTCAACGGCAGACCGGCGGGCATGCCTTCGAGGATCGCGAGGAGATACTTACCGTGCGATTCGCCCCCATTCAGATACCGCAGCATGGTCGCAG
>CAYJUP010000056.1:0-11268 GCA_964373365.1 uncultured Nitrospiraceae bacterium
TGAGTAGTCCGGGCTCAGTTCGACTCCCAGGCGGCTCACCACTATATCAATGAAAAATTAAAAATTAAAAATTTTAAATTGGCTTCCAGGTCGTCCCCATCGTCTAGCCTGGCCTAGGACGCCGGCCTTTCAAGCCGACAACACGGGTTCAAATCCCGTTGGGGACGCCATTTTCTAGTGGATCTTCCGCGATGAAACGGGTGCGGAACATCGGCCGAGCCGCAGGATTCATTGTGGTCGCTGTCCTGACCGTTGGCGCTGATCAACCGCCGGCGGGACCGGCCGCATCGCTGGGGAAAGATGGCGCGCCCATGCTGCTGATCCCTGAAGGCCCGTTCACGATGGGCAGCAATGATGGGTTCGGAAACGAGCGTCCCGAGCACACGGTGTGGTTGCCCAGCTACGCGATTGACCAATACGAGGTCACGATCGGCCTGTACGTCAAGTTTATGCAAGCCACCGGACACAAGCCCCCCCCGACCTGGGATGAGGATTCCGTGACTGTGGCCCCAGACCGGCCTGCGGTGGGTTTGAACTGGTACGACGCCGACGCCTACTGCAAGTGGGCTGGGAAACGGCTGCCCACGGAGGCCGAGTGGGAGAAGGCGGCCCGGGGGACCGACGCCCGGCGGTATCCCTGGGGACACATGCAGCCCTTTGTGGATATTGCGAACTACAATCGCGGCATGTGGGTGAGCGATGCCATCACCTTGGCTCCGGTCAGCAGCGGCATGGAGGGCATGAGCGTTCGGCATGGAACTAAAGAGGGGGGCAAGAGTCCGTATGGGCTCTTTCAGATGGCCGGCAATGCGGCCGAATGGGTCGCGGACTGGTATGACCGAGAGTACTACCAGAAAAGCCCTGAGAAGAATCCCACCGGTCCGAAGGAAGGTGAGCGGCACGTGATTCGGGGAGGGTCGTGGAACGACCCTCCAGTCGGGATCCGGACCACGGCCCGGGTCTCGGCCGAGCCGGATTACCGGGACCGTACCCTTGGTGTTCGGTGCGTGAAGGACGTCCCGGGAAAGTAATTGCGTCCTTGCATCATTCGCCAATCGTTTCGTTGAAAAAATGAGTCAATGAGCCAATCTGATCAAAGGTTCAACGGTCTGCTGGTTGGTGACGCCGCTCCAGATTTCTCACTGCCCGGGGTGGACGGACGGACCTACGGCGTGGGGAGTTTTGCGGACAAGCCGGTGCTGGTGGTGGTCTTCTCGTGCAATCACTGCCCCTACGTGCAGGCCTACGAGGACCGCCTGGTGGCCATCCAGCGAGACTATGCGGACCTCGGCGTGCAACTCGTCGCCATCAATTCGAACGATGACCTGAATTATCCGGAAGATAGTTTCGAGAACATGGTCGTGCGCGCGAAGGCCAAGCGGTATAACTTCCCTTATCTCAGAGACGCCTCCCAGCGGGTTGCGCGGTCGTATGGCGCCACACACACCCCGCACCTGTTCGTCTTTGACCGCTCCCGTCGGCTTCGATACACGGGCAAGATTGATGACAACTGGCAGCGCCCCGACGCTGTGACCCGCCGGTATCTGCGAGAGGCGCTGGATGCCATTTTGAAGGACAGCGCACCGACGGAGACCGCGACGCATGCAATCGGGTGCACCATCAAGTGGGCGCACTGAAGTCTCTGTGTAGCATGAGGAGGAGCCGGCATGTCCACTCATCCCAAAGTCACCGCCGCGAAGCGCCAGCGGGAGCGTGACAAAGCCGAGAGACGGAAGGAAAAGGAGCTCCGCCGCACAGAGCGGAAGAAGGTGAAGGCGGCCGTCGTACGCGGACCCAATGACCCTGATCCCGATCTGGCAGGCATGCGGCCCGGCCCTCAGGCCCCGCTGTACTAGCGGTGGGTATACTCTTCAATTCTATCGCACCGGAGTTCCCCTGTTGGTGCGCCCTGTCTGTCATCGGTTGACCCACCCGCGACAGCCTGCCCTCCCCTCACTTCCGCTCGTCGGGCGAGCCGCGACCATTGTGGGCATGGTACTGGTCGTCGGCGTCGCGTTCGTTCTCTGGCTGGGGCCGCCGGCTTCTCAGAAAAACACTTCATCCCAAAGTCCCGCCGTCATCCCCGAGGTTTCCCCGGCCATGGCGCCGTTGGCGACCGGGGACGAGCCGATCGGACGACTGTTCTCCCAGGCTGGATGTACGGTCTGCCACACCATCCCCGGCATCCAGGGCGCCGACGGGCGGGTGGGTCCCAAGCTGGTAGTGGGACTCACCGGCCCGAAGCGGCTGGCCGATCCCAGCTATAGAGGGACGCCAAGACGGTGCATGAATACGTGGTCGAGTCGATTCTGAGCCCTGGGGCCTATGTGGTACCGGGCTACCCCGGTCGAACGATGCCGGCCTGGTACGGTCAGAAGCTCAGCGCCGAGGCGCTGGAGAAGATCGCGGTGTACCTGGAACAGCTCGCCGACGATCACGCGCCTGCCAAGTGAGACCGCGGGTGGGCAAACAGGGATCGCGCTGTGTCGAGACGGAGTGGAGTGCTGCCGCGAATTAGAGTTTGCGGACCGGACTGCCGGTCGGCGGTGTGCCTTTGATCTGAAAGCCTGCCGATTTCCCCTTTTCGTCTTTTCTCGAAGGCTTGGCTGTCGCCTCGTCCCCTTTCATGTCCGCCAGCTTGATCTTCAACCGCAGGTTGTTGGCGCTGTCCGCGTTGATCAGCGCCTGGTCGAGGCTGATCTTGCCTTCCTTGTACAGATTGAACAGGACGTAATCGAAGGTCTGACAGCCTTCCTGCACCCCCTGCTCCATTGCGTCCTTGAGCTCGTCGATGTCACCTTTCTTGATGAGATCCTTGGCGCGAGGGGTGTCCATCAGGACCTCCAAGGCGGCGACGCGCTTGCCATCCACGCCCGGGATCAGCCGTTGGGAGACAATGGCTCGCAGGTTCATGGAGAGCTGCAGGTAAATCTGGGTATGGCGTTCGGAGGGAAAGAAGTTCATGATCCGCTCGATCGCCTGGTTGGCGTTGTTGGCGTGAAGCGTGCTCAGACACAGGTGGCCGGTTTCGGCAAAGGTGATGGCCGCTTCCATGGTTTCGGTATCGCGGATCTCACCGATGAGGATCACATCGGGAGCCTGACGCAGGGCGTTCTTCAGCGCCGCCTCGTAGGAATGGGTGTCGAATCCGATCTCTCGCTGGGTGATCACCGATTTTTTGTGCTTGTGGACGAATTCGATCGGATCCTCCACCGAGACGATATGGCCCGGCGCGTTGGCGTTCCGATGGTCGATCATGGCCGCCAGCGAGGTGGATTTCCCGCAGCCGGTGGCCCCCACAAAGAGGACGAGGCCCCGCTTGGTCATCGCGATGTCTTTGATGATGGGCGGAAGGCCCAGCTGATCGATGGGCACAATTTCAACCTTGATCTGGCGAATGGCGAACCCGACGTTGCCACGCTGGCGAAAGATGTTGACGCGAAAGCGGCCCAGATCCGGGTAATACAGGGCCAGATTCATCTCCATCTTCTCTTCATACTCCTTCCGCTGCTTCTCCCGCATGATGTCACCGGCCAACTTCTCCAGCTGTTCGTTCGTGAACGGCGCGTCCCCCATGGGTTGGGTAGTTCCCTGGATGCGGTACATCGGCGGAAGATCCACCGTCAGGTAGATGTCCGATGCATCCCGTTCCACCATGACCTTCAGCAAACTACGAATATCCATCGTGCTCCTCGGAGGAAGATGAGGATATTAGGCTGCGCCGCCGACGGCCGCTGCGCTGGCGCTGGCCACGCCGGCCGTTGGGGGACCGAACAGGTTGGGGGTCATGCTTCTGGACTGCGCCTCTGCCTTGGTCACAAGGCCGCGCGTGACCAGATCCACCAAGGCCATATCCATGGTCTGCATCCCGTCCTTTTTGCTCGCCTGCATGATGCCCGGTATCTGGTGAAGCTTCGCTTCGCGGATGAGGTTGCGCACCGCGGTGGTGCCGGTCATGATCTCCAGGGCCGCAGCCCTCCCTCCGGCTTTTTTCTTGACCAGGGTCTGGGTGATGACGCCCTCGAGGGTTTCGGCAAACTGGGCGCGAATCTGGGCTTGCTGGTTCGGCGGGAACACGTCAATGACTCGGTCCACGGTCTTGGGGGCGCTGGAAGTATGCAGCGTCCCGAAGACCAAATGCCCGGTCTCGGCCGCCGTCAGCGCAAGCTGGATCGTCTCCAGGTCGCGCATCTCCCCGACCAGAATAATGTCCGGGTCCTCGCGCAGGGCGGACTTCAAGGCGTTGGCGAACGAGTGGGTATGGGCCCCCAATTCCCGTTGGTTGATCAGGCACTTTTTCGATTTATGGACGAACTCAATCGGGTCCTCAATGGTGAGGATATGGCCTTCAAAGGTCTCGTTGAGATAGTTGAGCATGGCGGCGAGGGTCGTGGATTTCCCTGATCCCGTTGGCCCAGTCACCAGGACGAGTCCCTTTTCCTTGTCGCAGAGCTGCCTCAGGATGGGAGGCATGCCCAATTGCTCGAGCGGAATGATCTTGGTGGGGATGGTCCGGAAGACCGCTCCTTCCCCTCGGCGCTGCACGAACACATTGACGCGGAAGCGGGCGATGTCACCCATTTCAAAGGAGAAATCGCACTCGTGGTGCTCCTGGAAGACTTTCCGCTGGACGTCGTTCATCATGTCGAAGATCATATTGTGGACTTCATCCTTGGACAAGACCGGATGGTCCAGCTTTTTCAATTCTCCATGGATACGCAACATGGGTGGCTCGCCTGCGCTGAGATGGCAGTCCGAGGCCCCTTGCTCGACGCCAAAGGTCAGCAATTGAGTGATATCCATAATCCATACCTCCTTATCCAGCTTTCCCAGCCGGTAAGTATACCTCGAATCAGGCGGACAGGTAGTTGTCGGGCCGAGTTCTTCGGTTCGTTTCGTGGCATAATGCCCTGCCGTGCACGCAGGAGGGTGGCTGCCACTATACCATAGCTCCTTCAGATGGGCTATCACGGAGGCCGATTCTGCAATCTCTGTGGCCTGAACGGGACAGGGGAGCGTCATGTAAGATGGCGGCCGGCGCCGTCGGCGGCGCACGCCGAGTCGGGGCGAAGCGGGACCGGCAGATTCAGAGAGAGGTGCGATGCGAGCGATGGTACTGACCCGGTGCGCGCCGGTTGAGAGCGCCCCCTTGCGCCTGCAGGAGAGACCGGTGCCGCGGCCGGGCGCAGGCGAAGTGAGGGTGCGAGTGCAGGCCTGCGGCGTCTGCCGGACCGATCTGCATATCGTGGAGGGTGAACTCAGGGACGTGAAGCTCCCGATCGTGCCGGGGCATGAGGTGGTGGGCCGAGTCGATGCGGTCGGTCCCGGAGTGACACAGATCGCCGAAGGGGATCGGGTCGGGGTGGCCTGGCTCCGATGGGTGTGCGGGGTTTGCGGATTTTGCCGAAGCGGACGCGAGAATCTGTGCGAGTCGGCGCAATTCACCGGTTTCCACGCGGACGGCGGGTATGCGGAATATGCGGTGGTCCCGGAAACGTTCGCGTATCGCGTGCCGGAGGTCTTTGGGGATCTGGAAGCGACCCCGTTGCTCTGCGCCGGCATTATCGGCTACCGGGCGCTCAAGCTCAGCGCCGTCCGGCCCGGAGAGCGCCTGGGGCTGTATGGCTTCGGCGGGTCGGCACACATCGCCATTCAGGTCGCCCGGCACTGGGGGTGCGACGTCTACGTCTGCACGCGGGAAGCGTCGCACCAAGCGCTCGCGCGGGAGCTGGGGGCGGTCTGGGTGGGCGGCGCGACCGAATCGCCGCCGGTCAAGCTGCATGGCGCGATCCTCTTTGCTCCGGCCGGTGAGATCGTCCCGCCGGCCCTGCGGGCGCTCGAGCGGGGAGGGACGCTGGCGCTCGCCAGCATTCACATGAGCGCGGTCCCGTCGTTGGACTACACGCGTGACTTGTTCGGAGAGCGATCCGTCCGCAGTGTGACGGCCAACACGCGGGAGGATGCCAAGGGGCTCTTGAAGGTGGCGGCCGAGATTCCGATCCGGCCGCGCGTGGAACCCTTCAGACTGGAGGACGCGAATCACGCGCTTCAGGCGTTGAAGGCGGGCCACATCAGGGGTGCCGGCGTCCTGGTCATGCGGGAGTGAGCGACGTCCCGTCGCCTAGATGAGGTCCAGTTCCTGTCCGGCTTTCCGGAACGCGGCGAGGACGGTCTCGAGCTGCTCGCGCGTATGCTCTGAGGTGACCGTGGTCCTGATGCGGCTGGTCTCTTTGGGAACCGTGGGGGGACGGATGGCCGGCGCGTAGACCCCGAGCTCCAGCAGCCGGTCGGCCATGGTCAGCGCTTTCTGTGGATCTCCGATGAGCACCGGGATGATGGGGCTGAGGCTATCGGTCAGCCGGAACCCCAGCGCTTTCAGTCCTGCTTGGAAATGGTTGCGGTTCTCCCAGAGCCGTGCCCGTCGCTCAGGCTCCGAATGGAGCAGCTCGAGCGCCGCCACCGAGGCGGCCGCGATCGCAGGAGGAGGGGCGGTGGTGTAGATGAACGATCGGGCCGTGTTCAGCAGATAGCGGATCAAACTGGCCGGCCCCGACACGTAGGCCCCGCTGGTGCCCAGCGCCTTGCCGAGCGTTCCCATATGGAAGGGGAGGCGTGACTCCACCCCAAAGTGTTCCAACGTGCCCCGTCCGTGGAACCCCATCACCCCGGTGCCGTGCGCGTCGTCCACCAGCAGCCGCGCGCCATGCCGGTCCGCGAGCGCGACCAATTCCGGAAGCGGCGCCAGATCGCCATCCATGCTAAACACGCCGTCGGTCACAATCAGCGTGTCACGGCGCGGTGAACGTCTGGCGAGCAGCGTGTCGAGTTGCGCGACATCCCGGTGGCGGAACACGCGCAGGTCGGCGCCGCTCAACCGACACCCGTCGATGAGGCTGGCATGGCACAGCCGGTCGGCCAGAATCAACCCGCCTGAGCCGATGAGGGCGGGGATGAGGCCGATGTTGGCCAGATAGCCGGAGCCGAACACGAGGGACGCTTCGGTGCCTTTAAACCGGGCCACCGCTGTTTCGAGTTCCTCGTGCGGCGGCAGGGTCCCGGATACCAGACGCGAGGCACCGGCGCCTACTCCGAACCGTTCGGTGGCCGCGATGGCCGCTTGTTTCAGCAGCGGGTGGGTGGCGAGCCCCAGGTAGTTGTTCGAGGCCATCACAATGACCGGCCGTCCCTCGATCGTGGCGACCGCTCCGGGCTCCGATTCGACGAGCCGCAGCCGACGCAGCAGGTGCTGCGCTTCAAGCTCGCGAAGACGATCCTCGAACATGGAGAACCTGTTTCGTGACGTGGATCACAACCGACCTTTGAGCAGGGCGCCCGGCTCGACAAACCAGGCACGGTACGCTATACCTCACTTCATGCCCTGTCAACGAGGTCCTGGCGCGATGGTGCCGGCTCCATGATTGACAACTGGTGGTCAAGCTTGTATAAGCGCGCACTGCTCGACGGACACCCGCAAGGTCAATGCCCGGTCGGTAAGGCGGCCAATTCTTGAACGGCCCGACAAGGAGAGAAAGACCTGGTCACGATGTCGTACCGCATCAAAATCCCCTCAAAGAGCACGCCTGCGGATGAAGCCCATCTCCTGAGCGGGATGGAACGCTTCATAGTTCTTGTTCAGCAGCATCGCGCGGGAATTCTCGGAGGGGTAGTCGTGCTGCTCACGGCTGCCGCCGCGGTGGTCGCGGTGCTCTGGCTTGACCATCGCAATGCCGAACAGGCCTTGGAACTTCATCGGCAGGCGACGCGCCTGTACCTCGATCGGCCGGCCGATCAGTCGGCGAAAGCCGACGCGAACCTCAAGCAGGCGATCAGCCTGTATCACCAAGCGGTCGAGCAATACCCGAGGAGCCCCAGTGCCCACCTGACCCTGTATCACCTGGGCAATGCGCTGGTGCAGATCAACGATTTCGGAGGCGCCATCGAGCTCTACAAGAAGTACGTGACCACGTATGGCACCAACAAGATCATGCTGGGGCTCGTCTACCAGCGCCTTGGGTATGCCTACCTGCTGAATGGGGATCGCGAACAGGCGGTGAAAGCCTTTTCTGCCGTGCTGGAAGTGCCAGGGGCGCTCAATCAGGATCACGCTCTCTTCGAATTGGGGAAGATGGAGGAGGCTCAATCCCGGCCTGAAGGTGCGTTGGCCCGCTATCAAGAGCTGATGAAGAGCTACCCGAACTCCCCCTTTGGGGGCGAAGCGGCGGTCCGTATCAAGGCGCTGGAGGTGAAGAAGAGCCCCGAGAACGGTGCGTCGGGTGACTCTGAGGGAGCGGCACCCCCGTCAGCCGAACCGGGGAAGCCGTAGCTCGAGCCTCATGCCTGTGGGCTGATCACTTCAGGGCCCGAGCGCGAGCAGGTCGCCCGGCTTGATACGGCGCCCGTTCAGATTGTTTCTGGCTTTGAGTTCCTGCACCGAGAGACGGAAGCGTTTCGCGATCGTCCACAGGCTGTCTCCCACCCGCACTCGGTACCATTCCGCCGACGCGGCTCGGTCTGTCTCCCTCTTGACGGCAGGCGCAGACAGCTTCCAACCGGGGATCCGTTCCAGCATCGGCTCGATCGTCGCCTTCGTCCCCACGGGAACCTTCAGATGATACTCCGCGTCGTCAGGAGGAGTGACATCCCGGCGCAGCTCCGGGTTGAGTCGCCGGAGTTCGCGATAGGGGACCCCCGTGACCTTCGCGATGTCTCGCAGCAGCAGCGGACGGCGGACCACCACTTCCTCGAACTGGTGCAGATCCGGCTGTTCTTGACTGAATCCGTAGCGGTCCGGGTTCTTCGCAATGATCGAGGCGGCCAGAATGCGTGTCACGTACTCCCTCGTTTCCCGTCGAAGGTGCCTGGTCTGGGCGATCTCCCAGAAACTCTCAGCTTGAGTCTTCTGCAGGGCACGCAACACCTTGCCCTCGCCTGCGTTGTACGCGGCCATCGCGAGCGGCCAGGTGCCGAACAGGTCGTACAGATCGCGCAGGTAGCGTGCGGCAGCGACCGTGGATTTGATAGGGTCCCGACGCTCGTCGATATAATAATCGACTCGAAGGCCGTAGTGCTTGGCGGTGCTTCTCATGAACTGCCACGGGCCGGTCGCGCGGGCGCGGGAATAGGCGTGTGGGTTGAATCCGCTTTCGACCAGTGAGAGGAAGACCAGATCGTTCGGCAGATCGAATTCCGAGAGAATGCGTTCGACCAGGGGCTTGTAGTGGTTCAAACGCGTCAGCCACTGCTCGAACCGGTCTCGGATCGCGACGTTGAAGAACCGGATATGGCGTTCGACTTTGTGATTCAGCACGATGGGAACGTCGAAGATCGACTCCTCAGAGTCTTCAGAAGCGCCGTCGGGTTGGTCGGGCGTGCCAGCGGGTTCGCGCGAAGTTGTAAACAGTTCGGCGAATCTCCAGGGCAGTCCCGGCGCCTTGGGCTGGGCCCCGAGCATCGCCTCTGCTCGCAGCTCACGGTCGTTTTCGAGCGAGTCCGATTCGAGAGCCTCATGGTCGCTGGCTGAGTGGGGACTCTCGCTCTGGACCGTCGCACGCACGCTCTGCTCTGCCGCCTCGCTCTGGTCAGTCTGACTTCGGTCAAGCGCCTCTGCCCCAGTGTCCTGGATGTTGTAGCCCAGGCGATCAGCGCTCGCGCGGAATCCTCCAGTGGCGACCCCTGATCCGATCAGCAGGGCGCCCAGAAGAATTGCGAACAGGCGCGAGAGACTAATGCGTTTCCTCACCGACCGCATCTTTACTTTCTTGCATGCTGAGGATTGACGAGCGCTAGCGTAGCGACCGACCCTGGAGTTGTCAAGAAATGATGAGTATGCGGCAGTCATCGCCGCCCGCATGCGCGATCAAGAGGACGATCAAGTCGTGCGTTGGACCGGTCGGATCATAAACGCGCAATCCACTGCATCAGCGGCCTTCCGATGTGTCGCGGTCGCCTTGACAGTGCGGGGGGCGTGTGGTAGCGTAGCGCCCTTCTCGCCAGAGAAAACAGTCACAAGCGTTCGGCGCGACAAACACCCTGAGAGCGGGTGGCCGGTCGGTGGGCCGGGCGGTTCTATGTTTTTCATGCGCTGAGGAGAGCGTGGTAATGTTGAAACGGTATTTACTGGCTCCGGGACCGACGCCGGTGCCGCCAGAGGTGTTGCTGGCGATGGCCAGGCCCGTCATTCATCATCGGGCGCCCGAGTTCGCCCAGTTGTTCGCTGAGGTGCGGGAAGATCTCAAGTGGTTGTATCAGACCAGGAACGATGTCATGATCCTGGCTTCCTCCGGGACAGGAGGCATGGAAGGAGCGGTGGCCAACTTCCTGTCGCCGGGCGACAAGGCGCTGGTCGTGAACGGAGGGAAGTTCGGCGAGCGTTGGGGCAAGATCTGCAAGACGTTCGGGGTGCAGGTGGTGGAGATCAAGGTGGAGTGGGGGCATGCGGTGGATCCTCAGGCGGTGGCCGACGCCCTCAAGAAGGATCCGTCCATCAAGGCGGTGTATGTGCAGGCGAGCGAGACCTCCACCGGCGTCGCCCATAACACGAAAAGACTGGCGGAAGTGGTCAAGCCCTACGAGGGCACGATCCTGGTTGTGGACGCCATTACGGCGCTCGGCGTCTTTGACATCAAGACTGATGCCTGGGGGATGGATGTGGTGGTGGCCGGCTCGCAGAAGGCGCTGATGCTCCCCCCCGGTCTGGCCTTCGTGAGCGTCAGCGACAAAGCGTGGCAGATGGCCGACAAGGCCAAAAACGGCGCGTTCTATTTTAATTTTAAAAAGGAACGTGAGGCGCAGGTCAAGAATCAAACGGCTTACACGCCAGCGGTTTCTATGATCCTGGGGCTGCAGGAAGTCCTGCGGATGCTGAAGGCCGAAGGGCTGGAGGCGGTGTTCGCGCGGCAAGCCCGTCTGGCCCATGCGATGCGAGAGGGAGTCAAGGCGGCCGGGCTCTCGCTGTTTCCCAAGGAGTCTCCCAGCGACGCGTTGACGGCAATCTCGGCTCCAGGCGGTGTGGACGGTCAGGCAATCTATAAAAATCTGAGAGTGCAGTATGGAATCACCGCCGCAGGGGGGCAGGATCATCTGAAGGGAAAGATCTTCCGGGTCTCCCATATGGGATACATGGACACGTTTGATGTCATCATGACCCTGGCGGCCATTGAGATGGTGCTGAAGGGCCTGGGGCATTCCGTCAAACTGGGAAGCGGGGTGGCCAAGGCTCAAGAATTGCTCATGGCCAAAGGATGAGCGAGCAGCTAACAGCGAATAGCC
>CAYJUP010000057.1:0-11250 GCA_964373365.1 uncultured Nitrospiraceae bacterium
CGTTGACGATCTTGTCCAACACCTCCAGGCCTCGCACCACCTCTCCAAAGACCGTATAGCGCCGGTCCAGGCCGCTCGCATCATCCACGCAGATAAAGAACTGCGAACCGTTGTCATTGAAATCGCGCGTGCTGTTGCTCTCGCGCGGCATTTTGGCGGTGGAGAGGGCGCCGCGCTTGTGGGGGCGGTCGTTCGGTTCGGGGTTGAGCCAGTATCCCGGCCCCCCCGTGCCGTGCTGGGTTCGATCCGGGTTCTTGCTCAGCGGATCGCCGCCCTGGATCATGAATCCCGGCACCACGCGGTGAAAGGTGGTCCCATTGTAAAACCCCATCTTGACCAGCGCGATGAAATTGTCCACGTGCCGGGGGGCGTCATCAGGATAGAACCTGAGCGCGATCTCGCCGAATTTGGTCGAGATGACGGCCCGCGGATTTTTCTTCTCAAACTTCATGACGGCGGACATGGGGAAAATCTAGCAGGACGACGCGTGATTCGCAACTGGCCTAACTAGCCCATCGCCCGGTTTAATTTTGAGCCACAACAGCCCGCCGAGGAACGCGGCCAGCGCGGCGGCTCCCAGCGCAGCGGACCATCCCGCTTGCTCGGCCAGCCAGGGAGTCAGCATGGGAGAAAGACTTCCGCCCAGATTGGCGCCGGTGTTCATGAGCCCGGACAGCGTGCCGGCATGCTCCTTGGACAGGTCCACGGTCGAGGACCAATAGGCCCCGACCGTGAAATACAGCCAGCCGGCGCCGAGCGACAGGAGCGCGATGGCTAAGATAGGGGCCTCGGTGACCGCGCCAAGGAGGATTGACAACGACGAGAGGGCCATTCCGGTCCCTCCGACGTAGGCGCGTCCACGGTTGATGCCGAGTCTGGTCACCAACCGGTCTGTTGCCCATCCGCCCAGTGGACAGAAAAGCGTGATCGCGAGGAAAGGCCCGGAGGCGAACAGGGCCCCTCGCAGCACGCCGAATCCCCGCACGTTCACGAGGTACAGATAAAACCACGACATGTACACATAGGCCACGTACCCGAGACAGCTATAGCTCAGCACGAGCCACCAGATCGTCGGGGTGCGCGCGAACGCGATCCACGGAGTCTTTCGGTCAGTCGGGGCGGGGTCTGACGTGGAGCCTCCCTCGATCAATGCCGCCTCGGCCGCATTCACATGGCGATGCTCGGCGGGCCGGTCGGTTGCATAGAAAAACCAGAGCCCCGCAATCAGCAGCCCGAGCCCGCTGGCGGCATAAAAGGCGGTCTGCCAGCCGAAGGTCACCATCATCCAGGCGGTGAGGGGAGGGGTGATCGCCGAGCCGATGCCAATCCCCCCGATCGCGATGCCGATGGCGAGTCCCCGCTCGCGCGGCCCCACCCAGTTCGCCACCACGCGGTTGAAGTTGGGCAGCGCCGCGGCTTCGCCGACGCCGATGAGGAATCTGACCAGGATCAGCGAGCCGAGCACGCCCAGGAGACTGACGATCGGGAGCGTGGCTGCGACGGCCGTGAGCGCGGTGAAGATGGACCACCAGATGACCGCCAGCGTGAGCACCCGGCGCGCGCCCCACCGATCGCCCAGCCATCCCCCCGGGATTTGGCAGAGCGCGTAGCCCAGCACGAACGCCGAAAACACCTGGCCCATCTGCAGCTCGGTGAGGCCCAGAGCCGGCATCATCTGGCGGGCGGTGACGGAGATGTTCACGCGGTCGAGGTAGGTCACGATGCTGATCGCGAGGAGGAGGGCGAGGATCACCCACCGGGTGCGGGAAGGCGGGGGAGCGGCCGGAGCGACGTGATCCATCTAGTGGTCTCGCGTAGCAGTCTCGCTGCTCGAGTGCCGAGAGGGCCGACGCATTATAGCCAGTCGTGCGTGGCCTGACCAGTTCCTTTCTGGATTTCGTTTTTCCGATTCTGATAAGATACAAACAATATCCGGTCGATCCCGCGTTCGGAGGAGGAGTGACCGTTCGTCTTCTGATTCTGCTCGCCATCCTTGTCGTCATCCTTGTCATTGTGGCCCTCCCGTTCCTCTCCGACCCCGACCATCTCAAGAAATTGCTCCTCGCGCAGGTGGAACAGCAAGTCGGTCGGAAGATCGAGGTGGGCCAGGCTCGTTTGCAGATCCTCCCCAAGATCCGATTTGACCTGTCACAGGTGGTCATCCGAGACCTTGACCCGTCGCGGGTGTTCTTCAAAGCGAAGCGAATGGAGTTTGTCCTGCGCATGACCCCCTTGTTGCGTCTGCAGCTGGTCGGGAAGCGCTTAAAGATCGAGGAGCCGCAGGTGGAACTGCGACGCGATCGGGCCGGCCACTGGAATTTTCTGACCGGTGCCGCTGTGGGGACGGTCGGGGCAACAGCCGAAGGCAATCCGTGGAGTCTGCTGCTCCTCATCAGGGAGACGACCCTGGCCAATGGGGAAGTGACCGTGGTTGACGAGTTCCGTCCGGACGGAGTCCGGTCTGTCCGCCTGAAGGCGCTGGATGCCGTGATGTCGACCGGGTCGAAGGGGCTTCTGGCCGACGTGCGTTTGTCCGCCACCCTTCCCGCCACGAGCGGTGTGTCCTCACTGTCCCTTCTCGGAAAGGTCACGGAGGCGGAGTTGCCGGTAAGGGTTAGTCCGGGTGCGCCGACGGGGAGGGGCCCGGCAATCCAGTTCGAAGGCGTCGCCGAGGCGTTGAATGTGGACATTCGACAGGTGGCGGATTTCTTCGGGCCGCGGCCGGTTCCGGAGAGGATTTCCGGGGCGACCAACCTGCGCGGCCGTATCCGGATAGTCCCCGGCGTGGTCGGCTATGACATGGTGCTGTCGGACATGACCGCCAATGTCGAGCACTTGTCGATCAGGGGGCAAGCCAGTCTCTCGGGGTTGATGACGGCCCAACCGACGTTTTCGCTCACCGTCTCCGCGTCTCCGGTCAGTTTGAGTGAACTACTGAACCGGTTTCCGGCTGAGTGGATCCACCCCCAACTGCACGCGGCGGTGACCGAGCGGGAGATCAACGGCACTGTGGAAGTGGTCACGGCGACGGTGACCGGGACGACGACCCCCGCGCCGCGCGTGTCGGTGACGGGCGAGCTCCGGGTGCATGAGGGCCATGCCCTCATCGGCAATGATCGGACTCCGGCGCAGAATTTTTCGGGGACCGTGGTGATTGAGCCTGACCGTATCCGAGTGACAGATCTCACAGGCATGTATGGCTCCATGCGGGTCAGCGGAGGAAAGGCCACGGTGTCCTTGACGGAACCCGGTCCTTCGCTGGAGTTGGAGCTGGCAGGAGACATGGCGGCGGCTGACCTGCTTACGACCCTTGCCGGCATAGTCCGGCCTGAGCGCCTCGCAAGCTCCTTGGCGGCGCTACGAGAGATCCAGGGCGACGCCTTGCTCGCCTTTCGGATTGCAGGGCCCTTGAACAAACCGGATGGGCTGAGCTTCGTCGGCGGGGAGCTTGTCCCTCGGGACGTCAGCTTTCTGAGTCCGGTGGCGCCCGAGCGAATTGTCGGGTTGAAAGGTCGCGTGCTGTTCTCCCCGAAGGGCGTGGAACTCGATAAGCTGGCCGGCCGGATGGGACAGACTCAGTTTGAGGTCCGGGGGACCATAACCGCGGGGGACAACAGCGCGTTCCAGGAGTTCACGGTGCGGGCGAAAGCGGATGCTCCCCAACTGGCTCGCCTGCTGCCAGTAGGGACGATCCCCCCGACGGCCTTGCAGGGAACGATCGGGGCCACGGTCACGCTGTTGGGGGCCACGGACGCGCCGCAATTCAGGGGCACGATGGAACTCAGGGACGCCGAGCTGACGTGGCCGGGCATCATGCGGAAGCCGGCGGGTACGCCGGCTTCCATCCAGTTCGAGGGCCATCTGTCCCGCTCCGCCGTGCTCACGGTGGAGCGGATCGAACTGACCATTCCACCGGTTCGCCTCGCCGGCAAGGGCAAAATGCGGTTGGGCCCGAAGTTCAACGTCGAGGCGACGTTCGTCTCCGGACCGGTGGACTTGGCGAAGTTGCCGCCGGTGATCGAGACGGGAGGGGTCAAAGCCGGGATGCTTGAGGTGTCGCTCGATGTGAAGGGCAAGGGGAAGGACTGGAAGGGCTGGCAGGTGACCGGCTGGGTGGCGATTACGGACGGACAGGTCATAGCCAAAGAGCTTGGTTACCCCGTGAAGGACCTGTACCTTCGTCTCAAGCTGGTTCGTAACGGGGCCGAGCTCAAGCAGCTGGCGTTCCGAATCAAGGACAGTGACGTGCGTCTGTCCGGGACGGTCAGAAACTGGCACAAGACGCCGACCATCACTCTGAAGACGGAGTCGTCCAAGCTGGACCTCGATCTGCTGATTCCCAAAGGCGAGCGATCCCCCGCTCGGGATTTTCTGGAGACCCTGGCCGCGACCAGCCGACTGGTCGCGACGGTCGGCATCGATCGCGGGGTGTATCAGCAGTTTACGTTCACGGACCTGTCCTGTCGGGTCAACATCAGGGATGGCGTGCTGGATGTGGACCGTCTGAGTGGCCAGTCCGACGGCGGACGCGTGGCCGGGCGTGTCGTGGTGCGATTGCCGAAACGGAAGCCGGCGGAGACCGAAGTCGCCTTACGGATCACCGGCCTGCCGTTTTTGAAGCTCTCGCAGTTCGCGGGTGGCGAGAAACGTCTGGTCAGTGGAGAGCTGTCGGCCACCGGCACTGTGCAGGGCCACGGCGGGAATCCCCGAGGCGTCCTGCACACCCTCAATGGGCAGGTGGAGGTGGTCATCAAACAGGGTCGGATTCAAAAGGGGACGGTCGTGCCGAAGATCCTCATGATCCTGAATCTCCCGACGTTGTTGCAGGGCAAAGTCGATCTGACGAGAGACGGCATGCCGTTCGACAAGATTTCCGGGTCCTTTTCGGTCAGGGATGGCGTGGTGACTTCAGAGAATATCGTGATGGACAGCCCGGTCATCAAGCTCACCGGAGCCGGCGACTACGACTTGACGGCCGACCGGTTGGATGCGGTGATGGCGGTGAGTCCGCTCGGGTCGTACTCGCAGTTTCTCAAGAGCATCCCGCTGTTCGGGAAGTTGTTTGTCGGGGAACGCAAAGGCATCGATACGGCATTGTTTGAGGTCAAAGGCCCGCTCCAGGATCCGGAAGTCAGGTATCTGCCGCTCAAATCGTTCGCCACCGGGTTGACGGGGCTGGCCCAGCTCGCCTTCGACGTGCTCAAGAACACGATCATGCTGCCGAAAGAGTTGATCGCGCCCAGCGACGAGAAGGCGCCCACTCCGGAGGCGGACCGGGCGCCGCCAACCCCGGTGAAGGACCACGCACCGCCACCTGCGGGAACGGACCAAACGTCGCCATCCCCAAAGATGGACCATGTCCCTCAACAGGCCGCGCCCAGCTTGCCTTGACCCACTCCACCCCGCGTGGTAGCATCAAGCGAACTACGCATTCCCTGAAGACACTGAAAAGACAAGCAGTTACGTGCTCATCGTCAATTTCAATGGAGGCCACATGACCGTTGACCGGGCCACGCTCATGATCGCCGCCAGTGAGACCGACGCCAATCTCTACTACGCCACCCGGTTCATCGCCCCGGACCCCTTTATCTTTCTCGAGATCAAGGGGGAGCGGCTGATGGTGATGAGTGACCTCGAGTTGGATCGGGCGCGCAGCCAAGCCACAGTGGATCGGGTGCTGTCGTATTCCGAAATTGAACGGCGGGTACGCGCGCAGAGGGTGGACAACACCGGGACGATTGATGTGGTCCACGCCGTGCTCCAAGAGCACGGCGTCCGGCAGCTCCTGGTGCCGGGTAATTTCCCCTATGCCCACGCCGTGCGCTTGCAAGACCTCGGGTACCAGCTCGAGACGAAGCGGGAGCCGTTTTTCGAGCGCCGCTCGGTCAAGACCGAGGAAGAAGTCCGCTCCATCGAGGCCGCCCAGCGCGCGACCGAGGAGGCGGTGGCCGCCGCCCACCTGACGCTCCGTGCGGCTTCTCCGCGCCAGGGCGTGCTCTGGCTGGACGGCGAGCCGCTGACGTCGGAGCGGGTCAAGAAGCTGATCAACGTGAAGCTGATGGAGCGGGACTGCGTGGCCCAGCACACCATCGTGGCCGGCGGCGAGCAGGCCTGCGACCCCCATCAGGAAGGCAGCGGACCGCTGCCGGCGGATCGCAGCATCATCTTCGACGTGTTTCCGCGGTCCGGGCAGACGCGGTACTTCGCCGACATGTCCCGAACGGTGGTGCGGGGGAAAGCCTCGCCGGAGCTGAAGCGGCTGTACCAGGCCGTGCAAGACGCGCAAGAGGAGGCCATTACGCAGATCCGCGACGGCGCCGATGGGGCGAAGATCCATCAGCGCATCTGCGATCGCTTCGAGTCCGCGGGCTATAAAACCGGGCTGGTGAACGGACGCATGCAAGGCTATTTTCACGGCACCGGCCACGGCGTCGGATTAGATATCCATGAAGCGCCGCGCATCAGCCGGAGCGGCTCGCCCTTGCAGGAGGGCCAGATCGTGACCGTCGAGCCGGGGCTGTACTATCCCGGACTGGGAGCGGTCCGCATCGAGGACATGGTGCTGATCACCCGCGACGGCTGCCGGAATCTGACGAAGTTTCCGAAAACCTTCGAATTGGACTGATAAGCCGGCAGCGAATAGCTGATAGCTAACAGCTCGGAGCTACTCGCTGCGAGCTATTCGCTGCGAGCGTCTTCCTATGCGCCTGACCTTCACCATCCAACGCTTCAACCCCGAGACAGACACCTGCCCACACGAGGAAGACTATCGGCTCGAAGTCGGTCGCGGCATGACTGTCTTGGAAAGCCTCATCCGCATCAAGAACGAGCAAGACGGGAGCTTGGCTCTGCGCTATTCCTGCCGGTCCGCCATCTGCGGCTCCTGCACGATGGAGGTCAATGGGGTGGAGAAGCTGGCCTGCCGGACGTCGGTTCGAAAGGAGCTGGAGCGACACGGAGGGATCACGGTCGCGCCGTTGAAGAATCTGCCGGTCATCAAGGACCTGGTGGTGGACATGTCCTCGTTTTGGGGCAAGGTCCGGGATGTGACCCCCTGGCTGTTGGCGTCACCCAAAACAGATGCCGAACAACCATCCGGCCAGATGACGCTGGTGCCGGGCAGCTACCGGTTCCACAATGTGGACGCCTGCATCATGTGCGGGGCATGTGTGGCGGCCTGCACCTCCCATGAGGTCTCCAAGGGCTTTCTGGGTCCGGCGGCGCTGGCCAAGGCGGCCCGGTTTGTGTCCGATCCGCGAGAGTCCAAGGCGTCCAAGCGCACGCGGCTGGTGGAGCTGGAGAAGGAGAACGGCATCTGGGACTGCGTCCGCTGCAACTTCTGCGTCGAGGTGTGTCCTAAAGACGTGAAGCCGATGGAGGCGATCATTCGCCTGCGTCGCGCCGCCATTGAGGCAGGGCTCACCTCCAGCAGCGGGGCCCGCCACGTCACCGGGTTTGCCGAAATCGTCGAGCATGGGGGGCGTCTCAACGAAGCCCTGATGCCGCTCAAGATCGTGGGGTTCAATCTCAAGCGACTGCTGCGAGTGCTGCCCCTGGGGATCAAGATGCTGCTGAAGGGAAAAATGCCGAACCCGCTGGCTCCGCCCATCACCGGCATCGCGCAGGTGAGATCGATTTTTGCGGCCGCTCGACGACGCGCCAAAGCATCATGACCCGGGAATTCAGATTCCTGGAGGATGTCGCCCTGGCGGACGCCGCGTTTGAGGCCTTCGGCGATTCGCCTTCAGAACTGTTTCTGGCCGCGGCGCAGGCGGTCTTCGAGACGATGGTCAATCCGAGCACGGTCTCGGCGCGCTGGCGCCGGGCAATCGAGCATCAGGCTCCGGACATCGCCTCCTTACTCTTCGATTGGCTGTCCGACATCGTGTACCTCAAGGATGCCGAAGGCGTGGTGTTTCGGGAGGCGACCGCAGTCGTGACAGAGAACCGTCCCCACGGTGGTTGGAACGTTCGAGGCACCTTGACGGGGGAACCGATCGATCCCGCCCGCCATGAACTGCGCTCCGATGTGAAAGCCGTCACCAAGCATCTCTACGAAGTTCGCCACGATGCTGACCGCGATGGTGGACAATGGACGGCGAGGGTGGTGCTGGACATATGAAACTGAACACTGACATGACCGTCAATCGCATCACGGACGAGGTCTGGGAGATTCCGGTCTCCGAGAAGGAGGGGATGCAGGTCCCGGCCCGGATCTACGCGACCGAGAAGATCCTGGCCGGGATGGACAGCGGCGTCTTCGACCAGGTGACGAACGTGGCCTGCTTGCCCGGCATCCAGCGCTACGCGCTCTGCATGCCGGATGGACACTGGGGCTACGGGTTTCCGATCGGCGGCGTCGCCGCATTCGATCCACAAGACGGTGTCATCTCACCTGGCGGGGTCGGCTACGACATAAACTGCCTTGATGGTGATGCGCAGGTCCTCCACGAACTCGGATACCGACGGCCGATCAAGTCGTTCGATCAAGCATGGAAGGGGGAGCGGGTTGCCTGCGTGAACCCATCGAGGGCGATCCTGAGCGCTGAGATCGGTGCGTTCATGTGGAAGACAGCAAACGTTCCGGTCTTTCGGGTGACGACGGAATCCGGGCGGCAGATTGTGGCCACGGCCGACCATCCGTTTTTGACGCAGCGAGGCATGGTTCCTCTCGGAGACCTCGCTCCAGGAGATGCGGTGTCTATCTATCCATTCGAAGGAGTCCCCTATGAAGCTCCTGGCTCGGAAATCTTGCTCACCGAGGATGACCTGGCCGGCCTTTATCCAGGAACCCAGAATGGGCTCGCGCAAACCTTGAAAGCCCTCAAGCAACGGAACCTGGTGCCGCTTAAGATGAATCACCCGGTGCTTCCCTTTCTGATCCGGCTGATGGGATTCATCCAGGGAGATGGGCATCTTCAATTAGAAGACAGAGGGCGGGCACAGATCGCGCTGTACGGTGAGCCGGGTGACCTGGCGATGATCCGTAAGGACATCGACAGGATCGGGTTCCGGGCGTCGCGGATCTATGAGCGGACCCGAACACACGAGATCATCACGCGTTACGGCAAAAACCGCTTTATCAGAACGGAGGCGTCTGTTCATGTCAGATCCTCCGCGTTAGCGTTGCTCCTAGTCGGTTTGGGGACGACGAAAGGGAACAAAGCGGCGCAGGACTTCGAGGTGCCGGACTGGCTCAACAAGGCGCCGCTCTGGATGAAGCGCCTCTACCTTGCTGCCTTCTTTGGCGCGGAGCTGACCAGTCCGCGGACGGTGACCGGTCACCAGTACAATTTCTCTGGGCCGGTGTTGTCTCTCAACAAGCGTGAGGGGGTTGTTGAGAGTGGACGGCGCGTTCTGCAGCAGGTGCAAGGATGGCTCCGCGAGTTTGAAATTGACAGCGCCCTCCTGGCCGAGCGGGAGGAGTACACCAATAAGGATGGAAGCCGGTCGGTTCGTTTGCGCCTCCAGATATCGTCAGAACCGGAGAATCTCATTCGACTCTGGAGCCGGATCGGGTACGACTACAACCAGCGCAGACAGCACTTAGCCAACGTGGCGGTTCAGTATCTCAAGATGAAGACGGCGGTGCTCCAAGAGCGAGCGGCCAGCATCGGGACAGCGCTTTCATTGAGAGAGGCAACCGGTGCTACGCTGAAGGCAATCACGGCTGCTGTTGGCTCTCGACATGTCAACGAACGCTTTGTCGCCCGCAGCCTGTGGGAAGGCCGGCAAACTGATGTTAGGATCGGCACCTCGTTTCCTGGATTCGCGGAGTTTGTGAAAGACAAGACGGAGGGACTGGGCAAGACCGGCCAAGTGTGGGATGCGATCGTTTGCAAGGGGGCGATTGACCATTTCGGACCGGTCTATGATCTGACCGTCTTAGAGGAGCATCACAATTTTATTGCCGATGGATTCGTCGTCTCGAACTGCGGGATGCGGCTCATCAGAACTGGTCTCACGCTGACGGATGTGCAGCCGCGGCTGGAACAGCTCATGACCGAGTTATTCAGAAAGGTCCCGGCCGGTGTCGGCTCGAAAGGCTTTGTGCGGCTGGATCGCCACGAGCTTGAAGAGGTCATGCGGAAGGGGGCCCGGTGGTGTGTGGAACATGGCTATGGCTGGAACGAAGACCTGACGCGCATCGAAGAGCGGGGTTGTATTCCGGGAGCGGACCCCTCGAAGGTGAGTGACCGTGCCGTGGCGCGGGGCATCAACCAGCTTGGCACGCTGGGGTCCGGCAACCATTACCTGGAAGTACAGGTGGCCTCGAATGACCGGATTTTTGACCCGCAGACGGCCGCCGCGCTCGGGATCACCGGGCACGATCAGATCGTGGTGATGGTCCACTGCGGGTCCCGCGGCTTCGGCCACCAGGTGGCCAGCGATTATCTCAAGGTGTTCGAGAAAGCCATGCGACGGTACGGCATTTCGGTGAAGGATCAGCAACTGGCCTGCGCGCCGTTCCGGTCGCCGGAGGGCCAGGACTACTTCGCGGCGATGAACTGCGCCGCCAATTCCGCCTTCGCCAACCGGCAGGTGATCACGCACCAGATCCGGGAGGCGTTCAGCGCGGTGTTCGGCCGTCCCGCCGAGTCGCTCGGGATGGACATCATTTATGACGTGGCGCATAACATCGCGAAGGTGGAGCGGTACCAGGAAGGCGAACTGGTGGTCCACCGGAAGGGGTCCACGCGGGCGTTCGGGCCGGGCCGTCCGGAGTTGCCGGAGCTCTATCGGCAGACCGGCCAGCCGGTCATCTGCGGAGGCTCCATGGAGACTGGCTCCTATTTATTGGTCGGGACCGATCAGGCGATGCGTGATACCTTCGGGTCCACAATGCATGGGTCGGGCCGGACGATGTCGCGCGCCCAGGCGAGGCGGTCGGTCCGTGGGGAGCAGCTCAAGCAGCAGATGGAGAAGCGGGGGATCATCGTGAAGGCGGTGTCGATGGCCGGCCTGGCCGAGGAGGCGGGCTTTGCCTACAAACCGATTTCGGATGTGGTGGAGACGGTGGATCGGGCGGGGATCACCAAGAAAGTGGCGGAGCTGCGGCCGATCGGAAACATCAAAGGATAAAGCACGGTGGCCAGGCAGCCTCCTGTGCTCGCGCATCGCGCACGATGAGACTGTGCTCGCTGGACGCGCGCAGTGAGAGGCTACCTGGCCACCATGCCTGGACGAGAAAGGGAAGAATCGATCGGCCGACAGAAGGGAAGAGGTGAGAAAGGCGGAGGGGAGGGGAGC
>CAYJUP010000058.1:0-11203 GCA_964373365.1 uncultured Nitrospiraceae bacterium
TCGTGCAGCACTTCGCCCCCGGCCAGCGTCAAGGGGATGAGCACCAGGACGACCGTGAGGCTGGTCACGATCGTGCGGCTCAAGACCTGATTGATGCCGTTGTTGATCACGGTCACAATCCCATCCCGGCGTCGGACGCGCAGATTTTCCCGAATGCGGTCGAACACGACCACGGTATCCGTCAGCGAATATCCGGCCAGCGTCAACAGCGCCGTCACGACCAGGAGCGTAATCTCCTTGTCCAAGATATAAAAGGCACCCAGCACTGCCAGCACGTCATGGATCGTCGCGATCGCGGCGGCCACGCCGAACCGGAGCTCGAACCGGGCCGCGATATAGAGGATGATGCCGGCGAACGAGATGAGGACCGCAATCAGCGCATCCTGCTGGAGCTTTTTCCCGACGGTGGGTCCAATTTCGGTGGACGAGTCCACCACAAATCGATTGTTCGGAAACTCCTTGCTGAAGACCGCCACCACCCGATCGGCGATCTTTTCCTCGATGGTGGTGGTGGCTTTGACCCGGATGAGAATCTTGTTCTCCTCCACGAACTCCTGCAGCTCGGCGTTGGTCACCCCGTGTGACTCCAGCGCTCTCCGTGCCTCGTCGACTCGCATCAGCTGATCGAACTTCAACTGCACGGCGGTTCCACCGGCGAAATCAATGCCGAGGTTCGCTGCGCCTCGGCTGATCTGGACGACGGCTACCAGCCCCAGCAGCGAGAGCACGCCGGAAATGACAAATGCGATGTGCCGTTTCCCCATGAAGTCAATGTTGGTTTTTCCCAGGATCTCAAGCATGCGTGCTCCTTGAGGACCGTTGACCGTTACTCGTTATCCGTTAACCGTAGAGAATAGGTTCGAGGCTCGTTTTGTCTTTTCACAATCAACGGTTCACGGTTCACGAATAACGCTTTCCATCCACCTAGATGCTCAGTTGCTCCACCTTTCGGCGCTGGTTGAGCACATCAAAGATCACCTTGGTGCCGATCAAGGCGGTGAACAGGTTGATGGCGATGCCAAGACACAGCGTGACCGCAAAGCCCTTGATCGGTCCGGTGCCGAACAGAAACAGCGCGAGTCCGGTGATCAAGGTGGTCACGTGCGAGTCGATGATCGTCAGCAGCGCCTTGTCGTACCCGCCGTCCACCGCCAGGCGCACCGGCTTGCCCTGCCGAAGCTCCTCTCGGATGCGCTCGAAGATCAGGACATTGGAGTCCACCCCCATTCCGATCGTGAGGATGATGCCGGCGATGCCGGGGAGGGTCAGGGTCGCGTTCAGGCCGGCCAGCGCCCCGATCAGGCAGATCAGGTTCAGGGCCAACGCAAAGTCGGCAATCACACCGGAAAACCGGTAATAGATCATCATAAACAAGACCACCACGGCCCCGGCGATCAGCGTGGAGCGGATGCCTTTTTCGATGGAGTCCCGGCCCAGCGAGGGACCGACCGTCAGATCCTGGATAATCTTCAGCGGCGCGGGGAGGGCGCCGGCCCGGAGCACGATCGCCAGATCGTTCGCCTCCTGCATGGTGAACGTCCCGCTGATCTGTGCCCGACCCCCGCTGATTCGTTCCTGGATGACGGGGGCGGAATACACGGTGTTGTCCAGCACGATGGCCATGCGCTTCTTGACGTTCTCGGCCGTGATTCGGTCGAATTCATGAGCCCCCTTGGCATCGAACGTGACCGACACGTACGGCTCGTTGAACTGTCCGATCGAGACTCGGGCGTCGCTCAGCACGTCACCGGCCAACATCACTCGCTTTTTGATCAGATAGGGGATTCGAAACTCGCGGCCGGTGTCTTTTTCCACCACTTTTTCAAACAGGATCTGGTCGCCTTCCGGTAAGCGGTCCTGAAATTGCTTCAGGATCTCCTCTTCTTTCCCCTTCGGGATGCGTTGCGGGAGCTCCAGAGCCAGCTTGCTCGACTCATCGAGCATTTTGAATTCCAACAGCGCCGTTTCCTTAATCAGGTCTTTCGCGCGCTTCGGTTCTTTGATGCCCGGCAGTTGCACGACGATCTGCTTGAGTCCCTGTCGCTGGATGAGCGGCTCGGCCACTCCGAACTGATCAATCCGATTCCGAATCGTTTCCAGGGCCTGATTGATAGCGGAGTCCTTGACTCGTTTGATCTCCCCCTCTCGAAGTTCGTAGACCAGGCGGGTGGCGGCACCGGATGGCTCCACTTCAAAGAAGGATGGAAACTCCTCAAGGACCTTCTGAACCTGCGATTTTAACTCCCCGTTCTGGAACTCCAGCGTCACCTGGGCGTGGCCCGTGCGCTTGACGGATTCCACCGGGATCTTTTTGTCGACCAGAAAATCCTGGATCGAATTCACCGAGCGGTCCACCGCGATCTCGACGGCGCGGTCCTCTTCCACCTCCATCACGAGGTGAATGCCGCCTTGGAGGTCAAGACCGAGCGTGATCCCTTTATTCGGGAGCACCTTTTTGAGCCAGTCTGGAAGCGACCGGAACAGAGCGGGGTACGACGGAAGAAAGAACGCGATCGAGAGCACCACCACGACACCGAGCAGCAGGAAGCGTCCGCCAACCTTCTTCATTCTCGCCTCAATTCATTCACCATCCGCTATTCTTCATCGTCGGCTCGGAGCTGTGCGATGTGTTCCCGCTGAATTTTGACCTTCGTGTTGTCGGCGACCTGGAGCGTGACTGTCTCTTTTCCCAAGTTGGTGATGGTCCCCCAGAGGCCGGAGGACGTGATGACCTTGTCCCCCTTCTTCAAGGTCTGCAGTATCGCTTTGAGCTTCTTCTGGCGCTTTTGCTGGGGCAGGATCAGCAAGAAATAGAAGATCACGAAGATCAAGACAAACGGCACCAACGACAGCCATGTTCCTGCCGCACCGCTTCCTCCAGAAGCTCCCTGCGCCCATGCCACTGCATCCAGCACCCTCATCCCCGTCCCTCCTCCCATGACGTCCGGGCCTGGACCGCATCGGTCCCCGTTGTCGAGACGTCCCCGCACTCGACGCCGACTCTCTCGCGCTGGGCATGAAATTCCTGCCGAAACGCGGCGAAGGACCTGCTCTGAATGGCCTTCCGGATTCGCCGCATCAGGTCCGCAAAATAATGCAGATTATGCAGCGTGTTGAGTCGCACTCCCAGCATTTCCTTAACCGTGAACAGGTGGTGGAGATAGGCGCGTGAGTGCTGCGTGCACACCGGACAACGGCATTCGGGATCAATCGGCCGTTCATCGCGTGCGTACCGAGCGTTTTTGATGAGAACCCGCCCGAAGGACGTGAAGAGCCACCCGGTGCGGCCATGGCGGCTCGGCACCACGCAGTCAAACAGGTCGATGCCCCTGGCCACGCCTTCCACCAGATCTTCCGGCATGCCGGCTCCCATCAAGTAGCGGGGCGACATCACGGGAAGTTCCGGTACGGTAGCCTCCAGCATCCTGTACATAACCGACTTATCCTCTCCCACCGACAGGCCGCCCACGGCATAGCCGTCAAATCCCATCGAGACGACATCGCGCGCGGCTTGAACCCGAAGGTCGGGGTCGTGCCCACCCTGCACGATGCCGAACAACGCTTGATCCGTCCGGCGTCGGGCAGCCCGACACCGGACGGCCCATCGGTTTGTGCGAAGCACCGCCTCCCTCAGCCGGTCGCGCGAAGCGGGGAACGCCACACACTCATCAAACGCCATGATGATGTCCGCTCCCAGCGCTTCCTGAATCTCAATCGTCCGTTCCGGTGTGATGTGATGCAGCGACCCGTCCAGGTGCGATTGGAACGTCACCCCTTCGTCCGTCACCTTGCACAGCTTCGCCAAGCTGAAGACCTGAAATCCCCCACTGTCCGTCAGAATGGCGCCGGGCCAGGACAGGAAGGCGTGCAGCCCGCCTAACTCGGCCACCACCTCGTGCCCCGGACGGAGATATAGATGATACGCGTTGTTCAGAATGAGCCCGAACCCGAGCGCCTGCAGGTCCCCCGCATCGAGTCCTTTCACCGGGCCAAGCGACCCGACCGGCATAAAGGCCGGTGAGTCAATGTCGCCGTGAGCGGTTGCGAGCGTTCCCAGACGCGCCTGTCCGCCCAGATCAGTCTGCCGCACCAAAAATTTGAACATGCTCGTTGTCGTTTCACCTCGCCGGATCGGCTACATCCGATCTGGAGCGGAAATCCCCAGAATGCGCAAGCCGTTCCGAATCACTCTCTGGACTTCTCGCATCAGCGCCAGCCGCGCCGCCGTGAGGCCCGGAGTGACCGGTTCACTGTATCTCGCGACCGGAGCGCCGGTATCCGTCACGAAGCGTTCCGCGTCCGGGGCATCAACCTCGGCAGCCGGCGGCATAATGCGGTGCTTATAGTAGAAGGTGTGGAGCAGCACGGCCAGCTCCTGGAGGTAAAACGTGAGGCGGTGCGGCTCCAGCGCAGCCGCGCTCGCTTGGATCACGGAAGGGTATGACGACAGCTTCCGGATTACGCTGAACTCATCGGGGTGCGTCAAAAGCCCCAGGTCGGTCTCGCTCGGCTTTGGGACCGGGATGCCCCGTTCGTGGGCAACCCGGAACAGGCTCGCGATCCGGGCGTGCGCGTACTGCACGTAATACACCGGGTTCTCGGCCGATTGCTGTTTGGCCAGCTCCAGGTCGAAATCCAAGTGGGTATCCGAGCGCCGCATCAGGAAGAAAAACTTCGCCGCATCCACCCCGACCTCGTCCATGACCTCGCGCATCGTGATGAACTCGCCGGCGCGCTTCGACATTTCAATCCTCTTGCCCCCTCTCATCAGATTCACCATCTGGACCAGGACGACTCGCAGGCGGTCCTTCGGATAGCCGTAGGCCTGCACCACCGCTTCCATTCTGGGAATGTAGCCGTGGTGGTCCGCTCCCCAGACGTCGATGAGCAGGTCATACCCGCGCAAGAGCTTGTCGCGATGGTACGTGATGTCGGAGGCCAGATAGGTATATTCTCCGTCTTGCTTGCGAACCACCCGATCCTTCTCGTCCCCGAACGCAGAGGAACGGAACCACAGCGCGCGGTCCTGCTCGAACAGCAAGTCCCGCTTCCGGAGTTCCTCGAGGGTCTTCTCTACCGACCCCGACGACAACAGCGAGGCTTCGCTGTACCAGGAATTAAACTCTATCCCGAACGACCGGAGATCCTGGCGGATCAGCTCCAGCAACCCCTGGTACGCCAGCTCCCGGCATCGTTGCTCGGCCTGCTCGGTTGGACCGTTCAGCAATGTCGCGCCGACACGCTCTTGCACTTGGGCGGCCACCGTCTCGATGTAGGAGCCGCGATACCCCCCTTCCGGAAATGCAACGGTGCGGCCGTTCAACTCCTGATAGCGCGCATAGACGGAAGCCCCCAGAAGTTTCATCTGCCGCCCGGCGTCGTTGATGTAATATTCCCTGACCACGTCGTAGCCGGCTTCTGTCAGGAGATTCGCAATCGCCTGTCCGACCGCCGCGCCACGACCGTGACCGACATGCAGCGGGCCGGTAGGGTTGGCGCTGACGTATTCCACCAGGACCCGGCGACCCTTGCCGACATCGGTCCTGCCGTACGCCTCGCCTTGTTCCTCAATCTCGAGCAGCACTTCTAGCCAGAGGTCCCGCTTGACCGTCATATTCAAAAACCCGGGACGGACGATCTCGACTCGATCGAAAATCGCCTCGCGCTGGTCCAGGTTCTCAAGAATGATCTGGGCCACGTCCTGCGGAGAACGCTGCTCTGACGACGCTAAACTCATGGCCACCGTGGAAGCCAGATCGCCCCATTCAGGCCGTTTGGGAAGATCGAGAGTGACGGCCGGCAATGGTTCGGCTTTCAGTTGCCCCTTTCGTCTGGCGCGAAGCAGCGCCCCTTGCAGCGCGTCGATGACCTTCTCTCGCACAATATCCTGGGACACCTGAACGCTCCTAACTCCTTATCCTGACGCTCAAAAGCTGAATTGTGAATCTAGCATAACTTACTGAGCAGAACAAGGCGACAGAGTGGCTTCCAGCGGACTCTGTGACACCATCCGCGGCCGACGGAGCAGTTGTTCGCATGTCCCGACCAGCTTCTCAGCCGGAATCCGTAAACACGGTTTATCGCGGCATTCTTGGACCACATTCCACCCCTCGCACCGGCAGGGTTCTCCCGTGAGGATCGTCACATGAGGGCCGCGCGGGGCCCAACGCCGGCGATCCGTCGGCCCGAACAGAGCAACCGTCGGCAGATAGAGCGCGGCGGCCAGATGGGTGAGGCCGGAGTCGTGGCCAACGAAGAGGTCCGCATGCGCCAGCACTCCGGCGATCGAGAGCAGATCCAGATGTTGCAGGATGGCAGGCCGCGTGGCGCAAGCATCAGACACGTTGGCGATCATGCCGTCATCCGCCGGCCCGCCGACCAGAACGGGATATGCCTCGTTGGTCTGGAACCACTCAACGGCCCCGGCCAACAAGGCCGGATCAGCGCATTTGTGACGACTCCCGCTGCCCGGGTGAAGAGCGACCAGCGGTCGAGTCCCGAACGTCCCTGCGGTTGCTAGCCGAGCCCGTCCACCTGCAAGCACGACATCCGGAAGGTGGAGCCTTCCCCCGTACTCTCCCATCGGCGCCACATCCCGCACCGTCTGCAGGACTCGGTCCGTCTGGTGGACCGCCTCGTGACCCAACGAGGCAGGAGAACGCGCGATCACGCAGCCGGCGCCCAGGCCCTGCAACGTGGAGGACAGTCGGTTGTCGGGATCGGCCATCCAACAGACGCCCAGGTCGCACCGGCTGAGCCATTCATGAACGATTGGCCCCACCGACTCGGGCCCAGCCAAGAGGCCGGCCAATGCATCGCCCTCGAGCGGCAACACCGCTTCGACCTCGCCGCACGCGCGAAGCAGGCCGCCCACTTCTGCGCCGGCCACGATACCGAGTTCATGGGTTGGGAGCGCCATCTGTAACGCCCGGATCGCCGGCAGAGCGAGCAGCACATCGCCCAGGGCGCCAGGGTGAACGATCAAGATCGTGCGACGCATGGGCTCAGCTCTCACCGCCCAGATTCGTCCGTTTCCCTGCGAGCAGCTTGCGCGCGAACTCCAGGTCGGCGACGGTGTTGATGTTCAGGAAGGACAGGAACTGAGGGTCCGCTTCCCGGAGCTCGTCTTCTGAGACCAATCGGACCGAGAGCCCTGGAGTCTGGCTGAGTTCCTGGACCTTGAGGTTGCGAGCGTTGAGCATACGTTCGAGATGGGGCAAGCAGGCTTTGGAATACACCGCATGCATGGGCTGAAGCCCATTTGCGAGTTGTGCCATCACCACATCGGCATTCCGGTCCAGCTTGGCCATCCACTTGATCACGGACTGATTCAGAAACGGCATATCGCAGGCAGCGGCAAAAATGCGTCCATGCGCAGCGGACGAGAGACCGGTGTAGAGACCGCCAAGCGTCGCGCAATTCGGGACCAGATCCGTCACGACTTGATGGCGAAGACCGGAAAGCCGGAGGACAGGCTCGGCAACAACCACGATTACTTCAGAAAACAGCGACTCCAACACCGAAAGCGCACGCTCCAATAACGTGCGGCCCTCCAGCTCAAGAAACCGTTTGTCCCAGCCCATCCGACGGCTTTTGCCGCCGGCCAGCAGGACGCCTGTCATGTTGGCTGTTTCGGAGCTCAGGATCTACCTCTCCTCGCCTGCGCCAATGCAGAGGAATAAAAAAGGGGGTGGGCCGCCCCACCCCCTTTTCCTGCCTTGATCGCACGAAGGGTTAAATCTTGCCCTTCTTTTTATTCGCCCGCCGCGTCATCACCCATCCTTCTAGGATGACGATACCGACGGCTATCAAGGTGGGATAGATGTAGGTTTCCTTGGGAATCGGCGGCTCCAAGATGGTGTAGTAGAACGCCGAGACCGCCAGCTTCCGCCCGACATCTCCATTGTGGCCATCCCATGCAAAGAAGACGGTCGGGATGTACTTGCCCATCTCGAAATAGGTGTCTTCGTCGTAGTCCCCCTTCAAGGGCCTCTGGATCATGAGCGTCCAAAGACCATCTTTCCACTCGGCCTTGAGTAGCTTCATTTTCTCGGCAAAGTCGTCACGCGCCTCAAAGTCCTGATCCCAGCCGGTGCCGGTCAAGGCTCTCAAGGACCCGTCAGCTTCCCACTTCACGATATCCACGGGATATTTTGGGTCGCCCCAGAAAAATCGCGGCTTCTCAGGTGGCGGGAGCTCCTGCCACTTGACCGGGAACTCGAAGGCAAACGCGTCGTTGTAGACCGTGTACGCGTTCTGTTTCGCCGCAATCGAGTCCGGTTCTCCGGTTTTCGGAGGCTGTTCTTTGATCCCGTACTCGTCCAGGTTGACCTCGGTCGGCTGGAAAGGCAGCTTACCCTCAGCAACGCTCTTGGACCGATCCTCCCACTGGAACAGGAACGCAATGCTCTTCTCGTTGTAGATCGACTTCACCCAGACATCGTCGAGCCGGTTGACGAAGTTCCTCGGCTTGTGCGTGATCTGGCCGCCTAAAGCCACGATCCGCCGCTCACGCTTCTGCCAGAGCTCATTCTCCGGATCGTCAGGGATCTCGCCCTCGATGGGCCCGGACCGTATGACGAAGTTAACTTTCGGCTTATCGGTCAAGGGATCGATCTCAAGCGGGTTGCCCTTGGCGTCGCGTTCGCAGAGCGACTGCACGAAGTTGGCGATGTGCCACCGCTCCTCGATCGTGGTATTGTCCGCAAACGACGGCATCGGCGTGCCATTGACCCCGGTGGAGAAGGTTCGGAAGATGTTCTTCACATCGTACGGATCCTGACGGCTCCCTCTGAAGTTCCAGCACTTGTGCCAGCTCGCCGGCTGGATCGGGAACCCCCAGTCGTCCTTCAGGTTGAACGCGTTTCCGTCACCGTGTCCGTCCACTCCATGGCATTCGATGCACTTCTTGTCCACCACCAACTGAGCGCCCTTCTCGAGGCTCTCCTTGCTGGGCGGAATCGGCTTGAGGCTGTCAAGCTGGAGCACCGTGAAGGTCTCGGTGTCCTTGTCATCGAACTTGCGATCCTTGACGAGCTGCGTCGTCACGAACGCGATCGCTTGACGACGCTGCTCCTCGGTCAGGATGCCTTCCCAGGACGGCATGGCAGAACCAGGCAGCCCATGCGTCACGGTCTGGAAGAGATCGGTCAGCGGAAGCGGCAGCTCGCCGCTGGCCGTGTGCCGAATCTTGAAGGTTCCCTGATTGAAATTCCTGGGCCGCGGCCAGAGGCGGTCAGCGGAGGGACCGTCCCCCGCCCCATCCACACCGTGACACCAGACGCATTTGGTGAAATAGACCCGCTTGCCGGCCTCGATGTCCTGCGCCATCGGCATCGCGGGCATGTCGGACGTTTTAAAACCTGCAGGCACTCCGCTGCCCCCGCCCTCCTCCGCAAAAGTCCAGACCGCGGTGCTGCCAGACACCATGGCGATCCCCGCGGCGGCGATCAGACAAACAAGCCATGCACTTTTAAATCGAAAATGCCTCATCGGTGTACCCCTTCGCACGAAGTGACGCGGGATTAATCCCAGGTCCTTGGATAATAGCCGGTGTGCCAGTATTCGAACAGGACCACTTTCCAGATCTCGTCGGTCGTGAGATGCTGCTCCCACGGCGGCATCACGGACGCCCACGGGAATGCCTCACGAGGCAGCCCGATCCCGCCCTTGGCCACGCGCCAGAACACGAACGTCTCCTGAAGCTGGGCGAGCGTTCCCGGATCGGTGAAATTGGCCGGAATTGGATTGAACGCGAACGCGTGCAGCCCTCTGCCGTTCAGATTGTCCCCGTGACAGAAATGGCAATTCTGGAAGAAAATCTCGCCCCCTTCCCTGACATACTTCAGATAACCTTCCGCCTTGGGGTCCCAGGGATTGGCATCGGGCTTCAGCAGCCGACCCATGCTCTGTTCAGTGATGAGTGTGTTTGTATACTCTTGGTCGTATTTCCCTTCAGGGCTGACCCGGTAGGGATTCGATGAGGTCTGCAGCACGAAGGTCTTCCCATGCACCTTGGTGCTGGCCGGTGGAGCCGGGTGCACCGTTCTCAACTCGATCGGCTCATCCAAGTTGGGCAGAAAGGAGTTATACGAGAACCCCCACAGGATAATGGGAATTGCGATCAGATAGGCGGTCCTGAGCTTCTTGTGGAACGGCGTCACCGCATCCAGCACGTTGAGAATGGGCTTTTTGAATTCCTTCCAATCCTCTTCGGCGCCGGACATCCACATGAAAACACCGACCATCGCCACGGTCCCGAAAAGCGCGACCACGCTGAATGGGATCGGTGGATAGATGCGGTATTTCAGGTACAGGATGATGAAGATCCAGAAAGAGATCCCCTGCCAAAATCGGGGAATGCCGAGCCCGTTTTTCTTGAGCAGGTAGCTCATGAGAGCAAACACGCCCACGAAGAAGGCCAGCTCCGCGAGCAACTGCATCGGCATGTAGCCCTCAACCAACTTAATAGTTTGAGGGGGGAGCAGCCCACCAACCATGACAAGGAGAACAACCAAAGCGATAGCGCCCACTATCGCGCCGGCCCACAGTATGAGTTTCATCGTAAGACTCTCCTTGCTACACTCCTCTGAGCAATCAAGTTGTTAGATGGATACTATATCTTAGGAGGCGCCTTGCCCTCTTCCAATTGAGAGAGATAATCCACGATCTTGTTCAACGCCCCAGCGCTCAACTTCTGGCCAAAGACCTTGGGCATGACGCCGTCAGGGAAAGGCTTGACCACATAGGTGCCAGGGCTGATCACCGACTCAGTAATGTACTCGCGGACGGTCTTGGCGCCGCCCTTGTACGCCGGGTCCTTCATGCGGGTCGGCGCATTGGTCTTCTCAACCAGCTTGGGACCCACGGTACCCGCCGCGCCAGGAATCCCAGGGATAGTATGGCAGACCACGCACTGAGCCTTCGCGAAAATCTGGTCCACCGGCTCCTCGCCGGTTGCGAGCAGTCCGCCACCGCCCGCTGCAGGCTTGTCCTCTGTCTGTTTGGGACGATCCGCTTCCGGAATAAACTTCTCGTACGTCTTGACGATCTCCTCGTACGAAGGCGGCTCCTTCCCCTCACGAACATACAGCCAGGTGTCCACCGCCGCCAGCTCTCCCAGGCTCAGTGAAATGGGCGGTTTGTGGATCGCGGGCATCGGGCTCTCCTTGTCATTCGTGCCCTTCACACCAAAGCCCGACAC
>CAYJUP010000059.1:0-3507 GCA_964373365.1 uncultured Nitrospiraceae bacterium
TTGACTCTCCTCTGACCCCTCCCTATAATGGCCTCTCGTTTGCGGGTCCCGGCCGTTTTGCACGATGGCATCGTTTTCCAAGGACAAGCTGGCGAAAAGAATGAGCGGGTTTAGAGCCCGCTTCCGGCGTGCCTTTGCGATGGAGCCGGAGGGACAGCCGCTGTCCATCGAAGACGTTGCGCTGCTGGAACGAGTGGCGGACGCGGTCGTCCGGCGTGGCATGGCGGCTCCTGCCGTGATGTTTCTGGAATCCGTCGGGCCCATGAACTTTCTCGGAAGCCAAGCCCTCCATTTTTTCACCCCCCTGCTGGAAGTGGTGTTCCCGCAGCGTGACATTGAGCAGGTCGCGCTCCTCCTCGAACGACGCGATACCCTTTTGCGGCTCGTTGTGATGATTGAGAACAGAGCCGAAGCGTCGCGGGCAGCGGGACATCCATGACCCTTTCTTCGGGCCGGTCGCTCCAGACAATCATCGCCACCGATTGCGGCAGCACCACGACCAAGGCCATCCTGATCGAAAAGATCGGCGACGAGTACAGGCAGACGTATCGCGGGGAGGCCCCGACGACGGTCGAGGCGCCGTTTGAGGATGTCACGCGAGGAGTCCTCAACGCGATGGCGGAGGTCGAGGAACTCTCCGGCCGGAAGATTCTGGAGGGGGAGAAGATCATTACGCCCAGCGGGACAGGTGGCGATCCCAAGGTCGGGGTGGACATTTACGTGTCCACCAGCAGCGCGGGCGGGGGGCTGCAGATGATGGTGGCCGGTGTGGTCCAGAGCATGACCGGCGAGAGCGCGCAGCGGTGCGCGCTGGGGGCAGGGGCCATCGTCATGGACGTGCTGGCGTCTAACGACGGCCGGCTGCCACACGAGAAGATCGAGCGCATTCGATCGTTGCGCCCCGACATGATCCTGCTGTCCGGCGGAACGGATGGAGGCACTGTGACCCACGTGGTGGAGCTGGCCGAGTACATTGCGGCGGCCGAGCCGCGTCCCCGGTTGGGCATGACCTATTCGCTCCCGTTGATCTATGCCGGGAACAAGGATGCGCAGGAGCGAGTGAAGGAGATCCTGGGCGAGAAAACCTCGCTGGTGATGACCGAGAACATCCGTCCCGTGTTGGAGCGTGAGAATCTGGTGCCGGCCCGCAACAAGATCCACGACCTCTTTTTGGAGCACGTCATGGCGCAGGCGCCGGGATACAAGAAGCTGATTGCCTGGACCGGCGCGCCGATCATGCCGACGCCCGCCGCGGTCGGCCTGATCATGCAGACGATCGCGAAACGGGAAAACTTGAACTTGATCGGCGTGGACATCGGCGGGGCGACGACGGACGTGTTCTCGGTGTTCGGCGGCGTCTTCAATCGCACCGTGAGCGCGAACCTGGGGATGTCCTACAGCATCTCCAATGTCCTGGCCGAGGCCGGACTGGCCAACATCATGCGCTGGGTGCCGTTCACGATTGAAGAGCAGACCTTGCGTAATCGTATCAAAAATAAAATGATCCGGCCCACGACGATTCCGCAGACGCTGGACGAGCTCAAGATCGAGCATGCCATCGCGCGGGAGGCCTTGCGGCTGGCGCTGGAGCATCACAAGTCGCTCGCCACCGGGCTGAAGGGCGTGCAGCAAGAGCGGACCATCTCCGATATTTTCGAGCAGCGCGCCTCCGGCCAGACGCTGATTGACATGCTGAAGCTGGATCTGATCGTCGGCAGCGGGGGGATTCTCTCGCACGCGCCCCGGCGCATCCAGGCGATGGTGATGATGGTGGACGCGTATGAACCGCTCGGCTTCACCGTGCTGTCCGTGGACAGCATCTTCATGATGCCGCACCTGGGCGTCCTGTCCACGGTCAACGAGAAAGCGGCCACCGACGTGTTCGTGCGGGATTGCATGGTGTATCTCGGCACCTGCGTGGCTCCGATCGGACAGGGGAAGGACGGGGAGCGGTGCGCGGACTACACGATCACTTTTGAGGATAGCCGCAAGCCTGAAAGCGGCACGCTGTCGTTCGGAGAGTTGAAACTGTTCCCGCTGGCGCTTGACGAGCGAGCGCGAGTCGAGCTGCGCCCGGCCAAGCACGTGGATATGGGTGAGGGGAAAGGCGCGCCTGTGTCCCGAAAGGTTCGGGGAGGCGTCGTGGGACTGTTGCTGGATGGCCGGGGCAGACCCCTCCAGTTGCCGGCCAATTCACAGGCCCGGCTGGCGGCTCTCGCCCGCTGGCACCAGGCGGTGGATCTTTATCCGGGAAAGAGCTAATAGCCTATGGCATATAGCATATGGCCAGAGACTGTTCGCGCTTGGCCAGGTACCATCAATTCTTTGCCATTAGCCATTAGCCATTAGCCATACGCCATAAGCTCTTCGCATGGGACACGCCTACACACCAGGCTTGACGGTCACGGAGCAGACTGTCGTCAAGCGGCGACGGCTCCTGCCGATTCCCGGCACCGTGTTGGCCCAGGCCGGTGACCGCGTGAGCGCGGAGACGGTGGTGGCCCGGGCGGAGCTGCCGGGCGCTGTCCATGCCGTAAATGTGGCGAACCTCCTTGGCGTCGCGCCGGACGAGATTCGGGAGTATTTAATTAAGAAGGAGGGCGAGGCGGTCCTTCGGGACGAGGTGATCGCCGAGAACAAGCCCTTCATCAAATGGTTCAAGATGGAGGTGCGTTCGCCGATCGAGGGGAAGGTGGAGTCGGCTTCCACCGTGACGGGTCAGGTGCTCCTTCGCGAGCCGCCGCGCTTGCTGGAATTGCTGGCGTATGTGGACGGCACGGTGGTGGAGATCCATCCCCGGCAGGGCGTCACGGTCGAGACTCGCTGCAGTATGGTCCAAGGCATTTTCGGGATCGGCGGCGAGACAAGGGGCGAGTTGGTCATGGCGGTCAAGGCGCCGGACGAGGCGATGGCCGCGGCGCACCTTCTTCCCACCATGAAAGGCAAGATCGTGGTCGGGGGCGCCTTCCTCGGGACTGACACCATGAAGCGCGCGCGCGAGATCGGGGTCGCCGGCCTGGTCGTCGGCGGCATCCATGACAAGGATCTCCGGGAGCTGCTCGGGTATGACCTGGGAGTGGCGATCACCGGCACCGAGCGGGTGGGCTTCACGCTGGTGCTGACCGAGGGATTCGGCACCATCCCGATGGCGGCCAAGACCTTCACGCTGCTGGCGGCGCATGCCGGCCAGAAAGCGTCTATCTCAGGCGCCACCCAGATTCGAGCCGGGGTGATTCGCCCGGAGATTCTGATTCCACGCAAAAGCGGTGCGGAGGCCGAAGCTCCGGCCGGTGCTGTCTCACCGGGTGCCGAACGGGCCGGCATCAAGGTCGGAGACCAGGTCCGCATCATTCGAGATCCGTTGTTCGGTCGAATTGGCCAGGTGGTGAGTCTGCCGGCAGGCCTGAAGCAGATCGAGACCGAAAGCCGTGTCCGTGTTCTTGAAGTGAAGTTCGGCGACGGCAGCGTGGCGGTGATCCCGCGAGCCAATGTGGAGATCATTGAAGG
>CAYJUP010000059.1:3607-11084 GCA_964373365.1 uncultured Nitrospiraceae bacterium
ACTACGACGGTCCCGACGTCCGCTATCAGATTCTGATGGGCGAAGGGGCCGAGAAGAAGATGGTGGCTGAGTTCCCTGCTAATTCCCACTACGTCCGCGACGCCAAATTCCCGTGGTGGACGCGCCCGGCTCCGCGCGGGTTTCACCAGTACGACATTAAAACAGGCAAAGGCATCGAACTGAAGGACGGAACCGCGTATGCCGTGTCCGTTGCGGTGCGGAGAGGCGACGAGCGCGCCGAAGCTCCTACGGTGCAGGTCGTTCCGGAGCCGAACTGGGTCAACTGGAATCAGATGAACAATTTGTTGTTGGTGCTCCTGTTCGGAGCCGTGGTGTTCGGGTCGATTAGGGCGGCGAAGCGGCGCGAGATCTTCCTGCGGCGAATCCCGGGGCTGGATGCGGTGGATGAGGCGATCGGCCGGGCCACCGAGCTGGGCAAGCCGATCCTCTATTTGACCGGCGCCGGTGACATGAGCGAGCCCGCGACGATCGCGGCGGCGGTCATCCTGGGGCGCGTCGCGAAACGGGTGGCCGCCTACGAGACCGATCTGTTGGTCCCGCATCGGGATCCGATCGTGATGGCGGTCTGCCAGGAGATCACCAAGCAGTCGTATCTGGAGGCGGCGAAACCGGATGCGTTCAAGGAGGACTCGAACTTCTTCATCACCACTGATCAGTTCAGCTACACCGCGGCGGTGGACGGCATCATGCTGCGCCGGAAACCGGCCGCCAACTTCTTCATGGGATCGTACTTCGCCGAGTCGCTGCTGCTGACCGAAACCGGGGCGAGCACCGGCGCCATTCAGATCGCGGGCACTGATTCCGACCACCAGTTGCCATTTTTCGTGACCACCTGCGACTACACCTTGATCGGCGAGGAGCTGTATGCGGCCAGCGCCTATCTCTCGCGGGAGCCGGTCCAGGTGGGCACGCTGCGGGGACAGGACATGGGCAAGGGGTTCATCCTCGCGGTGCTGGCGCTGGGGACCGTGCTGGCCACGGTGGGCGTCCTGTTCGGGACGGACCTGCCCATGATTGTCCTCGACCTGTTCAAGGATCTCAAATGATCTTCCTCAGACGGCAGTTGCCGCTGCTGATCACGTTCGTGATGGGCCTGGTCTTCGCGGCGCAGTACTACGTGCCGCATCCGGTCTCCGAGCAGCTCCTCACCACGGTCAACAAATGGATCCAAATTATCGGCGGGTTCGCGCTGGTGCTGGGGGTGACCAGTTTGTTTCATCTCCATGCGGTGAAGATCCGACGGAAGGAGGCCGGATGGGGATACAGCTTCGTCCTCTACGCCGGCATGTTGGGGACGATTGCGGTGGGGCTGTGGGCGAACGGCAAGGAGGCAGTCAACGGCGCTCTGACCGCCTTCGGCTGGATGTACTCCTATACCATGGTCCCGCTCCAGGGGACGATGTTCGCCATCCTGGCGTTCTTCATCGCGTCGGCGGCCTACCGGTCGTTCCGGGCTCGCAGCCGGGAGGCGGCCGTGCTGTTGGTCGCGGCCGTGATCGTGATGATGGGCCGTGTCCCGCTGGGCGAGTATCTGGTGCCGATCAGCGGGGACTTCTCGCAATGGATCTTGAACGTGCTCAACACGTCGGTCCGGCGAGCCATTTTGATCGGCATCAGCCTGGGCGCCGTCGCGCTGTCGCTGAAGATCATCTTCGGGATCGAGCGGGCGTATCTGGGCGGGGGGAAGGAGTGATGAGTAATGGTTGATGGCTAATGGCTAATGGGTGATGAGTAAGTAGTGACTGGAATGCTCTCTTACCTATCACGCATGACGGATTACGCTTCACGGGAGACAAGCGGTGTCATTCGCTGAGAAGATGCTGCACATTGACCGCCGGATCATTTTTCTGGTGATCGGCGTGTGCACGCTCGTGCCGCTCCTGTACCCCGTCGGCCTCGCCATCAAGGTGTCCCCCGAAGTCCGCAGCGTCCACGACCACATCGAGTCCCTTCCGGAAGGGTCGGTCTTTCTGCTCTCACTGGATTTCGATCCGGCTTCCAAGCCGGAACTCTATCCGCAAGCCGTCGCCTTGCTGCGGCACGCGTTCCAAAAAAATCTCCGGGTGATTGGGATGACGCTCTGGGTCACCGGCGCCGGGATGGCTGATCAGGTGATCACGCAGATGGCGCGTGATCTGGGGAAAGAAAACGGAAAGGATTATGTGTTTCTGGGCTGGAGTCCGGGGGTCGGCTCGCTGATCATTACGATGGGGCAGGACCTCTACAAAGCCTTCCCGAGCGATTACTACAATCAGCCCACGAAGGAGTTGGCGGTCCTGAAGGGTGTGCAGAATCTGAGGGACGTCAGCTACGTGGTGAGTCTGGCGGCCGGCACCGCCGGCATCGAGACCTGGTACGTGTTCGGAAAGGACAAGTACAAATTCGAGTTGGGCGGCGGCTGCACCGGCGTGATCGCGCCCGGTCTCTACCCCCTCCTGCGGAGCGGGCAGATCAATGGTCTGATCGGCGGGTTGCGAGGGGCCGCCGAATACGAAGTCCTCATCGGCAAGAAAGGGCGGGCTGTGGCGGGCATGGACGCGCAATCGGCGACGCATTTCGCGATCATCGTCTTGGTGATCCTCTGCAACGTGTTCTACTTGTCCATCAGGGCCTCGCGCGGGAAGGCCGACCCACGGTGACGGCGCCATCGGAATTGAGGAGAGAGCATGCCGTTTGAGATGCTGCTGGGAGCGTGGGTGGCGGCTGGGCTGACTCTGTTCATCTTCACGTTCCTGTACAAGGATAATCCTCTCTTTAAGCTGGCGGAGCACCTGTATGTGGGCATCTCGGTCGGGTACACGATCGTGAAGGTGTATGACACGGTCATCGTCAGGCTCCTCTATGAACCGATGGTCAAGCAAGGCGACTGGTCGCTGTTGGTCCCGCTCGGCATCGGGATGCTGATGCTGGCTCGGTACTTCCCGAAGATCACGTGGCTGTCCCGCATCGCGTTCGCGTTCATCGTGGGCGTGGGGTCCGGGCTGGCCATTCCACGGATCATCTCTTCCTACATCCTGAAGCAGGTCGAGGATACGGTCCGGCCGTTGGTCTCGCTCGCTGCGGAAGGCGGCCCGACGTTCACGTATAATCTGCTGGATCCGGCCAGTAACCTGAACGCGCTCGTGCTGCTGATCGGGGTGGTCTCGGTGCTGGTTTACTTCTTTTTCTCGATCGAGCATACCGGACCGGTCAGGATAGCGGCGCGCACCGGTATCCTCTTTCTCATGATCGCCTTCGGCGCGGCCTTCGGGTACACCGTGATGGCCCGTATGTCGCTCCTGATCGGACGCTTCACCGATCTGATCGAGTTTGCCGATCCCCAGTATGGGCGGGCGTCGCTGTGGCTGCTGCTGGCGACGGTGGCCACGCTGATTATATGGAGTGTGCGACGCAGCGAGCATCCGCCGGCCGGCGGGTGAGTGGGTGACGTTGTCCGGCCTTCGGTTGCGGCTACGATCCGGGCTCAGATAGAATGCCTCCAGAAGAAAGGAAGACGGGTTTGGGGATGGCAGAGTCGGTGAAAGACACGAAGCAATGTCCGCTCTTGCGGAATCTCCAGTTCTCTCCCATCAAGGAGAACGACGAGCAGTATGTCCTGATCTGGGATCCGACCGGGCTGACCTCCGAAAAACTCATCGTTCCCTTGAGCTACTTTTACCTCTTGCAGTTTTTCGACGGCGAACACTCCCTGGACCAGATCGGAGCCGAGCACCTGAAGAAGTTCGGGGAGTTCTTCGTGCCGGATCGTCTGCAGAAGTTGGTGGCCGATCTGGACGCGAAGCTGTTTTTGGAAGGGGAGCGGGTTGAAGCGGCGAAGCGCGCGGCGGCGGCGTCATACCGGGAAGCTCCCGTGAGGCAGGCGGCGTTTGCGGGCAAGAGTTACGAGGAGGACCGGGAGAAACTTAAACTGCAACTTGATGGATTTTTTGCTTCGCGCGAAGGGCCGGGCTCAAAGCCATCGGTCAACGCGGGTAAGACGATTAAGGGGATCGTGGCGCCGCACCATGAGATGCGGATGAGCGGGCCGATCTATGCCTGGGCATACAAAGAGCTGAAGGAAGCCGAGTCGCCGGACCTCTTTGTGGTCCTGGGAACGCGCCATGCCGGCCTGAAAAATCTCTTTGCGGTCACGGACAAGGATTTTGAGACGCCCCTGGGGTGTGTGCCGGTCAATCGGGCAGTGCTGGAACGGTTCCGGGAGAACGGCGGCGCGCCGTTCTTCGAAGAGGATGTCAGCCATCGAAGCGAGCACACAATCGAGTTTCAGCTCCCGTTTCTCCAGCATACCGTGGGGAGTGCGAAGCCGATCACGATGGTGCCGGTCCTGTGCGCCTTCCCACCGGCGTGTCTGACCAACCCGCAGCTTCACGAATTGGGGGCAAAGGTCAGCGCGTTTATCGGAGCGCTGAAGCGGGCGCTTGCGGAATCGGGCAAGGAGTTCTGCGTCGTGGCCAGCGCCGACCTCGCTCACATCGGGATGCGGTACGGCGACTCCAAGGCGCCCACCGATTTCTCCTTCCACCGGTGCATGCAAATGGACATGGAGATGCTGAAGCACGTGGAGAATCTGGATGCCGTCGCGTTCGCGCGCTTTATTGAGAAGGAAGAAGACGCGCGGCGCATCTGCGGCTTCTCGCCGATTTACACCATGTTGAAATTGATCCAGGCGGAGAAGGGAGAAGTGCTTCGCTACGACCGCGGGATCACTGACCAGTTTAACTCCACCGTGACGTTCGCCAGCATGGCGTTTTTTTAACCCGCATTATTCATGAGGGTTCGTGACGAAACTGCTGAGACGCCAAGCGAGACGGGCGCGCGGAGGCGCGAGGGAGGGAGGCGTACTTGAAACAATACGTTGACCGACCGAGCGGCGAGCCCGCCCGCCTGCGTGCCGAACCCCCACACGCAGGCTTGTCGTAGCGGCGTATCGGCGGGTGTAGTAGAAGCCTTCATGAATAATGCGGGTTAAGTCAGGCTAGCGGCACGAGACAATGGGCCAGAGCAAGGAAATCTCGGCTGACGAACGGCGCACGGGCTCGGTGTCGGCATCACCTGCACGAGTCTGTGCCGCAGCGGGCCATCCGCGAAGCGAGATGCCACGTGGGTATCGCGAAAGCGGTTGGGCCGCACACGTTGCGACACTGTTTCGCCACACATCCGCTGGAAGCGGGTTACGACATTCGCACGGTCCAGGAACTGCTCGGGCACCGCGACGTCAAGACAACGATGATCTACACCCACGTGCTCAACCGCGGAGGCCGAGGCGTGCAAAGCCCTGCGGATCGGGTTTTGGGCGTGTCCGGAGGGGTGTGTTAGGACGCACGATATGCGTGATAAGACACTTCAACACACGCCTATGATTGCCGCCGTAAGCCATTGGGTTTCAACAGAATGCGTGGCTCCTACCCCCTCCAAGTTGGCGGCGATTACCCAGCAGTCTACGCTTGAGTTGCAGAAATGATTGGGACGTCGAATTATAGTTGGGCATCAGCAGGAGGAGCAGATGGATAGAGACCTTGAGCAGATGTCGCGCGAGCAACTCATCGAAGAGACTAATTGGTTACCATCATAACATCGTGAACTGATTCTTAATGGAGTCAGCCCTCATAACATCGTGAACTTGTTTAGAGCGTTCGCCGAGAACGCGGGACGACGGGGCGCACCAACGTCTCCCTGATCGGGAAGCGGAAACGTTTGAGGATATGACCGTCCTGTTTGACGATGAGGCACTGCCGATGGGTGAAGAGCGTGGCCACGAGATACTGCCCCGACAACCGTCGCCGGATGACGTACGACTTGCCGTTGACCTCAATGCGACCTTCGGCGTCCACCTTGCGGATCCACGACACCTGTCCCTGGGCCACCGGGAGTTGGTGGCGACCTTGGGCCTTGCGGTAGGCATCCAGGCGAAACGTGCCCGGCACATGGCGCAACGACGACCACAGGCGTTCCCGCAGCACGCCCGGGAAGCGAGTCTGATGCGCCTGTGGGGTGAGCTGGCGATGGGGTTTGGCGTCATGGTAATACCGCAGGAAGCGCTGGCTCAGGCGTCGCAGGATGCCCAGGGTGGGACAGCGGTGCCGCCGCAGGACTCGCTCCTGCCAGAGTTGGTTAAAGCTCTCCACCGTGGCTTGGCGACCGGGCGACCCTGGCGGGATGAAGACCAGATGCACTCCCAAGAGGAGATGCAGCCGCACCACCTGCGAGAGGCTGTACGGATACCGCCCACCACCGGTCGCTGCCATCTCGTTGTCCACCTGCGAGACCAGGGGCACGCCCAATGCGTGCCATGCGGCCACCAGGTGCTGACACCACGTGCGGGCCTGCTTGTCCGCCCACTGCGTCGCGAACGCGGTATGGCCTGCCACATCAACCGTATGAAACGAATAGAACCGGGTGACACCCTGGGGGCCGCGCAGGTACCGAGGCCCCACCAGATCGGTTTGCTGGAGGTCTCCCATCTGAGCGGCCCGCGGCCCTGGATAGGGCTCGCTCCCAGCGTGTCGGTGGGGACGGGGGCCGTGCCTCGTCCAGCCGTGTCGAGCCAGAATCCGCTCGATCGTGGCCACAGAGGGAACCAGTCGCACACCGCGTCGGGTGAGTTCCCACTGAATAACCTCGGCGCCCACCCCACTGAAGGCCGCACGGCGGGTCCGGTGCGCCTCCAATTCCGCCCGGATCGCCAGGATGCGTTGCTCCTGGGCGGCTGGCGTCCGTCGCCAGATACGTCTCGGCGCGCGACTCGCATCCCGGAGTCCCACGCGGCCCTGGACTCGGTAGCGGTGCAGCCACTTGGCCAGCCAACCGCGACTGCGCTGAACGCGCCGCAGAATGACCGCCCACGGATGACCCAGCACAGACAACGTAATCGCTGCATACCTGCGCGCATACTCACTGCCATACGCATTCCCCATTGCCAGCCCTCCGTCCATATGTGTGGAAGGAGTCTGGGCAATGGCTTAGACAAAGTTCACGATGTTATGAGGGAATTCGAGTTCACGATGTTATGAGGCCAATCCATTAGGAAGTAAGGAAGGGGCGGCATGTCGCGGCTGGGGCGAAAACTCATTCCGATTCCAGCGGGTGTTGAGGTCCAGGTGGCCGATCGGGTGGTCTCGGTGAAAGGACCTCTGGGTCGGCTTGAATGGACACTGACCCCCCGCGTGTCCGTGGCGGTGACCGATGGCCGTGTGCAGGTGAGTCGCTCAACCGACGATGCCAAAGTCAGAGCCCTGCACGGCCTCGTCTGGGCTGAACTCAGGAACATGATTGAGGGTGTGACCAAGGGATATGAGCGCACTCTGGAGATGACCGGGGTCGGCTACAAGGCACAGGTCCAGGGGCGCGCGGTGAACTTGAGTGTCGGGTATGCGCATCCGGTGTTGTTTCCTCTTCCCCCGGGGGTCGAGGCGAAGGTGGACTATCAGACGATTATTACCATCCGCGGGATTGACAA
>CAYJUP010000060.1:0-4564 GCA_964373365.1 uncultured Nitrospiraceae bacterium
TGCTGCCTTTATTGAATCTGGCGCAGCGGGAGGAGGGCTATGTGAGCGAGGCGGCGATGAAGGAAGTCGCGGGCATCTTGCGGCTGACGCCTCCGCAGGTCTACGAGGTGGTCACGTTCTACACGATGTTGTCCCTCAAGCCGATCGGAAAGTTTCACATTCAGGTCTGCAAGTCGCTCATGTGCGCCCTGGTCGGGTCCGATACGTTGCTTGACTGGCTGCAGGCTCGGCTGGGCATTAAGCCGGGACAAACGACGCCGGACCGCCTGTTCACGCTGAGCACGGTCGAGTGCCTGGCTTCTTGTGGGACCGGTCCGATGATGCAGGTGAACGACGAGTACTATGAGCGACTGACCGAAGAGAAGGTGGATCGGATTCTGGCCGACCTCAAGCGCAACGGCACCTCTCCGCTCAAGAGTGGGCCGTTCATGTGGCCGGTTCCGAATCGCGACGACGCTATGCCGACTTACGAGAAAATCCTCCTCAAGAACATGGAGAAGCCCGGATACACCGGTTCGCTTGCCGACTACGAGCGCGCTGGCGGCTACCAGGCGCTGCGAAAGGTCCTGGGGAAAATCCCGCCGGCCGAGGTGACCGAGATGGTCAAGAAGTCCGGCCTGCGCGGGCGCGGGGGCGCCGGCTTTCCCACGGGCGTCAAGTGGGGATTTCTGCCGAAAGACTATCGGGGCCCTACATACCTCTGCTGCAACGCCGACGAAAGCGAACCCGGAACCTTCAAGGATCGCCAGTTGATCGAGCGAGACCCGCACCAGATGTTGGAGGGGATGGCGATCGCCTGCTATGCCATCGGCGCCGAGACTGCCTACATCTATATTCGAGGGGAGTTTGCCCTGGGCGCCGAGATCGTGGAACGGGCGCTGGCCGAAGCCCGGGCAGCCGGCTACGTCGGCCGGAACATCTTGGGCACCGGCGTGAACATCGAGATGTGGATGCATCGCGGCGCCGGGGCTTACATCTGTGGAGAAGAGACCGCGCTTCTGGAGTCGCTGGAAGGCAAACGCGGCCTGCCGCGGGTCAAGCCTCCGTTCCCCGCCACGCACGGCCTCTACAACAAGCCGACTGTGGTGAACAACGTGGAGACGCTCGCGAACCTCCCCCACATCATCAACAAGGGCCCCGAATGGTTCGCCTCGATCGGGTCTCTGCCCAAAAGCACCGGCACCCGCATCTTCTGCGTAAGCGGACATGTCCAGCGGCCGGGCAACTACGAGGTGCCGATGGGCATCACCTTCCGAGAGTTGATTTTCGAGCACGCGGGCGGGATGCGGTCCGACAAAAAATTGAAAGCGATTATTCCCGGCGGGGCCTCGGCGGCGTTCTTCACCGACCAGCACCTGGATGTAAAACTGGACTTCGAGTCGGTAGCCCAAGCCGGCTCCATGCTCGGCTCGGGCGGCGTCACGGTCATGGAAGAAGGCACCAGCATGGTGTGGGCCGCGCTGCGGTTGATGGAGTTTTTCTATCACGAGTCCTGCGGGAAGTGCACCCCCTGCCGCGAGGGCACGTCCTGGCTCGTGCAAACCATGCGGCGCATCGTGGCAAAGCGCGGGCGGATGGAGGATCTTCAAACCCTGACGGAGCTCTGCCAGAACATTGGAGGCCGAACGGTCTGCGCGTTCGGCGACGCCGCCATCGCGCCGATCCTGAGCACGCTGCAGCACTGGCGGGACGAGTACGAAGCCCTGATCCGCGAAGCCCAGGCGGCCAATCTTATTAAGCTGGAGCCGGCGGCTTCGCATCGTTAAACGTGAACCGTTATTCGTTAAACGTTGGCTGTGACGGAATTACAAGAAGGATAGTTTGAACGCGTTTAACGGTTAACGTTTAACGATTAACGAGGCCAGAGACAAGAAGCGGCAAGAACGCGAATGACTCAAACTAATACAGACAGGGAAACCGTTACGCTGACCATCGACGGGACGCCGGTCACGGTCCCGAAGGGCACGCTGGTGATCGAAGCGGCGCGCCAGATGGGCGTGATGATCCCCCACTTCTGCTACCACCCCAAGCTCAAGTGGGATGCCAATTGCCGCATGTGCCTGGTGGAGATCGAGAAGATGCCGAAGTTGCAGACCTCCTGCAGCACGCCGGTGGCCGAGGGCATGGTGGTGCGCACCGCGACCACTGTCGTCACCCAAGCGCACAAGTCGGTGCTGGAATTCATCCTGGCCAACCACCCGTTGGACTGCCCGGTCTGCGACCAGGGCGGCCGTTGCGACCTGCAGGACTTCTCGCATGAGTACACGCCGACCACCAGCCAGTTCATCGAGGTCAAGCGGGTGTTCGAGAAGGAGTACTTCAGCCCGCTGATCGAGACGCAGATGAACCGGTGCGTCCAGTGCCTGCGCTGCGTGCGGTATTGCGACGAGGTGATGGACGTCAAGGCGCTCGCCCCCGTCGGCCGCGGCACGATGACCGAGATCAAGCACTTCACCAACCACGAGTTGGACTGCGAGTTTTGCGGCGGGTGCGTGCAGATCTGCCCGGTCGGCGCTTTCACCAGCCGCCTGTCCATGTACGAGTTCCGCCCCTGGATGCTGAAGCGCGCCGACACCATCTGTACCTATTGCGGCGACGGTTGCCAGATCACGATTCAGACCAAGGAGGATCACCTGATCGAAGTCATGTCCGCCCACGGAGCCGGTCGCAACAACGGCGACCTGTGCGCGCGGGGCTTTTTCGGATACCACGTCAGCACGCATCCCGACCGCCTTCACCATCCGCTCATCCGGCGCAACGGGCAACTGGTGCAGGCGACCTGGGAGGAAGCCCTCGAGTTCGTCGCGGAGACCTGCATCCGCCTGAAGCTCAAGCATGGCCCGGAAGCCTTCGCCGGTCTGATCGCCTCGCGCTGCACAAATGAGGATCTCTATGTCTTCCAAAAGTTCATGCGGCTGGTCATCGGCTCGAATAAGATCGACAGCAGCGCCCGCTACGGACACATCAACGGGGTCCAGGCGCTCCGTCGCGTGCAGGGGACGCATCGCTGGACGGTGACCTTCGAAGACATCGTGTCCGCCGACGCGCTGTTGCTCGTCGGCACGAACGTCACCGAGACCAACCCGATCACCGGTCTCAAGGTCAAAGAAGCGGTCAAAAAGCGGGATGCTACGCTGCTGACCATCGAAGCGCTGGTGCCGGCGGTCGGGACGATCAGCAACATCGCCAATCTGGCCGCGCATCATTTTTCGGTCCACCCTGACCGGTTCGGGAACGTCGTGCTGGGCCTCATCAAGGCGGTCGTCGAGGAAGGTCTGGTGGACCAGGCCCTGACCCAGCGAGCCCCCGCTTACGCGCAGGCCATCAGCAACGCGGTGCGGGCGCTTCCCTGGCCAAGCATGGAAGCAGCGGCCATGACGACATCAAAGGAACTCAGGGAGGCCGCCCGCGCGTTTGCGCGCGCGCGTCGGGCCGTCATCTTGGTCGGGCAGGGCGTGTTGAGAGCCCCCGGGAGCGGCGGCATCCTCACGAATCTCCTGGATCTGTTGCTGCTGACCGGACAGCACAGCCTGCCGGGATGCGGCCTGGCGCCTTTGGCCGAGGAGAACAACGACCAAGGGGCGGCGGAGATGGGAGCAGTGGCGGAGTATCTTCCGGGGCCGTTCGACCTGAACGACCAGACCGCGCGCGCGCGCCTGGCCGGATTCTGGAAGGAAGAGCTGCCGCAGGGGCCGGGAAGGACGCTGACGGAGATCCTGGAAGAGGCGCGAGTCGGCGCTGTGAAAGCAATGTTCGTGGTGGGGGAAAATCCGGTGGGCTCGCTGCCACCGGCGGCGCGAGCCCAAGAAGCCTTGGAGCGGTTGGAGCTTCTCGTCTGCCAAGAACTGTTCCTGACAGAAACCGCCGCGCTGGCCCATGTTGTCCTCCCGGCCTGCTCGTATGCCGAGAAAGACGGCACCTTCACGAATACCGAGGGGCACGTGCAGTCGGTCCGGCACGCTATCGAGCCGATCGGCGAAAGCCGGCCGGACTGGGAAATCCTGTCCGCCGTCTCGGTGCTGATGGCCTACCCGATCGAATACGGAGAAGCCAGAGAAATCCTCAAGGAGATCAGAAATCTGATTCCTGGATATGGCCTCCTGGGGCCGGCGCCGACACCGCCGCGCCCGGACACCACGACCGTGGACCGTTACCTCCGGGAGGGCTACGCCGAGGATCTGGCTGCTCGCTATCAGCTCGCGGGCGAGAGGCAAGAGGACTTCGGCGAACTCAGTCGAGCCGTGAGAGGCGAGAGGAACGGACAGAACTTCACGCTGACGGTGACGCAGACATTGTTCCATTCCGGGAAACTTTCGACCCGCGCCAAAGGATTGCTTCAGATCCAGTCGGCCGGCTCGCTCGGGCTGAATTCGGCTGACGCGGGCCGACTTGGCGTCGCTGATGGCGACCGGGTCCGGGTCTCCAACCAGCTCGGTGAGATGACCACGACCGTCAAACTGCTGGACCGCGTACCGGAGGGACTGGCTCTGTTTCCGGAACATTTTGATGAGGATGCGCGTCGGTTGCTGAGTGTCGCCACGGACCCGCAGACGCGGGTGCCGTA
>CAYJUP010000060.1:4664-6318 GCA_964373365.1 uncultured Nitrospiraceae bacterium
TGGAGGAGATGTGGTTGAAGTTGGGATCAAGGTTGCCTTGTCGCTCACCCAGATTGCGGTCGTGATGGGCGTCGTGCTGCTCACGGTGATGTTCCTCACGCTGGCGGAGCGCAAGGTGCTCGCTTGGATGCAAGACCGTATGGGACCTATGGAAGTGGGACCCTACGGCATCCTGCAACCCGTCGCCGACGGGCTCAAGCTGTTTTTCAAGGAGGACATCGTCCCCGCCGGAGCGAACAAGTTCCTGTTCAGCATGGCGCCCATCCTGGCGCTGGTGCCGGCGTTGATCGGGTTCGCCGTCATTCCATTCGGGCCTGACTTGACCGTGGAGGTGTTCGGAGTCCAGTTCAAGCCGTTCGTGATCAGCGACATCAACATCGGGATTCTCTACATCCTCGCCTTTACCTCGATCGGCGCCTACGGCATCATCCTGGGCGGCTGGGCTTCAAACAGCAAGTACTCGTTGCTCGGCGGCTTGCGGGCTGCGGCCCAGGTGATCAGCTACGAGCTCAACGTGGGATTGGCGATCGTGGGCGTGCTTCTGCTGTCAGGTTCGCTGAGCCTCGTCAAGATCACCGAGGCGCAGACCGGCTGGTTCTGGAACTGGTTCATCTTCGCGCCGCCGTTCCCCCAAATCTTCGCCTTCGTCGTGTACGTCATCTCGGCGGTGGCTGAAACCAACCGGCTGCCGTTCGACCTGCCGGAGGCCGAGAGCGAGTTGGTGGCCGGCTTCTTTACCGAATACAGCGGGATGCGGTTCGCTTTCTTCTTCATGGCCGAATACGCCAACATGATCCTGGTCTCTTGCATCGCCGCCTCGCTCTTCCTGGGCGGGTGGAACGCGCCGGCGCCGTTCCTTCAGTTCCACGGCTCCCTGGCGCACCTGCTCTGGCTGTCCGGGACCATCTGGTTTGCGGTCAAAGTCTATTTCTTTTTGTTCCTGTTCTTCTGGCTGCGCGCGACGTTGCCGCGCTTGCGGTACGACCAGCTCATGCGGTTCGGATGGAAAGTGATGCTCCCCATCGCCCTGGGCAATATTCTGATCACCTCGATTGCGGCGTATTTGTTTCCGCGGGGCTGAGAAGGGTTTATCTGGTTTGTCTGGTTTATTTCGTTTGTTCGGTTCGTTTCGAAGCTTGGCGCACTAGACAAACCAGATAAACCAAACAAACGTATTTATGAAATTCAAAGACTGGCTCAAGACAATCATCTTCTACGAGATCCTCGTGGGCATGAAGGCCACGCTCAAGCACCTTCTGCACTACAAGCCGATCACCCTGCAATATCCGCACGAGAAGCGGACCCTGCCGGACAGCTACCGCGGGATGCTCTCGCTGCTCCGGTATGACGACGGCACCGAGAAGTGTGTCGGCTGCGACCTCTGCGAGGCCGCCTGCCCCTCGCGGGTCATCAAGGTGATCAGCGCGGAGGTGCCCGGGGAGCCCACGAAGCGGTACGCCAAAGAGTATTACATGGACATGACCCGCTGCCTCTTCTGTGGCCTGTGCGTGCAGGCCTGCCCGGTGGACGCGCTGGGCATGACCCGCGAGTACGAGTGGGCCGTCTATGACAAGCGCGACCTCTATTTAAACAAGGAGCAGCTCCTGGCCATAGGGGAGCGGGCGTTTCCGGTTCGGGAGAAGAGACTGGAACT
>CAYJUP010000060.1:6418-10377 GCA_964373365.1 uncultured Nitrospiraceae bacterium
AGCTCCTGGCCATAGGGGAGCGGGCGTTTCCGGTTCGGGAGAAGAGACTGGAACTCCAGCATCCGAACGTCGCCTTCTTCAACGTTGCGTTCAAGCATCTGCCTCCCAAGGAAAGTTAGCCCGGACGCTGCATGAATACCTGCTGCGACATCCGATCCTCTCGTGGGGTGCCCATTGCTCTACGCAATTGCAATGGGCCATGGGCTTTTCTCGTTCGGCAAGAACCGGTCGCCTCACCAACTCGGCGGCGCGAACAGACCTGGCGCTCTTTATGCGTCGCGCCGTGCGCCCTCGACGTACCGATCACCCGTTGCACTCTAAGGAGCAACGGGTACCCCGCTTCGGCCTCGGCTGTCTCGTGACGGCATTCATAAAGAATCCGGGCTAGCGCAACGTGGCACATTTCTTCTTCTTTTACTTCGCCGGCGTCATCATCCTGACCGCTCTCCTGGTGGTGGCCCTTCGCAATCCCATCTACAGCGCGCTCTCCCTGCTGATCATGTTCTTCCACGTGGCCGGGCTGTACGTGACCCTGCACGCCGAGTTCCTGGCTGCCGTGCAGGTGATCGTGTACGCGGGCGCCATCCTGGTGCTGTACCTGTTCGTGGTGATGCTGCTGAACGTCAAGCGCGAGGACCGCTATCATTCTCAGTTCCCGGTCGGCGCTTTCCTGGGGCTGATCATCATCACCGAGGTGCTCCTGCTTGTGTTCCAGCGGAGTGATTCCGGCGCGCCCGTTTCGCAACCAGCCGGGATCGTCGCCGGGGCAGCCGGCAACACCGAGACAATCGGCGATGTGCTGTACACGACGTACCTCTTCCCATTCGAGGTCGCCTCGCTGATCCTTCTGGTGGCGATGATCGGCGCGATCGTCCTGGCCAAGAAAGACATCATGGAGCGTTAAACGTGAACCGTTATTCGTTAATCGCAAAGCAGTCGAAGGATCTCAGAGCCGAGCCTGGGAAGTTTGCACTGTCTCATATACTTCTTGCGATTAACGATTCACGAATAACGTTTAACGAGATCTAGGATGATTCCGCTGTCTTACTACGTCATCCTGAGCGCCATCGTGTTCATCACCGGCGTGGTGGGCGTCCTCATCCGCCGCAACATCATTATCATTTTGCTCTCGATCGAGCTGATGCTGAACGCCACCAACATCAACTTCGTCGCATTTTCGTACTATTTCCAGAACATCGCCGGTCAGGTGTTCGTGTTCTTCGCGCTCACGGTCGCGGCGGCGGAGGTGGCGGTCGGGCTGGCCATCATCATCGCCTTGTACCGCAGCAAGTCCAGCATCAACGTGGACGAGTTCAGATTGCTCAAGTGGTAAATGGCTGATGGTTTATGGCTAATGGCTTATGAGGAAAAGAGCGCTCGGGTCTTTTTTCATCAGCCATTTGCCATCGGCCATTAGCCATTAGCTCTTTATGATCTACGCGCTGATACCTTTACTTCCCTTCGCCGCCTTCCTGGTGATCGGCCTGGCCGGTCACTGGCTCAAGGAGCGGGCGCACCTCGTCGCCGTACCGGCGGTGCTGGGGTCCTTCCTTCTCTCGGTCTCCGCATTCCTCGACGTGATCGGCGGGGAGACCATGACGGTCACCCTCTATACCTGGTTGACCTCCGGCGACCTCCGGATTGAGTTGGGCTTCTTTATCGACCGTCTCACCGCCGCCATGCTGCTGCTGGTGACGATCGTGAGCGGGCTGGTGCATGTCTACACGATCGGCTACATGCACGGCGAGCGCGGCTACGCCCGGTTCTTCGCCTACATCGCCTTGTTCACCTTTTCCATGCTGATGCTGGTGATGGCCGACAACTTCCTGCAGTTGTTCATCTTCTGGGAGGCGGTCGGGCTCTGCTCCTACCTGCTGATCGGCCATTGGTACGAGCGGCAGACCGCCTGCGATGCGGCGACCAAGGCGTTTATTGTGAACCGGATCGGCGATTTCGGTTTTCTGCTTGGGCTGTTGCTGGTGCTGCTGAGCTTCGGGTCGCTCGAATACCGGCATGTGTTTTCTCAAGCGGCCGACCTGACCGAAGAGACCATCAATGTGTTAGGACTGATCGGGGGCACCTGGGAGGTGTCCACGCTGACGCTGATCTGCCTCCTGCTGTTCCTGGGAGCGGTGGGCAAGTCGGCGCAGGTCCCGCTTCACGTCTGGCTGCCGGACGCCATGGAAGGTCCCACGCCCATCTCGGCGCTGATCCACGCCGCCACCATGGTGACTGCCGGCGTCTTCATGGTGGCGCGCATGGCGCCGCTCTATAACCTGTCGGCGGCGGCGATGGACGTGGTCGCGGTGACCGGCGCCGCCACGATGGTCCTCGGGGCCACGATTGCGCTGACGCAACACGACATCAAGCGCGTCATGGCCTACTCCACCGTCAGCCAACTCGGGTTCATGATGATGGCCTGCGGGCTGGGCGCCTACGCGGCCGGGATCTTCCACCTGCTTACCCACGGTGCGTTCAAGGCCCTCCTGTTCTTGGGATGCGGGTCGGTGTTCATCGCGCTGCACCACGAGCAGGACATGCGCCGGATGGGCGGGCTCAAGGACCAGATGCCGGTCACGTACTGGACCTTCGTGATCGGCTCGCTGGCTCTGGCCGGCTTTCCCTTGACGGCCGGCTTTTTCAGCAAGGACGAGATCCTGGTGTCGGCGTGGACTGCCGGCGCGCTGGGCAAGACGCTGGCGGGGCTCGGACTGCTGACGGCGTTCCTGACCGCTTTCTACAGCTTTCGCCTTGTCTTCGTGATGTTCTGGGGCCAATCCAGAGTGGATCCGCACCACGCCGGGCACATTCATGAACCCTCGCGCACGATGACGGTCCCGCTCCTGATCCTGGCGGTCCTGTCCATCGCCGTCGGCTACCCAGCGATCCCCAGCTTCCTTGCGCCGGTCCTCCCCGGTCCCGGAGGCATTGAAGGCCACCATGAGGGATCTGCCGCTGGCGGCATCATGCTGGTCGCCACGTTGATGGGACTCGGCGGCATCGCCGCCGCGTATTTCGTCTACGTCACATCGCCGGGGCTGCCGGACCGGCTCGCGCAGCAATGGCAGCGGGCCTACCGCCTCTCCCTTAACAAATGGTATGTGGACGAGGCCTACGACCGTACAGTGGTGCGCCCGACCATCAGGCTGGCCGATGGTCTGTGGAAATGGGTGGATGTGGCGGTGATCGACGGCGCGGTCAACGGGGTGGCCCGAGCGATCGCCTGGTGGGGGTTGCTGATGCGGCTCATGCAGAGCGGCCAGACGCAGCATTACGCGCTCGGCATGACCCTGGGCGCGGTAATTATTTTGACTGTCTACCTGTTGTTCTAGTGCCGCGCCGAATGCAAAATGAAAAATTCAAAATGAAACACGTTCGGTCCCATCCAATTTTGCATTTTGCATTTTTAATTTTGAATTGACGCGATGAGCGAACTCACCATTCAGACCGGCGGATTTCCTTGGCTGACGGCCGTGGTGTTCCTGCCATTGGCCGGGGCAGTGGCGCTGTTCTTCATCAAAGAGTCGCAGGTGCGATGGACCGCGCTCGCGGTCGCGCTGGCCGACCTGGGCCTGTCGCTTCCCCTCTGGTTCCTCTTCGATCCCTCCACTCCTCGCATGCAGTTCGCCGAACGAGTCTCCTGGATTGCATCGCCGGCCATCAACTACAGCGTCGGCGTGGACGGGATCAGCCTGCCGCTGCTCCTGCTCACCACGTTCCTCACCCCCTTGTGCGTGCTCGCGTCATGGAAAGCCATCGAGACCCGCATCAGGGAATTCATGGCCACCCTGCTGATCATGGAGACCGCCATGCTGGGCGTCTTCGTGGCCCTGGACTTCGTGCTGTTCTACGTGTTCTGGGAAGCCATGCTGATTCCGATGTATCTGATCATCGGGGTCTGGGGAGGGCCGAACCGGTTGTACGCGGCGGTGAAGTTCTTCCTGTACACACTCGTCGGC
>CAYJUP010000060.1:10387-11052 GCA_964373365.1 uncultured Nitrospiraceae bacterium
CGATCTCGGCAGCGTGCTGCTCCTGATCGCGATCCTGGTGTTGTTCTTCCAGGGGGGGCAGACCTTCGACATTCTGCTCCTCAGCCGGGTCGGATATTCGACGACTGTTCAGAACTGGGTCTTCTGGGCCTTCTTTATCGCGTTCGCCGTCAAGGTCCCGATGTTCCCGTTTCACACCTGGCTGCCGGACGCTCACGTGGAGGCGCCGACCGCCGGCAGCGTGTTCCTGGCCAGCGTGCTGTTGAAGATGGGGGCGTACGGATTCCTGCGCTTCACGCTCCCGATACTGCCGGACGCGACCGAGACCTTCACCCCGATCATGGTGGGCCTTTCGCTCATCGCCATCCTCTACGGGGCCTACATGGCGCTGGCGCAGGCCGACCTTAAAAGGCTGATCGCGTATTCCAGCGTCAGTCACATGGGATTCGTGACCCTGGGTATTTTCGCGCTCAACGCCCAGGGGATCGAGGGCGCGATCCTGCAGATGGTCAACCACGGCATCACGACCGGCGCCCTCTTTCTCTGCGTGGGGGCCATCTACGAACGGACGCATAGCCGCATGATCGCCGACAACGCCGGCCTTGCCCACCCGATGCCGCGCTACGCCACCCTCCTGGTGATCTTCGCGCTGTCCTCGCTGGGACTCCCGGGCACGAACAGCTTCG
>CAYJUP010000061.1:0-5598 GCA_964373365.1 uncultured Nitrospiraceae bacterium
GAAGAGGGGTGCTCGCCCCGCCAATCGCGAAGCTTGTCGCTGGCCCGAAACATGGGTGAAGGGGCGTCTCCGTCTGCTGCGATTCCTGATTGACTGGGCTCAAAGAAGGCGACGTATCTTTGAGTATACAGATTGGACTACGGATGGGTCCAGAGAAAACGTCCCTTGTCAAATCACGCCTCTCACGATTACACTGTGTGGCCGCCTGTCCCCAGTTTCTTGGTTTTCTGAGGCTGAGATGACATCCGCCGACAGCGAATTTCTTCGACGAGTAAGCCAGATTCCGTCTCATGGCATGGGTCTGTCCGTGGACGTGTCTACGCCTGACCTAACGCGTATCAGGCGGCCAATGAATAGCTGGGGACGCTACTCGTTAATCGTTAAACGACCAGAGCGAAAAGACTATCCATGAGTACCCATACGCCAGATACGATTAACGATTCACGTTTAACGGTTAACGGGAATTTCTGGCACACCTTGCCACAGCCCATCATCGGGCTCTCACCGATGGACGGGGTGACGGACGCCGCCTTTCGCCTGATCGTGGCCAGGCAAGGCATGCCGGACGTGACCTTCACGGAATTCACGAGCGTGGGTGACATCTGTCGAGGGCCTGACTTTCTGCTGTCCTCGCTCCTCTACAGCGAGCGCGAACGGCCGGTGGTGGCGCAGTTGTATGGCAAAGATCCGGACCTCTTCTATCAAGCGGCCCATGCGGTGTGCGAGTTGGGGTTCGACGGGCTGGATCTTAACATGGGGTGTCCTTCCCGAAACGTGGCGTCGTCGGGATCAGGCGCCGGACTGATCCGGACACCGGATCTTGCCCGTGCCATCATGCGGGCGGCGCGACAAGGCATTCAAGACTGGGCGGCTGGCCAAACCCCAGAAGCCGCCGGTCTCAAGTCGGCCCGCGTGGATCTCATTCGGGCGATGAACGTGCGACGGAATGGTCGTACGTCTCCGGCGCGTCGGCGTATCCCGCTCTCGGTGAAAACCCGCCTCGGGTATGATTCGGTTGTCATTGACAAGTGGGTCACTTATCTGCTGGAAGAGCGGCCGGTGGTCATTTCGGTACACGGCCGGACGCTGGAGCAGCTGTACCGGGGCGAGGCAAACTGGAGCGCGATCGAACGGGCGGCCCAACTTGTTCGCGGGACCACGACGCTGCTGCTGGGAAACGGCGATCTGCAATCCATGCAGGACGTGGTGTGCCGGGTCCGGGAGAGTGGTGTCCACGGCGTGCTGGTCGGACGGGCCGCGCTCGGTAGTCCCTGGTTCTTCAGGATGAAAGAGGCGGCCCGGGCGTCCCTCGCGCCTTCCATGGCGACGGGCTCTCCGGTATCGGCTCTCAAGGACGAGGAGATTGATCTCTCGGAGCGCTTCCGCGTGATGCTGGACCATGCCCGCCAGTTCGAGCGTATCTTTGGAATCGACCGCTTCCCGCGTATGCGGAAGCACCTGGGGTGGTACTGCAAGGGATTTCCCTATGCCGCGGCCATGCGGGCGCGCATGGTTCGGGCGTCCAGCAGCGCCGATGTGGAGCAGGTTGCAGTCGAATATCACACCCGCGAGTCACTGATTCCTGAGGGCTCTGACGACATTCCTCTGGATGCCCGCTTTCCGTCCCCTCTTCCATGCGCCTAGTTTTGGCCTCAACCTCTCCCCGCCGCAAAGAACTGCTGGCGCTGCTGCAGGTCCTGTTCGAGGTCGTGGACCCGACGTCCCCGGAACAACTCAGCCGAGATCATCCTCCTGAGACGCAGGCGCAACTGTTTGCGGAGCGCAAAGCGCGGTCATGCGCGGACCGATTCCCGGACCGGTTAGTCCTCGGCAGCGACACCCTGATCGCGGTGGGGTCAGACGTCATGGGGAAACCTTCGGACCTGGCCGAAGCCGGGGCCATGTTGCGGCGACTCAGAGGCCGCGAGCATGTGATCTACACCTCGGTGGCGCTCTTCCGGAAGGCCGACGGCATTCAGGACGTCGCGGTGGAGACGGTTCGAGTGTGGATGAAGAATTTCAGTGACGCCGAGGTAGAAGAGTACCTCCGGACGGGGGAGAGCATGGGAAAGGCGGGTGCCTATTCCATCCAGGGTCGTGGGGGGCGACTCATCGACAGGATCGCGGGAGATTACACGGCCGCGGTCGGCTTGCCCCTCCGGCTTGTGGCTGACTTGCTGCGGAAACGAGGCGTGTCGCTGCCGATTGACGTCGAGATGCTCTATCGGACGAAGCCCTATCCGAACTGGAATCTTTTCGCTCCCAGGATCGAGGGCGAGAGGCTATAGGCGATGGGCTGATGGGCTATGGGTAGGGACCAGGTGAGTGGCATGGGGCTGGGGCCTTCACCTCTTGCCTCTCGCCGCTCGCCTGCCGGAAGGACGATTGCAATGGTCCGGCGGTTTGCTTACAATGGCGCCCGATTGGCCGGGTCCGGTTGCTCGTGGCATGTTGGCCCGGACGTCTCGCAGTGGTGAGTTGCGGTGATCCAGGGAGGACACGTGTGTGTTCGGTATTCATGGCGGTAGGGCGGACGATTGGAAGCGGTGCCGCGCTTGGCGCCCTCACCATCGTGGGGATGGTCGCGACCTGGACGCTCTCGGGCGATCCGGCGTATGGGATCGATGTCAAACTCACGATGGAGGAGGCTAAGAAAGCGCTCGCGGCGGGTCGTGAGCCCATGGGAAAGGCCAATACTGCCGAAGAAGTCAAAAAAGTGTTACAGCAGGCTTCTCTTGCTAGGCGTGTGGGGGCTGATCCGGAAAAGGACCCCTGCGGCGCGAGTGCCGTGCTAAGGACAAAGCGGCACTGGCTGGAGTCCTTCGGTCGGAGGGAGGCCACGGAATCCAAGAAGCAGAAGACTGAAGTCCGCATGCCGGATGACAAGATCCAAAAATACCTAGATATGCCGAATCTGGAGATGGAGGTCCAGCTCTGCGGGGATGATGAGTATTTTGCAGAGGGGGTTCAGGTGGCGCTCCAGCAGGGGTCCAAGACGATCAAGTCGGTTGATGTGAGTCCGGCCGAAAAGGGACGAAAAAACGAGGGCCAGGGCCCGGCCTATCGTTCCCGCTTTACCGCCCGGTTTGCTTACGACAGCTTCGATCCGAGTGCCAAGACCAAGGTGGTGGTCTTCTTTCTGGATGGGAAGACGATGGAGTTTGAGACGGATTTTTCAAAAGTGAAATGAGAGCGCATGAGGTGGCCGGACTGATTTCCGTGCTCCCGCAGCGCGCACGCTCAGAAGATGCCGGGTACCCGTTGCTCTTCAATGCAATGGGTGGTGACGGCCGCAGTCGAAATCATCCCAACCACCTCATGCAGGAGTAGATGAAGTTCGAGCATAGGTTAATCCCGCCGCCCTTTTTAGACGGTTTGTTCTGCTAAGCGCAGCGTATAGAGGTAGTGATACAGTCCCTTCCGTTCCATCAGAGAGGCGTGGTTCCCTTCCTCCACGATCCTTCCCTTATTCAGGACCAGGATGCGATCGGCCCGTTGCACGGTGGTCAACCGGTGGGCCACCACGAAGGTGGTCCGGCCAGCCATCAACCGGTCGAGCGCGTCCTGAACCAGCATCTCGGATTCGGAATCCAAGGCTGAGGTCGCCTCGTCCAAAATCAGAATTCTGGGGTTCTTGAGCACCGCTCGGGCGATCGCCAGCCGCTGGCGCTGGCCACCGGACAGATTCACCCCTTTTTCGCCCACGACGGTCCGATAGCCATCCGGGGTCGCGTTGATGAAGTCGTGCGCGTTGGCGGCGCGGCTGGCGGTGATCACCTCTTCCTCCGTCGCCTCCTGGCGACCGTACCGAATGTTGTCCAAGATGGTTCCTCCGAACAGGATTGTTTCTTGCGGCACCAGGGCAATCTGGCGATAGAGACTGTCAAGACGGACCGTGCGGAGGTCATGGCCATCGATGATCACAGAGCCTTCGGTCGGGTCGTAGAAACGGTGCAGCAGGTTCACCAAGGTGGTTTTGCCGGCTCCGGTGGGGCCCACGAGCGCCACCATCTCGCCCGGCTTGACCTCGAACGACACCTCAGACAGTACAGGCTGCCTGGGGTCGTAGGCGAAGCCCACCCGAACGGCCCGCACATAACCGCTGATGGTGGGTAGATCCACCGCGTCCGGTCGGTCTCTGACCTCCGGCTGCGTGTCGAGAATTTCAAGCACTCGCTGCATGGCGCCCTGAGCCTCCTTGATCTGCGCGAACACCCTGGTTGCTGAGCCGAAGGGGCCGATGAGGATGCCGGCGAACAGCACGAAGGCGAACAGGTCACCCGGTGACACGGTGCCTTCGATCACCTGTCTGCCCCCGTACCATAGGACGGCGGCTGCCGCGGCGAATGTCAACAGCGTGATCGTCGGGACAAACACGGCGAGCACGGCCGCTCTCCTCAGGGTCGTTTCGAGGGCCGTCCGCACCTGAGAGGCGAAACGGGCTTCCTCGCGACGGGTCTGCACGAACGACTTCACGACGCGGATTCCGGAGAGCACCTCCTCTACGAGGGTGGTTGTGGAGGCGGTCTGGTCCTGGATCGCCGTCGAGAGCGCTTTCAAACGCTTTCCAAACAACCTCGCCACGAGTACCAGGAGAGGCAAGAGCATCAGGATCAGAAGGCAGAGGCGCCAGTTCATCACCAACAAAAATGCGACCCCGCCGACGAAGGTCATGAGCTGTTTCGCCGAATCGATCGGCGTTTCGGTCACGGTCGTCTGGATGACACTCACGTCGTTCATGAGACGAGACAGAATCTCTCCCGTTCGGCGTTTTGCGAAAAAGCTGAGTGATAACCGCTGAAGATGGGCGAACACGTGCGTCCGAAAGTCCGCCATGATGCGTTGGGACACCCGGGCGGTGAGATAGCTGTGTCCCATCGACAGGATGCCCTGCACGATGACCAGTCCCAGGAACAGCCCGATCGCGTTCGTCATGCTCCGCAGGTCACGCTGGACGGTAATGATGTCCCACAGAAAGCCCGCCACTCGCACAAGCACGAGGTTGAGAAGGGCGACAACCATGACCAGCAGGGCGGCCCCGACCATCTGCGGCAGGTATGGTTTCAGGAATGGGGCAAAGCGGGAGTAGTAGGACATCGCCGTTCAGTGTAGCGAGTAGCGAACATCAAACAACCGGCACCTCAGAGTCGTTCGCTAGTCCGCTAGCTATTCGCTGTGGGAGGGGGAGAGCAAAGAACGGTGGCCGAGCAACTTACAACTGGGTGATGGACTCAATCAGGTTCTTATTGAGCGAGACGAAGTCGACCCGTTCTTTGTCGTTTATCACGACGTCGGTGAGGCTTATAAACAGCCGTTGTTCCTCGTTGAGCACATCTGACACTCGGTTCCGCATGGGCGGAATCAAAAAGTCCCCCACGTAAGAACCGTTGACCGTTCGGACTCGAATACGGGCTTTTTTCCCCTCGGACACGGTGACCTCCACTCGCCTGTGGGGTTGCGGTTACATCCGCCTGCGCAGAAATTTCTGACGTCTGCGAAGCTTCTTGTGCTTGTGCTTGCGCATCTTCTTCCGTCGTTTCTTGAGCACACTCGCCATGCGCAATCTCCTACGCAGCGGGAGTGTATCGAGTTTCCCCC
>CAYJUP010000061.1:5698-10870 GCA_964373365.1 uncultured Nitrospiraceae bacterium
TCACCTCTTCCTATACTGCGGCATGTCGTTTCGTGTCGGGCGCGTGGGGTGGGCGGTACTCGTCTGTCTCACCTGGATTTCCGGTCAGGGTCTGGGCTGTTCCTCCAAAGATCTCCGTTATCCTCTCGACCATGCGCGGTTCCAGCGGATCGATGTAGCGGTGGAAGCGCTGCGGAACGCGTATGTCCGGAAGGACCTGTCCGGCATCCAGTCGCTGCTGCTTCCTTCCGGTCTGCTCGATCGGGTGGAACTCGAGATCGGAAAGGATTTTCAAAACTTCCAGGAGATCTCGCTGGATTTCTCAATCGAGCGGATTGTGATCGAAGGCGATACCATCGACGTGTTCGTGCATTGGCAAGGTCAGTGGAAGCGGACGGCGGCGGATGCCGGGATGCGGGAGCGGGGGCACGGCAAGCTTCGATGGGTGGGAGTGCAGTCCATCCTTCTGAACAGCGTTGAGGGAGATCTGCCGTTCGGGATGGCGGCGCGCCGGGCCGCGCCCGAGCCGCAGAGAAGCGGAGCACCCTGATGGGAATCGTGTTCGGTTCCTCTAGGAAGGCGCACGCGCCGCAAGCCGATTTCCTAGTGATTGGGAGCGGTGTGGCTGGACTTCGCGCTGCGATCGAACTGAGCTGGCATGGCCGAGTGGTGATGCTCACCAAAGGGCATCCGCTCGAGAGCAGCTCGATTTATGCACAGGGCGGCGTCGCCGTGGCGCTGAGCGAGGAGGATGACGTCACCGTCCATCTGACCGATACCATCACGGCGGGGCACGGGTTATGCCGACAAGAGGCGGTTCGAGTCTTGGTGGAGGAGGGGCCAGATCGCATTCAAGAATTGATTGCTTGGGGCGCCAAATTCGACAAGATCGGCGGAAAGTTCGCCTTTGCGAGAGAGGCGGCACACAGCCGCAGCCGTATCCTGCGCGCACGAGGCGATGCCACCGGAAACGAGATGGTCAAGGTCCTGATGGCCGAGGCACACCGACACAAGGAGATCCGGTGGTTTGACCATCACTTTACAGTCGATTTGGTGGTCAGTCAGGGAGTGTGCCACGGCGCGCTGGTGCTCGACGAGGTCACCGGCACTCGGACGGTGCTGCCGGCGGTGGCGGTTCTTCTGGCGACAGGTGGTGCCGGGCAGGTCTATGCGCGGACGACGAACCCCCCCAGTGCCACGGGTGACGGCATGGCCATGGCGTTGCGGGCCGGTGCCGTGCTGGAAGACATGGAGTTCGTGCAGTTTCATCCGACCGCGCTGTACCTTCCATCCAGTCCCCCGTTTCTCCTGTCCGAGGCCATCCGGGGAGAAGGAGGACGACTGCGAAATATCAAGGGCGAGCGGTTCATGCACCGCTACCATCCGGCCGGCCCCCTGGCGCCGCGGGATATCGTGGCCCGTGCGATCTGGTCCGAGATGGCCGCCACCCGCTCGCGGCACGTCTATTTGGACGTCACTCACCTCAGCGCGAGCTTTATCAAACGGCGTTTCCCAACGATTTACTCCACCTGCCTCCGTTTCGATATCGACATCACCGAAGAGTGGATTCCGGTCTCTCCCAGCGCGCATTACCTGATGGGGGGCGTGGCGACCGATACGGCCGGCGCGACCAGTCTCCCGGGCCTCTTCGCTGCCGGAGAAGTGGCCTGCAGCGGTGTCCATGGGGCCAACCGGCTGGCCAGTAACTCCCTCTTGGAAGGGCTGGTGTTCGGCACGCGGGCGGCCCAGAGGGCCACGGCCTTCGCTTCGCAGGTCTCGAGGTCAGTCCTTCCGCTCCCTTCCGCTCGGGACCTCGACGCCGGACCGCTGGGTGTTTTGGAGGACGCCGAGAAACTCCGCAGCTCGTTGCGCCGTGTGATGTGGGGAAAGGTAGGATTGGTGCGGACCGGCGACTCGCTGGCCAGTGCCACGGCGCAACTATCGCGATGGGAACGCGCCGTCGCACGGGCGTTCAGCTCGCGGCGCGACCTGGAAGTCAAAAACATGGTGCAGGTGGCGCGGTGTATTACCGAAGCAGCGCTCTGGAGAGCAAACAGCGTGGGTGCGCACTATCGGGCCGATTTTCCGGAAACCAAGCGGCCGGGCTGGAGGCAGCACAGCCGCTTACAGCGGGAGGAGTTGCTTAAGGGCTCGGGACAGGCGAGTATGCCTCGGTCCGGGTTCGGGTCGCGTAGGTAAATGGCCTGACCGTATAGGCCATGTTGGACATGCGGGATGGCGGGGTGATCTCCCGGAAGAGGAAGGCTCGGTAGAAGCGGAGGACTTTGGTCACGTAGTGACGAGTCTCGCGGATCGGTGGAAGCGTCTGGTATCGTTCCACGCGGTCTGCGCCTGCGTTGTAGGCGGCCAACGCCAGCGGCAGGTTGCCGTGGAATCGGTCCAGCAGGGAGCGCAGCAACCTGGCCCCGCCGGCGATGTTTTCATCCGGATCGTAGGGGTCGCGCACTTTTAGCTTCAGCGCGGTCGTCGGCATAAGCTGCATGAGTCCGACCGCGCCGGCTCTCGAAACCGCCGTGGGGTTGAAATCAGACTCTGCTTTGATAACGGCGCTCAGCAGGGCAGGGTCAAGCCGATGCTGAAAGGAATGGCGGGCGATGGTCGTTTCCAGGTCTTTCGCCGGTATCCGACGATAGGTGCTGGATGATCGATGGGTGCCGGATGGTTCCCCTGCGACTTTTTTGTAGCGTGGATCAGTGGGAACGTTGGTAAAGGCCAGCGTGCCGTCCTCCTCGACGTAATGGTAGATATCGCCCACCACGACCGCCGGGAATGTGGCAGTCACGAACACGAGCAGGGCGCTGAGGGAGCCGACCGTCACCCCTTGTCGCACAGCCGGTCGTAGAAGCTGTCTGAGAAGGTGCCGAGGCTTAGGTAGTGGCATAGCCTCAACCATAGCACCGGGCGTCTAAGTTGTCAAAACAATGAGTACAATTGGCAATCTAGCGGCATCGAACCGCCGGTGGGGCTTCTCGCTCCAGGAAACGAGACAGGTTGGACCGAAAGAGTTCCCGGAGCTTCATGGTCAGAGGACCTGGGTGCCCTGAGCCGATGGGGATCTTGTCCACTTCCCGCACCGGCATGATTTCCATGGTGGTATTGGTCAGGAAGCATTCGTCGGCCTGCCGCAAGGCCTCAGCATTGTAACGTCCCTCCTCGGTCGACACCCCGTTCTCATGGGCCAGCAACAGGACGACTTCCCGAGTAATACCGTCCAGGATGCCGCAGTCCACGGAGGGGGTGCACAGGCGCCCGCCTCGCACGAAGAAGAGATTGCTGGTGGTGCATTCCGTGAGGTGGCTCTCGACGTTCAGCATGATCCCGTCGAACGCCTGGGCCCGTGTCGCTTCAAGCTTGGCCAGAATATTGTTCAGAAAGTTCAGCGATTTGATCTGTGGGGACAGGGCGGCGGAGAGGTTCCGACGCACCTGGACGATCACCAGGCGCACGCCCTCGCGAAACAGGTGGGGCGGGTAGGGCGTCAAGGGTTTGGCCAGAATCACCACCGTGGGGCGTGGGCAAAGGGCAGGGTCGAGTCCGATCTCCCCTTCGCCCCGGGAGACCGTGATGCGGAGGTAGGCGTCGTCGAGCCTGGTGCGCCCAGGGCGAAGCTCATTTCGATCGAGCGCTTCGTTCAGCAGAGCCGGCCAGTCTTTCTCCGGGATGGGCAGTTCGAGTCCGATCAGGCGACCAGACCGTCGCAGTCGGGCCAGGTGTTGCTGGAGCATGAAAATGCGACCGCCGTAGGCCCGCAGCGTCTCATAGATGCCGTCCCCGTACAGGAAACCGTGGTCAAAGACCGACACCACAGCTTCTTTGCTGTCCACGAATCTGTCGTTCAGGTAGACCCACATGGCTTGGTCGTTAAACGTTAACCGCAAATGCAAGATGCTTCCAAGGGCTTCGCGTTTAACGATTCACGTTTAACGTTTAACAGGGCTGGCGGAGTGCCTCCAAGAAGGCCTCGGCCTTGAACAGTGTCTCCTCGTACTCCCGGCCAGGATCGGAGTCAGCCACGATCCCGGCGCCGACCTGGAGATAGCCGCGACCGCCGGTCAGGGCCAGCGTGCGGATCAGGATGTTCAGGTCGAGATCGCCGCTCCAGCTCAAGTAGCCCAACGAGCCCGTGTATGGCCCCCGTCGAACCGGCTCCAGGCTTTCGATGATCTCCATGCAGCGGATCTTGGGAACTCCGGTGATCGTGCCGCCCGGGAACATCGCTCGGATCAGATCAAATCCGTCCAAGCCGTTGCGCAATTCTCCGGTGATATTGGACACGATGTGGCTGACGTGCGAGTACCGCTCGACCAGCATGAACTCGTCCGCTCGGACCGTGCCGTACCGACAGACACGGCCGAGATCGTTCCGTTCGAGGTCCACCAGCATCAGATGCTCGGCGCGCTCCTTGGTGTTGGTCAGCAGCTCTTCGGCAAGCCGTCGGTCTTCGGACAGGTTCCGGCCTCGGGGCCTGGTACCGGCGATCGGGCGGGTGTCCACACGCCGGCCCTGCAGGCGCACCAGCCGCTCCGGTGACGAGCTGACGAGGTAGACGTCGTCGAAGGCCAGCAGCGCTGAGAACGGGGACGGGTTTACAATCCGCAGCCGTCCATAGAGGGCTTCGCCGAGACCGCCGCGGAGGTCGCCGCGGCACCCCCCGCTTTCGGCAACCTCAATCGTGAAACGATGGGAGAGGTTGGCCTGATAGATATCACCGGCACGGATATAGTCCTGGCACTGGCGGACCCGTTCCATATATGTGGTACGAGGCTGGTCAGGTCTGATCTCGAGCTGGCCGCCTGGGAAGTCCGCCTCGTGGGATCGGCTCGGAACCGACAGCCTCGCCTCAAGCTCAGCGAGGCGGTCGCATCCTTCGCGATACAGTTTCTCGCGGGGCTCGCCCAGCATCCGGTCTAACGGCGGCGAAAATATGAGTTGCAACGTGCTGGTCTGGTGGTCCAGCGCGGCCAGGAGATCCACGAAGGCGAACTGAAGGTCCGGCAGGTGCAGGTCGTCCGCGGCCAGACTGGGCAGCCGCTCAAACTGTCGGACGGTGTCATAGCTGAGAAACCCGACCGCCCCGCCGAAGAAGGGGGGCAGGCCTTCGGGTCTGGGCATCCGAGAGGCTCGCAGCAGCTCCGCCAGCGCGACAAACGGGTCCCCGTCTTTCATAATCGT
>CAYJUP010000062.1:0-10672 GCA_964373365.1 uncultured Nitrospiraceae bacterium
AGGTGACATTCCCGCTTTCGTGCTCCTTCAGCGTCAACGCTATGAGGGACTCCTTCCCGCACTTCAGACATTTGTAGTCGTACATGGGCATGACTCTCGCCTCCCGTTCATAGGCCCACCGGTATGGGATTGACGGTTGTCGCCTGCGGACCTTTCTCACCGGCCTCGATGTTAAAGGCCACTTCGGTGCCGTCCTCGAGTTCCTCGAACTTCAGGCCGTGCAGGGCGTTCTTATGGAAGTAGACTTCGCCGCCGCCTTCCTGCAGGATAAACCCATACCCCTCCTGCGGGAACAGCTTGCAGATCACACCGCGTAGCGGGGTCGCCGTCTCCCGAATCTCATGCGAGGCGCGCTTCTCTCGGTGTTTCCGCAACTCGATCTCTACTGCTGAGAAGACGGAGCGAATCGCTTCCTCGAAGGTCTTGTCTTCTTTCCGGGCCGTGATTGTGTGCCGGCCCGGAAGCGTCACCACCACCAGCGCCTCGGCAACGTTCTGGGCCTTCTTGTGACGCCGATTCATTGTCAGCGTGACCCGCCCGTGGATCAGGTCGTCATGGCCGGCCTGCAGGTCGGCCATCCGTGCCTCGATCTCCGTCTTCCACCGTGGTGTCATTACCACATTTCGGCTCTCGATGTGGAGTTCCATTGGCTCTCCCTTGTCCCGACGTTGGTATCAAGTTGGCATGGCTCGCCGCTGACAGAAGGGCAAAACGCAAATGCCATGCCATAGGCCCTGCGATTCCGCAGGGAGGGCGATGGGCAAGGGGCTCCGAGGCTATAGACGTGATGATCCGGCCCATAGCCCTAAGTCTCTTGCCACTAGCCAAGTCGAGAACTGGCGCATTATTCCTCACCCAGCGTTATCGAGGTGGAGCCGAACGGGACACTGCCCTTTGCCAAGGGTCGAAGTACGGCTTATGATCGGTGGAACGCGACTTGCTTTCCTCCGGGCTTATGCCGACGCTGAGACGACAGCGGCTCGAGCAGTATTTGCGCCAGCGGTTCGGACCGACCGTTGAGCTGCTGGCCTTTGGCCCCATCGGACAGGAGACCTCCGCCGCCGCGCTCAAGCAATACGGCTACGGGGCTCCGCTCAGGGTGACCTTCCGGGTTGGACGAACCACACGGCGGGCGGTTCTCGAAACCATGAGCCCGGGGCCGTTCGGCCACGAGCATCCGGCCGATCGCGCGCAAGCGCTGCTCTGGGACTTTGACTCGTACGGACGGCTGCCGCGCCACGTGCAGGCGCTTGATGTGGGCGCCTTTACCGCCGACGGTTCCCTCTTCTCGGTGGCGCCGGCCCGGGAGTTCTTTGTGTTGACGGAATGGGCCGACGGAGGAAGCTACCACCTGGACCTTGATCGGCTGGCACGCTCGGGGCGGCTGCGGCCCCAGGACCGGGGCCGGGCCCATGCGCTCGCCCGCTATTTGGCCCGCATTCATCGGGTCAAGCGGCGCGATCCGAACCTGTACCGTCGGCGGCTCCGCGAGCTGATCGGCCATGGCGAGTGCATCATGGGCCTGACGGACAGCTACCCCGCTCGCTTCGGGTTCATCACCGAGGATCTGCTGCGATCGATCGAGGAAGCGTGCAATCGTTGGCGCTGGCGTCTGCGGAACCGGACAAGCCGCCTTGCGCAGGTGCACGGCGACTTCCATCCCTGGAACGTGCTCTTTCGTCGCGGGGTGGACTTCAGCGTGCTGGACCGCTCCCGGGGCGAGTGGGGCGAACCGGCCGATGACGTCACCGCCATGACGATCAACTATCTCTTTTTCTCACTGCGTCGCTGGGGAAGGCTGCAGGGGCCGCTCGAGGTGCTGTTCCGTGAATTCTGGGATCGCTACCAGGCTGAGAGTGGGGACCGCGCGGTGACCGAGGCAGCCGCGCCGTTCTTTGCGTTTCGCGGGCTGGTCATCGCGAGCCCGCTGTGGTATCCGGACCTGCCTCTCGCGGTCCGGCATACCATCTTTCGATTTATCCAGAACGTCTTGGCAGCGGAGCGCTTCGAACCCTCCGACGTGAATCGGTACTGCCGGCAGTGAAGATATGGTTCATGGTTGATGGTTAATGGGCGATGAAAATGGGAAATGGCGAGAGAACCTACTCATGAACCATTAGCCATGAACCATTGACCATTCCTCGAATGACGGATGACGCATGACGAATGACTATCCTTCGCCCAGTTTCGCGATCTGGATCACCGGGCTGCCGGCGTCTGGGAAAAGCAGTATCGTGGCCTCTCTGCGGCCACGTTTGGAGACGCTAGGTCTGCGTGTGGAGGTCCTTGAGTCCGATGCGGTGCGCCGGTTCCTGACACCCGCTCCGACCTATTCCCGCGAGGAGCGCGACCTGTTTTACCGTGCCTTGGCGTTTCTCGGCAGCCGGTTGGTTTGCCACGGCGTAACCGTGATTTTTGATGCCACCGCCAACCGGCGGATCTACCGGGACCTTGCCAGGGAGCTGATCCCGCACTTCCTCGAGGTGACGGTCGAGTGTCCGCTGGAGGTCTGCAAGGAACGCGACCGGAAGGGGACTTATCGGAAAGGGCTGGCGGGCGAGTCAACCACCGTGCCCGGGCTTCAGGATGTCTATGAGCCGCCGCGTGACCCCGACGTCAGGATCGAGAGCACTCGCACCACCCCGGAAGCCTCGACCGACCTGATCCTAGCCGCGATCCGGGAACGTTTTCATTAAGCCTCCGCTCATCGGAATATCAACACTGGGCAGGGCGCTCGATGCAGCACGGTATGCGATACGCTGCCCAACACCAAGCGACTGACCCCTCGTCGTCGGGAGCTCATTACAATAAGGTCCACCTGACTTTTCACGGCTTCCTTCAGGATCTCGCTCGCCGGTGCGCCCAGCATGACGGTCCCTCTCGCACGGAAGCCGACCGCGGAGAGACGTGATGCCACGTCATCCACGAAGCGTCCGGCGTGCGCCTGCATCTCCTTCCGCAGCGACTCGGGAATCATGGCTCCCACAGGCCAGGCCGGGTCCGCATACGGTATCACGGTCAGGACCGTCGCCTCGCCCGGCTCTCTCAATGGCCGCTTGGCAAAGAAACGGAGGGCGGCGTCCGCCTCCTCCGGCCCCTCCACCGCGAGCATCATTTTCCGGACGGCCCGCATCGGCGTGCCGACCACCAGCGTCGGACAGGGCGCATGCGTAACGACTTGATGGGAGACACTGCCCAGCGTCAGTTCCCGTACCGAGCCGATGCCTCGCGATCCGACGACGATGAGGTCAACCCGCTCATTCGCGGCGATGGTCAAGATCAGGTCGGTCGGCTTGCCGATCTCCAAGCGCTTGGACACGGGTCCCGTGTTGGACGGCAGAATCGAGCTGATCCGCTTCAACAGGCGTTCGCCGTCTTCCCGCATCCCCCGTTCCACCGTGACGTACAGGTCCCTCGCCACCTCGGGCATCACCGTGGGATACATCGGCGTCGGAACATCCAGGACGTGCAGCAGGATCAGTTGTTCTGCTTGAGACAGCTGGGCAAGCGCCCGCGCCGCCTCGTAGGATTGGTCTGAACCATCCACCGCCAGTAAAATGCGCATGGTCCTACTCCTTTACCGGGGATCAGGCGCTGCGCCGGACAATCTCATGGGTTCTGGGGGACTTCCCCGTCAATCGCTCAATGAGGCGAGCGAGCCGCGAGCACTGGGCAAACCGGTGGCGGGCGATCCCCGGGTCCACAACTTCTCCGCGGTTCACGCAGCGCTAGGCTCGTAGCCATAGGCGCCCTCCATCCATGTCGATGAAAGAGTCAACCACCATCCGGCCGTGACATCGTCGGCATCGCATCCTGGCACCATGGGTCTTCGCCCACTGCCCTTTGACGTTCAAACCATGTGACTTTCGGACCAGTTCCTAATGACACTCGGTAGGAGAGAAAAAGATTAGGTACAGGGAAATAATGATTCCTAGTCCCACCGCTCCAAGCAGAAACCACTGAGTTCTGGTCATGGTCCCTTTCCTCACTTCATAAAGCTGAGCAAGAGCGATGCCATGCACGTCTAGACAAGGCTGAGGTTGAGGCGAAGGTTGGGAGAACAGGTGATTCTTGTGACTTTCTTCTTGGCTCAGCATGAACCTCACCCTCAAACTTTCCCGTTCTTGTAGCCTTCCGCTACACCTGGAGCAACGCGACTGTAGCAGGACTCCCCCTCTGGAATTTGGGGAGCGTATGGCCTATGGCTAATGGCAGGAGAACATGCTCTAAGTGCTCGGACTATAAGCTATAAGCCATAAGCTCTTCGCTCTCTGCAGATGGCACCTCCCTTGCTCACTCTGTAAAGGGGTGAGCGAACTGGGAGGGGAATCCAATGAACGCCATCACCAACTTTATGGGCCAAGATCATGATCGGCTGGACGGGCTAGTCACAGAATTCCAAGCCACGAAAGGGAGCGATCTCGGTAAAGCCAAAGACTTCTTTTCTGAGTTTAAGCGAGGTCTCCAGCGGCACATTGTCTGGGAAGAAGAAATTCTCTTTCCGTTGTTCGAGCACCGCACGGGAATGGAGGACCGCGGCCCGACGGCGGTGATGCGCACGGAGCACCGGCAGATCAAGGACTTTCTCGAACAGATCCACGATCGGATCGCCAAGGGAGAGACGAACACGGACGAATTCGAGCGGGGGCTGCTCGCCGTGCTCTCCGCGCATAACAAGAAAGAGGAAACCATCCTGTATCCCTGGATCGATCAATCGTTGTCCGACCAGGAGGCAGAAGAAACGCTGGCGAGAATGCGTGAGGTGCCTGAAGAGCAGTACCATCATTGCTGCGGATAGACCATCGTGAAAGGACGAAAGGACAATATGCCAGGATCGCTCTTTCCCAAGATTCTGATTCCGGTGGACTTCTCGCGATGTTCGGAGGAAGCGTTCCGGGTGGCGTTATCGCTCGCGCGCGTGTTTCAGTCCGAGGTACTGCTGCTCCATGTCGTGGATACCAAGGCCCTCGATGCGCTGAACGCGGTGGGATTGGCCCTGCCGTCAGAGGAGGCCGGGCAGAAGAAGCGGTTGCGTCATCAGGCACGCCTGAATGCCCGCCGCCTGCTCGGGTTTGAGGAGGCGAAGGGACTCGACATCAAACGGCTGATCGCTGAGGGCACGCCGTTCGTGGAGATCGCGCGAACGGCCCGCAGCGAAAAGGTCAGCCTGGTGGTGATGGGCAGCTACGGCGGGCAAACCGGAAACGTGGAGAAGATTTTTTTCGGCGGCACTGCCGAGAAGGTGACGCGGACCGCGGGCTGCCCGGTGCTCTGCGTGCCCCTTCCGGGGAGACCGCAACCGCAACGACGACCGGCCGAGGCGCCGCAGTAGGAGGGATGAAGATGGGAGGAGATAAAATCGCAACGACGGCTGGTCCGGACACAACCGCGGGAGGGGCGAAGGTGGGAGGCCCATCTTTAGGGGACTCACTCCGAGATTGGATGAGCCGGGTAGCGCTGGCTGTGTGCGTCATACCGGCCCTCTTGGCGCAGGCCGGCGCTCAGACTGAGCAGCGCGTGGAGGTGACGATCAAGGACTTCACCTTCATCACCAAACAGGTGCCGCTCCAGCTCAGCGCGCCCACGCTGATTGCGATCCGAAATGAGGATGCCGTGCGCCACGACTTTGGCTCTCAGGTGTTCCAAAACAGCCTGACACGTGTGGAAAGTGGTGGCGTGATCTCTTACGGCCGCGGGATCGGGGGCCTGTTCCTGGACCCGGGCCGTGAGGCGGCGGTTCGCTTCACGATCGAGCGCCCGGGGAAATACGAGTTCAAGTGCTCCATCCATCCCAACGTGAGAGGAGAGCTCCTGTTGTTGAGCGTCGGTGCGGTTTAGAAACGGGCGAGAGGCGCGAGGCGATAGGTTATAGATTCTTGCCCATCGCCCCTGGCCTCGGGCCTATTGCCAGGAGGAATTTTTAAAATGACCCCGTTGCTCGGACGGATCCTGTTCGCGACCGATTTTTCCAAGTGTGCAGCGCGGGCCGAGGAATACGCCGTGTTTCTGGCAAAGGCCTATGCGGCTAGGCTGGACATCCTGCATGTCCTGGAGTTTCAGCACGGGATGGATCCAGACTATGAGGTACACCGTCTATACCTCGAACAACTCCGCAAAGAAACCGACCGCCAGCTTGATGATCTGGTAAACCGCGCCAGGTGGGTTGGGCTCACGGCGAAGGGCCAGCAGGTGATGGGCATCCCGAGCCAGCGGATCAACGAGATGGCGAAGGAGGATGATACGGATCTGGTGGTGGTCGGCACCCACGGGCGAACGGGGCTGGCGCATATCCTGCTGGGGAGCACGGCGGAACGTGTGGTCAAGGGCGCGCCGTGTCCTGTACTGGCTGTCCGGCTGGATCAGGCGGGTGGCAAGGCGGCAGCGATTCAGGCGACCACGGCCTCACCTCGAATCCTGCGCATCTTGGTGCCGGTGGATTTCTCGGACTGTTCCTTAGAGGCGTTGGAGTATGCGGTGCCGGTGGCCAAACAGCTTGGAGCCGTGGTGACGATTCTGCATGTCATGGAACCGGTCTCCTACGGTCTGGATTTCACGCTCAGTCATACCGGAGAGGAGCGTAAGATGCGGGACCGTTTGGAATCCAGGCTGTCGGAGCTGGCTGCTGCCCTCCACTCGCAAGGCTTGACGGCGCAGCGTGTGATCCTTGGCGGAGTGCCAGCGGATTCGATCCTTGACTGGGCTCTCCGACAGGAGCCAGACTTGATCGTGATGGGCACGCATGGGCGGCGAGGGGTCTCCCATCTGGTCAGCGGCAGTGTCGCGGAGGCGGTCCTGCGACGAGCCCCATGTCCTGTCCTGACCGTGAAGAGTCCGAAATTCGGCCCCGGCCATCGGCGGGTGTTGCCGGAGGCCACGGGGCGTCGTGATGGGGTTTAGTGGAGGACGACCGTAGAAAAGGTGGAGGACATGGAAAAGACAAAATCAAAATCCGTGAGAGCGAGAAGCTCGGCGACGCCGGCGTCGAAGCCAACGACAAAGCCAAATTCGGTATCCAAGCCGATCGAGCTTCCCGACGGGATGTGGGAACGGATCGCCCAGAAAGCCTACGAGCTCTACGAGCAACGCGGGGGACGGGAAGGCAGGGCGTTGGAAGACTGGCTCGAAGCGGAAACGATCGTCATGGAAGAGATCCATGAAGCCCGTGAGTGAGCGTGCCGCGGGCATGTGGATCTCCATGGAGCCCTCGCTCGAGTCCGTGCTGGCCAGGCTCGAAGCGCTGGCGCTGGAACCGGGGTTCCGGCTTCAGCGGCAAATTGCGTTGGGCAGGGCTCTTCGCCCGTATGCGGAGTACGCACAGGTGGTCGCTCTGGCGCCACGTCCCGAAGAAGTCGCGCTGGCCAACCTGTATCTGTACGCGGACTACTATCCTGAGGACGGACAGCTCTCGCTGATCGAGCAACTCCGGGACATGATCACGGTCCACGTGCCGGAGGAGGAACGCGCCTGGTTAGACCCTCTCCACCATTCCTACATGGATCTGTTTGAGATCCAGTCCCTGAACGAGACTGGCGTGGAGGGCGGATTGACCCTGCGCTCGTTTGGCGATGGCCGGGAGTTCCACGTCGTCGGGGATGTGAGCAGCCGGGAACTCAAGCCGGGCCAGGTGCTCCTCACCCGCCTGATCCGTCTGCCAGCTCGCCCGGTGCTTCCGGGGACCGCTATCACGCTCTCGGCGTCGGTGGCCCGATCTATCTACGAAGCCGTCGATGAGTGGCGGCGCGAGATGGAAGCCGACTCCGGATCGTTCGACTTAGGGGAGTGGGCAGAATTCGCCAAACGGTATGGATACATCTTGCTCTGGAATCTGGCTCAGGCTCGACTGGGATCTCTTGTCAAGGCCGATGCCGGCATTCGCTACCGCACTCTCAGCGACCAACCGTTTCTGTACGCGCTGGCGCTCTACGAGCATCACGAGTTTCAATACTTGGCTGATGTCCTGAGTCAGACAGAGGGATGGCAGGTCGAGCCGTCCGATCGACAAGGTCAGACCGACGACGCAGTGCGCACGTGGGTGCAGCGGGGTAACGCTGGCGTCGTGGGGAGGCTGACTCTCTCACCTGCGCAGTTGGTGGTGGAATGCGACTCCGGGGAGAGGCTCGACGGTCTCAAGCATCTGCTGGCCTCGACCTTCGGTTACTCACTCCATTTCAGGGGGGAATCCACCGTGGTACCGCTCCATGCGCTCTCCGAGGTGGATCTTGCTGCAGAGGAGGGCCCCGTCCTTTCGGTCGTGGTCACGCCTGACGAGGAGCACCGATTGCTGGCCGCCTTCCTGGAATCGGTGTACCTGGAGTGGGCCGACCTTCCTTCGCCAGCGCTGAGCAGCCAGACTCCGCGCCATGCCATGAGTCAGCCTGACGGCCGCGCCCGAGTGGCGGCGCTCATTGACCAGGCGGAACGGGACGACATCGCCCGTCGCCGGACAGGCAGGCCGGGCTATGATTACAACCGTCTGCGCGCCCATGTCGGCCTGTAGGAAAGGTTGCCTGTGAAAGAAAGCCGCGAGCCCATGCTGTCCGCCATTTTGGCGCAGTTGCAGACACATCCTCTGAACGTCCTGGAGAGCTTGCTCGTTGTGCAGGAGGCGCTCGGGTACGTGCCGTTGAGCGCGGTGGCTGAGATCGCCCGCGCCCTGGAGGTGACGGAGGCGGATGTCGCCGGAGTCCTCTCGTACTACCCGGACCTGCGCACCCGTCCGACGGGTCGCCACCTGATCAGAGTCTGCACCGGAGAATCCTGCGTGGCCAATCATTGCGGCCGCGTGCTGACCGTATTGCGAGGGAAGCTCGGGATCGATCTTGGCGAAACGACACCGGACGGCCGGTTCACGCTGGAACGCGTCTATTGCGTCGGCAACTGCGCGGTCTCCCCGACGGTGATGGTGGACGGGGATATCCATGGCCGGGTGACCGAGTCGGACGTCGCTTCGTTGTTAAAAGACTATCGGTAACGGATCAGTGAGGAACATGCTGTGACCCCCACGCGATTGTACCTCTCGAACGACACGTCGGCCCGTGCGGCGGGAGCTGACCGGCTGGCGAAGGCCTGGGCAGAGATGCCCGGCCTGGAACTGGTCCGGACCTCCTCGCGCGGTGCCTTTTTCCTGGAGCCGCTCGTTGAACGCGGGATGCCCGAAGGCCGGGTCGCCTGGTCCAATGTCAGGCCTGAAGACCTGCCTCGGATTCTGGCCGGTTCAGGCGGCACGCCGGTCAGCAACATTCCGTTCCTGGCCGAGCAGACGCGCGTCACCTTTGCCAACTTCGGCGTGACCCAACCGCTCGCGCCCGAAGAGTACGTCGCACATGGAGGAGGCGAAGGGCTGGACCGGGCACGGGCTCTGTCGCCTGAGGCGATTATCGAGGAACTGAAGGTATCGGGACTGCGCGGGCGCGGTGGCGCGGCGTTTCCGGTCTGGGCCAAGTGGCAAGCCGCCCGGGAGGCTGCCGCCGACCGGAAGTACGTGGTGGCCAACGCCGATGAGGGCGACGCCGGGACCTATTGCGACCGGATGATCATGGAGGGCGAGCCGTATCGGCTGATCGAGGGCATGCTGATCTGCGCGCTCGCGATCGGCGCGGACACGGGCTACATCTACTGCCGTCAGGAATACCCGGCCGCAGCCCGGACTCTGCGGGCGGCGATCGAGGAGGCGGAGCAGGACGGCATGCTGGATATCAAAGGGGGACAATTCCGCCTTGAGGTCCTGGTTGGTGCCGGCTCCTATGTCTGCGGGGAGGAGACGGCCCTGCTGGAGTCGTTGGAAGGCAGACGGGGCGTGGTCCGTGCGAAGCCGCCCTATCCCGCCGTGGCCGGTCTCCACGGGCGGCCCACCATCGTGAGCAACGTGCTGACGTTCGCGACGGTGCCGAGCATCCTGGCCCGGGGAGGGGCGTGGTATGCGGCCATGGGCACGGAGCGGTCACGCGGCACCATCACGCTTCAAATCGGCGGACGGGTGAAGCAACCCGGCCTCGTGGAAATTCCGTTCGGCGCGACGCTGGAGGAGGTGCTGGATCGGTTCGGCGGCGGCATGGCGCCGGGGGCGCGGTTCAAGGCGGTCCAGGTGGGCGGACCGCTCGGCAGCCTGTTTCCGGCCTCTCGGCTCGGCATCCGGATCTGCTATGACGCCTTCGCCGAAGCCGGGGCGATTTTGGGCCACGGCGGGATCGTGGTGTACGACGACGAGACCGACATGGTGGAGCTGGCTCGCCACTTCATGGCCTTCACGGCCGATGAGTCCTGCGGGAAATGCACGCCCTGCCGGATCGGCTCGGTGCGTGGGCGTGAGATCCTGGAGCGGATCCAGGCCGGTCGCGGCCGTCCTGGCGATCTCGATCTACTGGCCGACCTGGGGGAGACGATGAAGACGGCCAGCCTGTGCGCGCTGGGAGGTCGGGCCCCGTATCCCGTTCTGACGGCCATCGAGCATTTCGGAAACGAATTCAGGCGAGAGGCAAGGGGCCAGGGGCTATAGGAAAGGCCATTCTCCCTATTGCCTCTAGCCTCGCGCCTCTAGCCTGGGCGAAGGGTGGCTCATGAATGATAGATCGGTCAGCCTAAGCATCAATGGCCGAGCCGTGACCGCCGCTCAGGGCGATACCATCTATTCCGCGGCGCAGGGGGCGGGGATTGCAATCCCCAGCCTCTGCGC
>CAYJUP010000063.1:0-10510 GCA_964373365.1 uncultured Nitrospiraceae bacterium
CCTGAACCGTCGGCCGGTCCGGCTGACGCTGCCAGCCGGCGTAGGCGGTGCCGTCATACTCGATCGTCAGCTTGAAGGTGGCCATAGTAAAGAAGGGATGCGGGGTAAAGGGGTAGCGGGGTGAGAGGGAAGGGAGCCACGCAACACACCGCTCTTAACACAACGCGGTAATTCGGAGGGATTACGGGTATCTCGACTTCCCCTTATCCCGATATCCCTCTACCCCGCTACCCCGTTTTCTCGCTACCCCCTACCGTGATGCGGTTTGTAGCGGGTGCACGAAGGCCTTGACCCCCTCGAAGATGGCCTCGGCCATGCGGGTCAGGAAGGCATCGCCCTGCATCAGCCGCTCCTCCGTGGGATTGGAGATAAAGGCGATCTCGGCCAGGATGCTGGGCATGGCCGTATTGCGGAGCACGTAGAACGGGGCGGTCTTGACCCCGTGATCCACCACATCATAGTGGCCGTCCAGGTGGGCGACCATGGCCTGTTTGGTGGTCCAGGCGAGTTCCAGCGACTCCTGGACTTTCTTCGTGGTCAGGAGGTCTGCGACGAGGTACTGCCATCCCACGCCGGTGTCCTTAATCGGGGTGCCGTTTTCGCGTGCGGCCACCTCCAGCGCGCGTTGGTCGCTGGCCTCCCCGAAATGGTACACTTCCAGCCCTTTCGTGGCGCGCTGTGGGTGGGAGTTGACGTGGATCGAGACGAACAGGTCGGCATCCACGCTGTTGGCGAACTTGGCGCGATCCTCCAGCTCTACGAACATGTCACGATTGCGAGTTATGAGCACCTGTTTTCCCAAGTGCCTGGTGAGCAGGTCACGGAGCCGAAGACCGACCTGCAAGGTGATGTCTTTTTCAGCGGTCCCGCTGCGCCCGATCGCTCCAGGGTCCTTTCCGCCGTGACCCGGGTCCACCACGATCGTCCTGAGCTCCGGTCTAGCAAGTCGTTGCGCCGACCTGAGTTGAGGGACGCTCGCGGCAGGTGGTGGGGACAGCCTAAGGACCGGGCGGACTCGATCAACGTCCGCTCGGTGATAAATGTCTATGACCAGGCGGGCCGGTCGGCTGAGCGGCAGCAACTTGTAGTCGCTGATCGCCTCCAAATTCAGCGAGACCGTCACGGAGCGAGGGTGGCGCTGCGCGATGGCTATTTCATCCGGAAAATCAACGTCGGTCAGCTTGGTTCTGGCGGCTTTCCCCAGCAGCGAGTTCTGCAGCTCGATGACGAGCCGGTCCGGGTTTTTGTGACGGCTCTGCGTGAAGGTCACGCCCCGCTGGAGAACCAGCACCAGTCGTGTATGATCCGGATAGGCCATGACTCGCAAATCGTGCAGTTCGGTGGGCGAGGAGGCTGGCCGGACCGGCTTCCTCCTCAATTTACGGGCCTTGCGGGGCACGCCATCGGCCGTCGTCTCCGGGTTCAGGCTCGAAAAGGTTGAGGAGGCAGCGGGGAGCGGGGGGGGGCAGACCGTGGACAGGCCCAAGAGAAGGGCGGCCAGGAACAGGAGTGTCATCCGACGGAAGATCATCATTGGGCCAAGCTCCGCGAGAGGTCTATGAGAACCTTGTCTCAGATGTGGCCGGGATTGTCAAGAGGCACCACGTCGATTCAGACATCAGGCTTGATTGACAGATATGAAGGCTCTGCACTAGGCTCTCCGGTGAACCCGGATTATCCATGAATGCCGTCGCGAGGTGGCTGAGGCCGAAGCCCGCCGGGGCTTCTCGCAAGTGAGGACGACCGAGGCGTACTCTTGCAGTACGTCGAGGAGGCTGAACGAGAAAAGCCCCGGCGAGCGAGAGAATCGGACACCGCAGTAGGTATTCATGAATAAACCGGGTTTAAAACATGGCTCTACACCTGATCATTGACGGGTACAATCTGTTGGGGGCGAGAGGCCAGATTGGTCGCGCCGTCGGCCCGGACTCCGAATCCTCGCGTGAGCAATTGCTTCGGGATTTGGCAGCCTACCGGCAGCGGAAAACGCATCCGATTACGGTGGTCTTCGACGGCTGGCAGCAGGGATTCGGCGCGGAGCGTCGCGAGCATCGGGGTGGAGTTGAAGTGGTGTATTCGCGGCGCGGGGAACAGGCCGACCGGGTAATTCAGCGGCTGGCAGAGGAGTTCGGTCGTGACTGCGCGGTGGTCTCCTCGGACCGGGAGGTGGCAGAGTTCGCGAAGGCGCAGGGGGCGTTCGTGATCGAAGCGAGGGAGTTTGAAGCCAGGCTGCGCGCTTCGCCTGCCACGCCTACGACCTCAGGCGTCAAGGGGAGAGATCGGGGAGACGACGATCTGCCAAGACGCCCTCCCGAGAAAAAGGGGAATCCGCGGAAGCTCCCGAAAGCGCTCCGCAGGCGGAATCGGCAACTTAGGGGATTCTGAACACGCGGTGGGCGTTGTGCGAGGTGAGTTCTGCGACTTTGTCGGAGGTCATCCCCTGAATCGCCGCAATCCTCTCGGCGACCAGTCTTACATAGGCCGGCTCGTTGCGCTTGCCACGATGCGGCGCCGGTGTCAAATAGGGGCTGTCGGTCTCCACGAGAATGCGGTCCATCGGCACGGTTTTGACGATATCCCGGAGCATCGTCGCGTTCTGAAAGGTGATCACGCCTGAGAACGACAGAAAGAACTCCAGGTCCAGAGCGTCTTTCGCCAGCCAGGTATCTCCCGAGAAGCAGTGGAAGACTCCTCCCACCTCGGCGGCTTTCTCCTCCTTTAAAATCGCAATCGTGTCGTCTTGGGCCTCCCGCGTGTGGATCACGATGGGGAGACGCAGGTCGCGGGCCACGCCGATCTGTTCGCGGAAGCGGTCCCGTTGGAGCTTCGGCGGCGAATAGTTGTAATGGTAGTCCAGGCCGATCTCCCCATAGGCCACCACTTTCGGGTGCTTGGCCAAGCGCTGCAGATCGTCGTACCAATCGTCACCGATGTGCTTCACCTCGTGCGGGTGCACTCCCACGGCAGCGTACACGAACGGGTAGCGGTCAGCCAGCTCGACCGCCGCCCGGCTGGTGGCCAGATCGCAGCCGATCGTCACAAAGGTGTCGACGCCGGCTTCCCGGGCGCGCGCAATCATGGCATCCCGGTCGCCGTTAAAGCGGGCATCATCCAGATGCGCGTGGGTGTCGATCAGCATGAGCCGCTGCCCTTCGGTTTTTAGAATGAAGAGAAGAACCTGATCGTCAGCCATCGTAGCATAGTGACGATCTGATTGAGAAGGAAGGTCGCGAGCCGGTGTTTGTCGTGCGAGTTGACAAGGTTCAAGGGGTTCTGCTAGAAACGCCGACGCCCATGTTCCGTCGCTACTTAGACTTCACCACTCACCGGAGTGCCGGTGCCACGCTTGCTGTCGCCGTCGCGCTGATCCTCTTGGCGCTGGCGCCGTTTGCGGCGGCGCTGGAGATCCACCACGAACTCTCCGCCGCTGATCACGATGGCCACCAACACTCCGACTCCGACCTCTGCCAATGGGTCCAGCACCACACGAGCAGTTCACTGGTCACGGATGCGCCGGCGGTTCACGCTTTCATTGCTCCAGCGCAGCACCAGCAGCTCGGACCGTCCACCTTACTCTCCTCCCAACTGAGTAGTACTGGTCTGTCCCGCGCCCCTCCTCTTTCCTGATCACGCAGCCTCATATCCACGGCGCTGACCTTCAATCTGAGACGCAGGACCGAGGTCCGTGTTCGCCGTTTCAAGTGACAAGCCGGCGGCGCGTCCATAAGAAGAAGTGAGTCGCTGTGATGCTTTTGGAGGGAGAGGAGTTTGACGATGCGGTGCGATCCAATCCGCTTTACTCGTTTGTTACTCGGTATGCTTCTGCTCTTCGACGTTCCGCTATCGTCTGGGCAGCCTACGGTGCATGCTGAGGATGCGAGGACCTCTCTTGCATCGCGCGCTATTACCGGGTCGGTTCAGAACCAGGATCTGCGGCGGGTCCCGCAGGCCGTTGTGGAGGTGAAGGATCAGGAGGGCAAACTGGTCGCGGATGCCGTGACGAATGATGCAGGAGAATTCTCGGTGACGGTGCCGGTTGAGGGCACCTATTCCGTCAGCGCCGTCCTCGAGACATATCGAAGCGAGTATGTCGTGCTGAAGGTTGGGACTGAGAAGCCTGCGCCGGTCAAGCTGACCCTTGCGTTGACGCAAGAGCTGGCTCTGGAGATTGTCTCACCGCTGCCGCCTATTCAGTACAAGGCCTCCAGCGAAACGTATTCCGTCAGTCGGAAGGACATCGAGGTCTTGGCGCGTGGGAACAACGTCGAGCTGCAGGATGTGTTGCAGACCATCCCGAGCGCGACCTACGGGGCGCTCAAAGAGGTCCATATCCGCCAGGATCATGCGAACCTCCAGTTTCGCATCGACGGTGTTCCGATTCCGGATACGGTCACCTCGAGTTTTTCGGACGTGATCATGCCTCGGGCGTGGGAGCGGGCCGATATCATCCTCGGGGGGATGGAGGCCCAATATGGGAACAGGACCGCTGCACTGCTTGACATCACAAGCAAGAGCGGGACCCGCCCTCCGTTCGGTTCCGCGCAATTGTTCGGGGGATCCAATGAGACACTGAATCCTTCGTTCGAGTACGGCGGGACCGTTGGTCAACAATTCCGCTACTATGTCCTGAACAGCTTTATCTCCACCAATCGCGGCATCGAGCCCCCCACGGTCGGACATTCTGTTTTTCACGACGATAGCAACCGGAACCAGACCTATCTCCGCGCCGATTACCAGCATGGCAACCGCGACAACTTTAGTTGGCTGGTGTTGAATGGGGTTGCGAAGTACCAGATTCCGACGGCGCCGGGCTTGGCGGTCAATCCGGACGTGTTGACCCTCCTCCAGGCCCAAACCCCCGGCTTTACCCCGGTGGCTTCGCAGGCGGTTGACGAATTCCAGAAGGAAGACAACCAATACGCTCATATGGTCTGGCGGCATGACGTCAATGCCGCCAGCTACTTCAGTTTGGCCGGGTACTTCCGCCACACCCGTGCGACCTTTAAGACCGATCCGCTGAATGCGCTGGCGTATACCCCAGCGACGGACGAGCCCTTCTCGGCGTCGGACCAGGACCGCTTCGCCTACTCGGGGGGCGTCCGGCTGGACTACACCTATGTCCCGAACACCAAGCATCTGATCAAGACCGGCTTTCAGATCGACCGAACCCAGGCGATCAACAAGACGCAGTTGTACGACTTTGCCCGAGACCCGGGCACCGGGAACCCCGTCGGGCCGGTCATCTCGCAAAGCGCCGATAACCGCCTCATCGGGTGGCGTCAGGAGTTCTGGATCCAGGATCAGTGGACACCGGACGACCGCTGGACCTTCAATCTTGGTGTTCGCGGGGACGCGGTCCAGTATCCGGTGAGTGAGGGACAGGTCAGTCCGAGAGTCGGCGTCACCTACAAATATGACCAGTCGAACGTCTTCCATGCCTATTACGGCCGGCTGTTTACGCCACCCAACCTGGAAGCGATTTCGTTCGCCAAGCTCAACACCATCGGCACGACGGCACAGCCGGAGAATCTCACCAACAACACCCCCAGGGCGGAGCGGGCCGATTACTTTGAGGTCGGGACCTACCATGCACTGTTCAACCAGAGGGTCACCCTGGAGTTGACAGGCTTTTATAAGCTCGACCATTTTCTGTCGGACGCCGGCCAGTTCGGGACCACGCCTCTGCTGAACTTTTTCGCCTTCAGCCGGGGTTGGCAGCGCGGCATTGACGGCGCCCTGAAAGTGCAGTACTCCGACAACCTGTCCGGACGCGCCAGTGCCTCGTGGGGGCAGTGCAAGGGCTATGGGCTCCAGTCAGGACATTTTTTGCTCGAGCAGAAGGAGATTGACGATATCAACTCCCAAGGCGGCGTGTTCTGCGATCACTCGCAATTCGTGACGAGTTCGGCGGTGCTGACCTACAAGCTCCTTGAGCGGACGACGATCAGCGGTCAGATGCTCTATGGATACGGCTTGCGGACAGCAGCCAACGAGGAGGCCAAGACGAATTCCTCCCATGTCCCTTCCTACACGACGTATAATCTGTCCGTCTCGCATGTCTTTCCCTTGTGGGACCGGCAGAAGTTCTTGCTCGGGTTTGATGTGGTCAACCTGCTCGATCAAAAATATTTCTACAATGCGGGGGAGGGAAGCATCGGACTCGGCGTCCCGCACGCCGGCATGCCACGGTCGTTCTTCTTCCGCGGGCAGTGGTTCTTCTGAGAAGAGGAAGGTTAAGGTCGAGGTTGAGGTTAAGGTTATGAGGAGGAAATTCATGTTCGCACCTCACATGCTCGGGTGGCTGCTTGCCTCCCTAAGCCTTAGCCTCACCCTCAGCCTGGCTGCTGAAGGCGACCGGGCGACTCATCGGTCTGATCACGATGAAGATGTGATTGTCTTACCAACGGTCCACGTACACGGGCTGCCGCTCAACAAAGATCAACAGCTTGGGCCGGTGCCGATCTACACCCCCTGGCCCGCCATCCCCCCTGCGTTGGACGGGAAGGAACTTGATGATTGGATGAAGGCTCGGATGCTGGTTACCAAGGACGCCCAAGTGACGGTCGTGGTGTTAGAACCGGCGAAGCACCGCGAGTTGACGATCGCCGGCCTCACGGCCCTGAACCAGTGGAAGTTCGATCCCCGGATGCAAGGGGATGAACCGGTAGATGGAGAATTAACGGTCAGAATCCACTTCCGGACACAATAGATGGAGCCACGGCGGGAGGATTGAGGCGAGTGGCGATAGGGATATGGAGAAGAATCATGGGCATGATTCCCTCTAGCCCATTGCCCCTAGCCTTGCGTCTTGGGTAATACATGAACTGGGATGTTTCGTTGTTTCACGCGATCAACGGTCTCGCCGGACGGTCCTTTGTTGCCGACTGGACTATGCTTGCACTTGCGCGTCCCACCAGTCTGCTGGTGCCTGGGGCGCTGGCCTTCGGGTATTGGCTCTGGGTCAACCGGCGTGAGGCTCTGATTGGCACCACGGGTTTGGCCTGTCTGATACTCCTGGGTGACCAGCTCGGCGCGCAGGTCAAGCAGCTCGTGGGGCGGGTCAGACCTTGCCATCTATTGAGTGGTGTGCATCAACTTATCGGCTGTGGTGGAACGTTCAGCTTTCCATCCAATCATGCACTCAACACTGCCGCTGCGGCCGCGTTCGCGCAGGTGCTGTACCCCGTGACCGGCTGGGTGACATGGCCTCTTGTGGCCGTGATCGGGTTCTCCAGGGTGTATGTGGGCGGGCATTACGTGACCGATGTGCTGGGAGGATGGGTGCTGGGCGGGCTGTTGGGGGCCGGGGCGGCTCTGCTGTTGATTCGCTGGTCGATTTTTCGACCGACTCACCCCACCGTTGGACACTGAGGTCAGGATGGCATATCGGCTGTGGATCAGGGGGATGTCGGAGCAAACTCCAAGAAATATTGACGGGGCAGGAACGTATGTTCATGGACGAGCGTGTAGCCGGCCTTGGTCATTTCCTCTAGGGCTGTTTCGCGTGCGACCAGATGGTGGCGTGGGAAGCCGACGTCGCCGGACCGTTTGTCGTGGTAGAAGTCGATGATGGCTACACGGCCGTCCTTCTTGAGGGCGGACTTGGTGTTGGAAAAATAGGTCGGCCTTTCTTCCAGGTGGTGATAGACATTGCAGAGGAAGATCAGGTCCACGGAGTCCATCGGCAGCTTCGGGCTGTCCGGCCGGGCCAGGATGAACTCGGCGATGTACGGGATGTGCAGGTGCACAAGGCTCTCTTTGGTGTAGGTGAGCATCTCCTGCTCAACATCGATGGCATAGACCTTTCCCGTCTCAGTCACCGCTTCCACAAACCTTCTGGTGAAGTAGCCTGAACCGGCGCCCAGGTCCGCCACCGCCATCCCCGGCTTCAGCGCCAGCGCCTCCATTACCTGCGAAGGCTTCTGGTACTGGTCACGCTCCGGCCGCTCAAGGCTTTCAATATACTCCTTGATGTCCGCCGGCCGCCGGTGCTGGACAGTATCCTTCTGCGCTTGGCCATGCTGCTCTTGCCCCTGCTGCGCGAGCCCCATGGTGCCGGAAGTCACCCAGCCTAGAAAAGCCAGCACCACGGCCATGACAACAACACAACGGCGACTCATTTCCGGTTTCTTTTTTCTTGCTCTCACCAGTTCACCTCTGTGCGCCACCTTTCGCGATGATTGCTTTCAGGTCTTCGCCCGTGATCGTTTCTTTCCCCAGTAGCACCCCAGCGGCCTCACGCAAGACGTCCTGTTGGGTGCCCAGGAGTGTCGTCACCCGCGCGTACTGCTCGTCGATAATCCGACGGACCTCGCAGTCAATCTCGCGCGAGGTCTCCTCACTGTAGTCGCCTGCAGTCTGAGGCTGGCCGGTCTGGAGGAACAGCGGCCGGCGCTCCCGCTCGAAGCTGATCTGGCCCAATTTGTCGCTCATCCCGTACGCCTTCACCATGCTCTTGGCGATATCGGTCGCTTTCAAGAGATCATCCTGCGCGCCGGTCGAGACCTCTTTATAAATGATCTCCTCGGCGACGCGCCCGCCCAGCAACATCGCAATCTTGTTTTCCAACTCCGATTTAGTCATCAGGAAACGGTCTTCGGTGGGGAGCTGGATCGTGTAGCCGAGCGCGGCAATCCCGCGGGGGATGATCGAGATCTTCTGCACCGCGTCGGTACCCGGGATCGACAGCGCCACCAACGCGTGCCCCACTTCGTGATGCGCGACCCGTTCTTTTTCTTTTGGGTTCAGCACCCGGTTTTTCTTCTCGAGACCGGCGATGACGCGCTCCACCGCCTCCTGCAGTTCGGCGAGGCCGACCGTGTCTTTGCCGCGCCGCGCCGCCAGTAGCGCCGCCTCGTTGACGATGTTGGCCAGGTCGGCGCCCACAAACCCAGCGGTCATGGCGGCGATGACCTCCAGGTCGGCCTCGGACGCCAATAACACCCCGCGTGCGTGGACCTTGAGAATCGCCAGCCGCCCGGTCTTGTCCGGCCGGTCAACCAAGACATGCCGGTCAAAGCGGCCGGCGCGCAGCAGAGCCGGATCCAAGATCTCGGGCCGGTTGGTGGCGGCCATCAGAATGACTCCTGCCCGAGGATCGAAGCCGTCCATCTCGACCAGGAGCTGGTTCAAAGTTTGTTCCCGTTCCTCGTGCGCCATCGGGCCGATACCGCGGGCCTTACCCAGTGCGTCCAGTTCGTCGATGAAGATGATGCACGGGGCCTTCTCCTTCGCTTGAACGAAGAGATCGCGCACGCGCGCCGCCCCGACGCCCACGAACATCTCCACGAACTCCGACCCGCTGATGGAAAAGAACGGGACGCCCGCCTCGCCCGCCACCGCCCTTGCCAGCAGGGTTTTTCCGGTTCCCGGCGGACCGACCAGCAGAATTCCCTTGGGGATCTTGCCGCCCAGCCGACGGAATTTCTCGGGTGTCTTCAGGAACTCGATGACTTCCTGCAGCTCCTCCTTGGCCTCGTCTACCCCGGCCGCGTCCGCGAAGCTGACTTTGACCTCCTTCTCCATGTAGATCTTGGCCTTGCTCCGGCCGACCGTCATGAAACCGCCTTGGCCCTGACCCATGCGTCGCAGGAGGAACAGCCAGACTCCGAAAAAAAGTGCGATCGGAACGACCCACGATAGCAGGTCCCGGAGAAACGTACTCTCGATCATGCCGGTCACCTTGACGTGGTGGGTTTCCAGATCGCGGATCAGGTCTGGATCCTCGACTCGGACCGTATCGAACACACGACCTCCCTTCGTCGAAGAAGAAGCCCCGGCATCCGGCGACGTGTCCGGTTTCATGCGCCCGTGAATCACAGTAGATGAGACCGAGACCTCCTCCACCTTGTCCGCCGCCACTGCCGCCGTAAACTCGCTATAGGGGATCTCGCTGGGGTTGAAGAAAGGTGTGACGAAGATCTGGAACAGCATCAGTGCCCAGAGGGCGATGAGCACGTACCAGATCGAAAACTGTTTTTGTTTCGGGTCCATCTCTTCTCTCTTTTTCTATTGAATCATTGATTCATGGGTTCATTGAATCAATCAACCGCTGGTCAATAAGTCAATTCTTCTAAATGGGTCAATTCTTTTTTGCGGGTCTGAGCTGTTCCGGGAGGACCGGATAGTTGGCCTGGCCCATACCGAAATTGGCTCCGGCTCCGTCGGCCGCCACTACCCGGAGGGTAATACCATTGGGCGCCTCGATCGGCGACGGCACAAAGAACAGCGCCTCGAAGCTGCTTTTTTCGCCGGCGTACAACATCTGGAGCCGCTCGATCACGCGGTCACCGATCAGCACTTCGCCATAGATCGTCGCCTTTCGCGAGTCCCAGTCGCCGTGCGGTCGGACCAGCGCGCCGGACAACATCCGGACCGAAGCTTTCAGCTTCACATCGTCCTTCGCCATCAGCGACTCGCCGGGCGGCGGGTTCTCGATCTGGACAATGTAGCCGTTCAGGTCCAACACGATTCCGTCCTGCGTGAGGTCACGTCCGGGGATGAGCAGCAC
>CAYJUP010000064.1:0-10413 GCA_964373365.1 uncultured Nitrospiraceae bacterium
TCTTGCACGATTTAAAGGAGAATGTGGTCACGCCCTATGTGATGGTGGAGTCGTTGGGATGGTTCTACGGCCTCCCCATCGTGGGCAAGACGATCCTGCCCGGCTTGTACCGGCGCTGGACGGCCTGGCTGCAGCGCCTCTTCGTGCCCCCCATTGCCACGTGCGTCACCGTGGATAAGCTGGCGCCGGTGGAAACGGAAGAAATGCTGGCCTACGAGCAGGGTGCCGTCATTCAGGGGGCCTTGCGCGAGCGGTTCGGTCTCCATGGTTCGCGGGTCACGCCGGAATTCGTCGAAGCCCTGCGGCGGTGGGCGTTGAACGGGGAAGGGGCGGTGGAGCCCTTCCTGAGTGAGGCGGCCCAGCGGGTGGGGTTGTCGACGGAAAAGCTGACCGCATTTGTGGAAGCCCTGCGGCGGCACTACCGAATCGATCGGCGCTGGGCGTCGGCGCAGAAAGAGCGCATCACGCGGATGGGCTTCACGCTCGAGGAGCAGGTCCTCACGGTGGACACGGCGCTACGCATGATGGGGCTGACAAAAAATTTCGCGCGGCTGGTCCTGTTCTGCGCGCACGGCAGCACGAGCGAGAATAACCCCTTTGAATCGGCGCTGGATTGCGGCGCCTGCGGGGGCAATGAGGGAAGTCCCAACGCCCGCGTGCTCGCCGCCATGGCGAACAAGCCGCAAGTCAGGGACCGGCTGGCGAAGAACGGCATTGCGATCCCATCCGACACGCACTTCCTGGCCGGTCAGGTCGATACGACGACGGACGACGTGCAACTCTTCAACCTGGAAGATGTGCCAGCGACCCATGGCAAGGATGTGGCGCGGCTGCTTGCGGATCTGAAGGAGGCCGGTCGCCTGACGAGCCACGAGCGCTGCGCCCGTCTCCCGGATGCCCCGGCCGTCCTGACATCGGACCGGGCTCTGGCGCATGTGCGCCGGCGCAGCACCGATTGGAGCCAGGTCCGTCCGGAGTGGGGCTTGTCCGGGAATGCCGCCTTCATTATCGGCCGGCGCGAACTCACCAAAACGCTCGATCTGGACGGCCGCGTCTTTCTCCATTCATACGACTATCGCGAAGATCCGACCGAGCGTTTGCTGGAAGTTTTGATGACGGCGCCGCAGGTCGTCGCCCAATGGATTAATATGGAACATTATTTCTCGGCCACGGATAACGAGGTATACGGCGGCGGCAGCAAGGTTTATCATAATGTGGTGGGGCGCATCGGCATCATGTCCGGGCCCTGGAGCGATCTCTGCCTCGGACTGGCCTGGCAGACTGTGATGAACGGCGACGTCCCGTACCATGAGCCCATGCGTCTGTTGACCGTCATCGAGGCGCCGCGCGCGCGCATCGAGAGGTTGATTGCACGGCACGACGTGCTGCAGCATTATTATCATCACGAGTGGGTGCACCTGATTGCGTTGGACCCGGTGGACGGAGCGTGGTATCGCTATCTGCCGTCTGGTACATGGAGCCCGGTGGCGTTGGGGACTGACTCCGCGTAGCGGTGTCTGTCCCCATGCGGGTGATCTCTGAGAGCGGAGCGTGTACCGCTAGCAGCCGTCGGGAACATGGAGCCACGTCGTGACGGCTCAGGTATAATGAGTTCGAGGCTGAGAAAAGGAGTTCAGACATGGGCGAATTGACCCTGCATCCCATGAAGGAAATCCGCGTGATTGTCTCGGGAGAGCACCGGGCCTTTGTGACGGAACTGCTGGACAAGATTCAGGCCAGCGGGTACACGATCATCGGCAACATCTCCGGCAAGGGGCACCACGGGCTGCACGAAGCCCACTTCATGTTCAGCGAGATGGAGAGCCTGGTGATGATTATGACGGTGGTGGCGGAGGAAAAAGTGGCGCCGATTCTGGCCGGGCTGCGGCCGCTGTTCGACCGGCATTCCGGCGTGATGTTCGTCTCCGACGTGGCCGTCAGCCGGCGCGAGCGGTTCTGAACGCGTCATCAGCCTGACCGGCCGGTCCGTCGCTTCCCGCGTTGCGACGGTCGGTTCCTTCCGAGCGGGACACTCGTTTTCACCCAGAGCGGCAGCGGCACGGGATGCTCGTTCGGCAGTCCCTTGACCAGGATCACACATCGGTTTAACCGATGAGTGGGGCAGAAATTATCTATTTGCCGATGAAGCAGCCGGTTGGGTATGGTGCGGGCGGTTGTCGAAGGCGCCGCTGCGCGCGCAGCCGTGCCGATCGACAGCCTGACGTCTCGCGCATGGGGTGAGGGAGGCCGATGCCCGCAGAAATCGTGGTCCTCATTCATCTGTTGCCGCTGCTGGGTGGCGCGTTGATCGGCTTGTTCGGCTTCCGGTTGCGCGAACACAGCTGGAAGCTGGGCGTGCCGGCCGTCTTCGCATCCTTTCTTCTTTCCATCTGGGCGTTCCAGACGGTTCTCGCCGGCGGACCCATCCGTGTGGTCCTGCTGCAGCTGCCGGCGGGGTTGCACGGCGTCTTCACCGCCGTCCTGCTGGTGGACCGGCTCAGCGCCGTGATGATGGTGCTGATCACGGGCGTCAGCGCGATTGTCCACGTCTATTCGATTCGATACATGCAGGGCGAGCGCGGCTATGCGCGCTTTTACGCGCTGCTGGGCCTGATCACCTTCGTTCTGTTGGGCCTGGTCTGCAGCGCCGATTTATTGATGCTCTTCGTGTGCTGGCAGCTCGTGACGTGGCTGCTGTATCTGCTGCTCGTCTATAATTATGACCGGCCTGCCGCAGTGCGGACCGCGTTCAAAACCTTCCTGGTCCTTCGCCTCGGCGACATCGCATTTTTGGCAGGCGTGCTGGTGGCCTATCGCGTCTACGGCACGCTGGAGCTTTCGGCGCTGTTTGCGAAGGCTGCCGAATCGCCCGTGCTACTGACGTTTGGGTCAGGGCTGGTTCAGATGCAGGCCGTGACGGCGATTACGCTCTTGATCTTCGTGGGGGCCATGACGAAATCGGCGCAGTTTCCCTTGCATGTCTGGCTACCGGACACGATGGACACGCCGACACCGGTCTCTGCGCTGATGCATGCGGGGATCGTGAACGCAGGCGGCTTTCTGATCAATCGTCTCGCTCCGCTCTATGGACTGGCTCCGGAAACATTGCATGTCTGTCTCGTGATCGGAGGGCTGACCGCCGTGTTCGGGGCGGCGATGATGCTCACGCAGCCGGACGTCAAGAAGATGCTCGGGTTCTCCACCATGGGGCAGATGGGCTACATGATCATGGAGTGCGGCCTGGGAGCCTTTGCCCTGGCCATCTTCCATCTCATTGCGCACGGAATCTTCAAGGCCACCCTGTTCCTCTATGCCGGCAATGTCATCCACATCGCGCGACGTGAACCCAGAGTGCCTCCTGCACAGCATCCCGGGGAAGGGGCTGAAGAGTATCCACGGTTCAGTTGGTTCGCCGGTTTCACCATGACGCTGCTGCTCCCACTCGTCATTCTGCTGGTGGCCCACGGGCTGCTGAACATTCCGCTGCACCACAGGGACGGCGCGGTCATCTTTTTGTTCTTTGCCTGGGTCACGTCGTCTCAGGTGATGCTCAGTCTGTACCGTCTCCGTGGCGTCACCTCCTGGCTGGTGGCCGGTGTCATGGCCCTCATGCTTGGGCTGGTGGTCTTGACGTATTTGTGGGCGGGAGACCGATTCACCGACTTCCTATACCCGGCACCGGGAGAAGCGGAACGCTATTTTTTTGCTGCGGCGTTGCCTCCCTGGCTCTTTGATCTCCTGGTGACGCTGGTGACCGGCCTGATCGTCGCGGGATGGATCATCGTCTACCGGAATATTCGAGGGCAATCTCTTCTCGCCCCAGCCTGGGCCAACGTGGTTCATCCGCGTGTGTACGTCTGGTTCTGGAATCGGTTGTACGTCGACAGGTTCTATGCAAAGGCGGGGGATGCCATTGTGCGATGTGCGCGGCGCGTGGACGCCAGTTTGCCGGAGTGGCTGCCGTGAATGAAGGGATGCCAGGCGAACATCTGATCGTGATGCTGCTGCCGTTGGCCGGCGCCGGCCTCGGTCTTCTGCTACGGTCCAGACCGCGGGCGCTTAACTCATGGGCACTGGGCATCATCATGGCGGATCTGCTGGCGCTCGTCATCTCAGGTGGGGAAGGTCCCAGGTTCGCATTCATGATGCTCTCGATCCTTGCGGCGGCGATCACCCTTCTGGGACAACAGCCGCAGAAAGAGATCGTTCGACCAACTGTGTTGACGCTGCTCAGCCTGGGGCTGGGCCTCGGCGCGATGACCGGGACAGGCCTGTTACCTGCGCTCTGTTTCGCGGCGCTCCTGGCAGTGGTCGGTGTCGCGATACTCCTGTCCGGCTCGGAAAGGACAAGGGCTTGGGGCGGCGCGGCCGTGTCCGGGATCGGGATACTCTGCCTTCTGGCCGGGTCGGCGTTCCCTGGTCCGGCGTCTCACCTGCTGCTATTGGCAGGCAGCGCGGCCGCCATGCCGTTCGTCCCGCTGCACGGAGCGTATGTGGTCGCGTTGAGCGAGTTGCCGGGAACCTTGCCGGCCTTTTTCGCCGTTCTTCTTCCGTTAGTCGGCCTGTCCGTTGCCACGTCGGTGATCTCGTCCCTCCCCGAAGGACTGAACCAGGGGATACAAACCCTGGCACTAGTCGGCGCCCTCTACGGCTCGCTCAAGGCGTTCGCTCAGTTCAGGTTGGGAGAGGTGATCAGCCGGGCGTCGTTGGCCTATCTCGCGCTCGCCTGGTGGTATCTGGCTGCGGTACCGGGAGCCCATCGGCCGGCAATCCTTTTTATCTCCATGGTCTCTCTGACGACCGGAGGATTGCTCCTGGCTGCCTCTCACATCCGGCTCCGCTCCGGTCATGACATGCTCGATGCGCTGGGCGGTCTTGCACGGCCGATGCCTCGCCTGGCCGTGGTGCTTGCCCTCCTGGTCATAGCCGCGATGGGCCTTCCGCTGTTCGGGCTGTTCTCGGGTTTGTGGGCGATGTTGACGGCTGCCTCTGCCGTCAGCTCCTGGCAGGTGTGCGCGGTCGTGCTGGTCTGGCTCCTGGCGTCCTGGCACTACACGGTGCTCATGCAAAAGATCCTGTTCGGACCGGCCACGGCCGGCGTTCCGTATCAGGATTTGAAGTGGAGCGAGACGTTCGCGTTGGCGCTGGTGCTCGTGCTTCTGGCGGCCGGTGGACTCGTGGGGCTGGAACCATGAGTGTGAGAGAAGAGAGGCCCATTGGCTACGGGGACGCGGAGCGTTTGGAACTCCGCTCGCTGGTCAATCTGGCCGGCGAAAGCATCGCCCATTTCTGGCCGATGCGGACGTTCATCCACCACAACATTCTGCATGCCTTCGAGCACCTGGAGTTCGGTGAAGCGGTCCGGCAGGGACAGCTGCTCTTTGGTGGGCGCGGCTATTTGCCGAACGAGCGTTTCCGTGAGTACCACCATGCAGGCCGGATCAAACCGGAGCATCTTCGAGCGGCGCTTCGCCCGCTGGTTCAAGAGAAGGCGGTCACGATCGGCGAACGCACAGTGACCCAGGGGCAGGTTCTTGAAGCCTGTCTCCTTGAGGGGCTCTCCGCTCCTGCCGGCGATCTCCTGGACGTGGTCGTGGAGCAATCGCCCGATTGGCCATTCCTGGAGACACTCATCGCGCACCTCCGTTCAGGACCACCGGTGCGGCGAGACGTCCTCGCATCACCGCATGCGGCGATGCAGGAGGCGCGAGACGGTCTGGGCACGCGGGAGACACTGGCCAGGTGGTGCGACCGCACGCTGGGCACGCACCTCTGGGACGACCTCAACGACGAGATGATCAAATGGTGCGCCGCCTTCCTCGACGAAGGTCAGGCAGCCTGGGCCATGCCCGCCCGCGAACGCACGTTTTATGGAGCCTGGCGGACCCTGGCTCAGGCGGATCTGAGCTGTTGGTGGCTGGGCATTCCGGGCCATCGAGCTAAAGTGTCCGCTCTTTCCGAGCGGGCAGAGGACACTATCCTCGACAGCCTCGCGGCACTGGGGATTCCCAAATCGTCCTGGCAGACGTATTTTTCTCACCACCTCGCAGCGCTCCCGGGCTGGGGCGGGTTTCTCAGATGGCGTGCCGAGCAGCTCGGCTATCCCTGGCAGCAGGCGTACCCCATGAACCTGGTCAAATACCTGGCCGTGCGGCTGTGGTACGAGCGTGAATTGGTGGATCACGCCTGCCGCGAGGAGCTCGGCATGGCCGGTGATCTGCCCGCCATTGCCGCGTATCTCGAGCAGCATTCCGGTGCCGCTTATCTCAGGCGTGAGCGTGTGGCCGCGCGGCTTCCGCGCGACTTCGCCCGGCAGGTCGATCGCTTGCTCTACGGGTGGCCGCGCCGCGGTCCGGAGCAGTTGGATAGGTTGGCTGAGCGGTATGCCGGCATGGCTGACGAGCAGGAATCCCGTCGGCGCCTGAGATTAACCGCGTGGAGGCTCTTGGAGCTGGCGAGGGCGCTCGGGTTGAAGCCGGAACCTCTTGTTGAGGCCTCGCCGGGCGATCTGGCGACGCTGCTGGGCTGGATCGAGGACTTTCCTGAACATGAACACGGGAAGATCTGGCTGGAGGCGTTCGAGGCTGGATATCAGGAACAATTGCTCGGGCAGCTTGCTTCAAATGCGAAGCGGCTTCCCGAACGGGCCGGTGCGCTGGAGGTGCGGCTCCAAGCCCAGGCGGTGTTCTGCATCGACGTTCGCTCCGAGCCGTTCCGGCGCAACCTGGAGAAGGTCGGTGACTATCGGACCTATGGTTTCGCCGGCTTTTTCATCTGCTTCATCCGCTACCAGGCCTTCGACAGCCACCATGAGACCGATCAGTACCCTGTGATCATGAAGGCCAGGAACACGGTGCGCGAAATTCCCCGGTCGTATCAAGGCGCGACGTTGCCCCGCTACCGGGCTGGCGCCCGGTTGCTCATGGCCGCTCATGCGCTGCTCCACGATCTCAAGGAGAACGTGATCACGCCCTATGTCATGGTGGAATCCCTCGGCTGGTTGTTCAGCCTGCCCTTCATCGGCAAGACCCTGGCCCCCCGCGCGTACGGAAAAGCTCTTGCCTGGATCAAGGCGCGCGTCGCGCCGCCGGTCGCCACAACCTTGACGCTGGACAAGCTCGCCAAGTCTGAAGTCGAAGAGATGATCGCGGCGGACGAGCGTGCCGTGATCCGCCGTGCGATGAAGGAACTTTTCGGCTTGCATAATTCGGAAGTGACCACAGATCTGGTGGAGGCGCTCCGGCTCCTGGCACTCGACCCGGATGGAGGACCGATGCCTCGGTTGCCAGGACTGGCCGTGAAGGATGCGGCGGATTTCGTGGAGCGGTTGCGTCGCGACTATGGCATCAATTCGCGCTGGCGGGACACGCGGATGAACCGGATCACGCGGACCGGCTTCACGATGGCGGAGCAGGTCTTCACCGTGGGCACGGCCTTGCGCATGATGGGACTCACCCGCACTTTCGCCCGGCTGGTGTTGTTCTGCGCCCATGGCAGCACGTCGGACAACAACCCGTTCGAAGCCGCGCTGGACTGCGGGGCGTGCGGCGGCAACGAAGGCAACGCCAACGCCCGGCTGCTGGCCGCGATGGCCAACAAGCCGCAGGTACGCGAGCAACTGGCGAAGGAAGGCCTCGAGATTCCTCAGGACACCTACTTCCTGGCCGGGCAGGTCGACACGACCACGGACGAAGTCAGGCTGTTCGATCTGGAAGATGTTCCTCCAACCCACCGCAAGGACGTGGAGCGATTGACCCAGGATCTGCGGGAGGCTTCCCGGCTCACGAGCCAGGAGCGCTGCAGGCGATTCCCGGATGTGCGCGGCGCGCTGCAGATCGAACACGCGGTGCGGCATGTGAGGCTCCGCGCCACCGACTGGAGCCAGGTGCGGCCGGAATGGGGGCTTTCGGGTAATGCCGCGTTCATTGTCGCGCGCCGGGAAATCACGCAGGGCTTGGATTTGGAGGGGCGGGCCTTTATGCATTCGTACGACTATCTCGAGGACCCGTCCGGGAAGCTGCTCGAGATCATCCTGACCGCTCCGCAGGTCGTCACGCAGTGGATCAACATGGAGCATTACTTTTCGACCGTGGACGGTGAGGTCTATGGGAGCGGCAGCAAGGTGTATCACAATGTTACTGGCAGGATCGGCGTCATGCTTGGCACGCACAGCGATCTGCGCGTGGGCCTGGCCTGGCAGACCGTGATGGATGGCGAGCGCCCCTATCATGAGCCGATGCGTCTGCTGACGCTGGTCGAGGCCCCGCGCTCGCGCATCGACAAACTCATCCATCAACATGCTGTGCTCCAACACTTTTATCACAATGAATGGGTCCACCTTGTCGCGCTGGAGCGGGAGGAAGGGGCGTGGTACCGCTATCTGCCGTCGGGCTCGTGGATCCGGGTCGCCGGTGATCAGTGAGCGACAGATGAAAGGAGTTCAGACATGGGCGAACTAGTGCTGCATCCAATGAAGGAAATCCGCGTGATTGTCTCGGGAGAGCACCGGGCCTTTGTGACGGAACTGCTGGACAAGATTCAGGCCAGCGGGTACACGATCATCGGCAACATCTCCGGCAAGGGGCACCACGGGCTGCACGAAGCCCACTTCATGTTCAGCGAGATGGAGAGCCTGGTGATGATTATGACGGTGGTGGCGGAGGAAAAAGTGGCGCCGATTCTGGCCGGGCTGCGGCCGCTGTTCGACCGGCATTCCGGCGTGATGTTCGTCTCCGACGTGGCCGTCAGCCGGCGCGAGCGATTTTGATCTCGGTTCCCGTGTTCCCCTCGATCACTCGAGCAGCCGCTTTCTTGCCGAGTTGAAGATGGCCACCACAGCGGGATGTTTGAGGCGGCGCTCCACCGTGATCGCGTAAAACCGCTGCTTCAGGGACGGAATCCGTCCGATCACCTCTACGCGATATTGCCGCTTGATCTCCCGTTCCATCACCGTGACGCCGGGGAAAATGCCGTGTCCCGCCTGGCCGAATGCCTTGAGCGTAGCGCTGTCCTCGAACTCCCCTCGAATCAGCGGGCGAATCCCTTGCGCGTGGAACCAATCGTCCATGGAGCGACGCAGGGCGGCGTTGGCCGTCGGCAGGAGAAACGGAGCCCCGTCGAGCGAAGTTGGAAGATGGCTTGAATACTTGCGCGCCAGCGCGGCCGTGGCAAAGAGCGTCACGGAGGATTCGCCCATCAGATGATTATAAGCCTGCACCTTGACTGTCGGGGGAACCTGCGTGTCGGCAAGCACGATATCGAGGCCGTGGATCGCCAGCTCCGCCAATAACCGGTCCAGCTTATCTTCCCAGCATACGAGCTGGACCTGGTGGGGAAGCTTCAATGCTCCCTCCAGCAGGCGCGCGGAGAGCAATTTAGGAATCGAATCAGCCACGCCGACCATGAGCTTAGCTGTCCGGTGGATTTCTCCTCCCTTGATGGCGCTGGTCAGCTCCTTGCCGAGCGAGAAGATCTCCTCCGCATAGCGGAAGACGATTCGTCCGACCTCGGTCAGTACCAATTGCCGGCCGGATCGGGCGAACAGTTTTTCTCCCAACGCGCGCTCAAGCGCGCGAATCTGCCCGCTGATGGTCGGCTGCGCCAGGCTGAGCTCTTCGCAGGCCTTGGCCACGCTGCCGTGCTTGGCCACCGACCAGAAATAGAGCAGGTGATGATAGTTCAGCCATTCCATGGCATGCATCATACATCGGATTAACCGATGGATAGAACAGATATTATCTATTTGCCTATGAAGAGGGGGCTGAGTATGGTGACTGCTTTGAACAGTAGGGTACACTGTCAATGACCCGCAAGATCAAAATAATGGAGGACAAACCATGACCACCAAAGCAGCCAGAATTCTCTACACGAAAACCGACGAAGCGCCGATGCTCGCGACCTATTCGTTTCTCCCCATGGTCGCGGCCTTCACCAAGGCGGCCGGCGTGGCCTTCGAATTGCGGGATATCTCGCTGGCAGGGCGCATTCTCGCCGTGTTCCCGGATTATCTGACGCCGCAACAGAAGCAGTCGGACGATCTGGCCGAATTGGGGGAGCTCGCCAAGACGCCGGAAGCCAATATCATCAAGCTGCCGAACATCAGCGCCTCGATCCCCCAGATCAAAGCGGCCATCAAGGAACTGCAGAGCCAGGGCTACAAGCTGCCCGAGTATCCCGAGGACCCGAAGGACGACAAGGAGAAGGACATCAAGGCGCGGTACGACAAGGTGAAGGGCAGCGCCGTCAATCCCGTGCTGCGCGAGGGCAACTCCGACCGCCGCGCGCCGCTCTCGGTCAAAGCCTATTCCAGGAAGCACCCGCATAAGATGGGGCCCTGGACGGCGGACTCCAAGACCCACGTGGCCCATATGAAGGGTGGGGATTTCCGGTCGAACGAAAAGTCGATGACGACGG
>CAYJUP010000065.1:0-5067 GCA_964373365.1 uncultured Nitrospiraceae bacterium
CGATCCTCATCCCCTTTAAGATCGGCATTCCGCTTATCCCGGGTTTTGTGGAGCTACGCCCGGCGAACGCCGTTCCCATCGTCGCTTCGCTGCTGTTCGGGCCGGTGGCCGCCTGGGGCGCCGCCTTCGGGAACTTGATCGCTGACTGTTTCGGGACTCTGGGACCGGGCAGCCTGTTCGGGTTCCTCGGCAACTTCTGCTATGGCTACGTCCCCTACCTGCTGTGGGGACGCCTGGGTCCCCTCTCCTCCGGACTAGACCCCGAGCCCAAGTCGTGGCGCCAGGCGGTGGAATTCACGCTGATCTGCTGCGCCGCGTCACTGGCCTGCGCGCTGGTGATCGGATGGGGGGTGGACCTGCTCGGCCTGCTCCCGTTCTGGATCCTGGCCCCGCCGATCTTCCTCAACAATTTCTTGATGGGGCTCCTGCTGGCCCCTCCCCTGTTGTTCTTCCTGCACCCGCGCGTCAAACGATGGGGCCTGCGCTACGAAGACATCCGCGCGGGCGCAAGGCCCGAGGCTTCTCACTTCACGCCTCACGCTTCACCCCTCACGGGCATCCCTTCGCCTCTCGCCCCCTTTGTAGCTGTTCGATCGGTCAGCTTCACCTACGCGGGCACGGCGAGACCTGCGCTGGATGGGCTCTCGCTCACAGTGGAACGCGGCGAGTCGGTCGCGCTGATGGGCCGAAGCGGCGTCGGGAAATCCACACTCTGTTTTGCGCTGAATGGGCTCGTTCCCCGCCTGATCCCCGGTCGGTGGTCCGGGCAGGTGACGGTGAATGGGCACGACACCGCCCACCGGCCCGTCTGGCAACAGGCCGGCGCGGTGGGGCTCGTGTTTCAGGACTTCGAGGCGCAGCTTGTCTCCACCAATGTTGTGATGGAGCTCGCCTTCCCGCTCGAACACCTGCCCCAGGGACTGTCGCCTACCGAGATGGCGAGCCGGATCGAGCGGACGCTCGCGCGGGTCGGCCTGTCCGGTCTGGAGCGCCGGAATCCGCTCTCGCTCTCGGGGGGCCAACGCCAGCGGCTCGTGATCGCCTCGATCCTGATCCGCGAACCCGCTCTTGTTGCGCTGGATGAGCCGATGACCGACCTGGATCCGGAGGGACGACGGACGCTCATGTCCCTGCTGGCCAGCATGAAAGCGGCAGGGACCACGCTGATCGTGGCTGAGCACGACCCCGAGGACGCGGCCGCCGCCGATCGCGTCTGTGTGCTGGATCACGGCGCAGTGGCCTGGGAGGGCCCGCCCCGTGTTCTGTTTAGCGACCCCGACATCCCACCGTGGTACGGCATCCGCCCCTTGCCATTGGTCAGTTGTTTCGCCGGACTCAATCTGCCTGAGCCGCCGATGACCGTTGAAGAGGCCTGGCGATTGGCCGACGAGCATGGATTGAGTGTTGCGCCGGCCGAGGCCGGCCAGCAGCCGGCGACGGGAAGTGAGACTCCCCTTGTGGGTGCGGTCGCTCGACCCAGAGGCTCTCGACGGGGAGGGGCGCGTTTCGCGGGGCCCCCTCCCGCTGTGATTGACGTGCAGCAGGCCTCATTCGAGTACCAGCGGGGCTCGCCGGTCGTCTCGGACGTGACCCTCACAATTCGGGAGGGCGAGTTCGTGGCCATCATCGGCCGGAACGGCTCCGGGAAGAGCACGCTGGCCGCGCTGCTGAACGGACTCAGCAGCCCCACCCGCGGGCGCGTCCTGGTTGACGGTCAGGATACGAGGCGCCTCGGCGCCGGACAACTGGCTGCCACGGTCGGCTACGTGTTCCAGAATCCCGACCATCAAATTTTCGCTGAGACGGTAGGCGCGGAGGTCGCGTTCGGTGTCCGTAATCTGGGCTTCCCGCCGGAGGAATGCGAGCGGCGGGCGACCCAAGCCCTCGACGCGGTGGGTCTGGGCGCGCCGGAGATCCGGAACCTGGACCCGTTCTCGCTCACCAAGGGCGACCGCCAGCGTATCGCCGTCGCGTCGGTGTTGGCCGCACGGCCCCGCATTCTGATTTTCGATGAACCGACGACCGGTATGGATGCGGAGGAGACGGAGCGCATGATGCGCATGCTCCGGCGCCTCAACCAGCACCGGCACACGATCCTCATGATCACGCACGCGCTCCCGCTGGTGGCCGCGCACACACACCGGTGCGTGGTGATGCGTGAGGGACGGATCGCGGCCGACGGCTCCACCCGCGAGGTCTTCCGGACCTTGTTAGATCCCGATTTCTCCGCCTCTGTCGGCCTGGAAGTGCCCTCGCTGACGCGCTTCGCCGCGCGCTGGGGCCACACGCTGCTAACTGTCGACGAGGTCAAGGCGTCATTAAAACGTCATAAAGTCTGAACGTCTTAAAGTCCGAAAGTCTATGCTAGGACGCGACGACTCTTGCACTCTCAGGACTATGCGACTTTACGACTTGATGACTTTATGACTTTCGGACGGAGCTTTTGAGATGGACCTGTTCCTCTATCTCGATCGAAACACGTGGCTCCACCGACTGGACGCGCGGGCCAAGGTGCTCTGCGTGTTCGGGATCTTTGCGGTGGCGTTGATCTTCTCGGACCCTCAGTACCTCCTCGCGCCTACCGCGTTGGTTCTGGTAGCCATCGCCGCGGCCGGCGCGCTGGCGAACCTCCGGAAGATCTGGCTGCTCCTGACGCTCCTGTTCCTGTACTGCCTTCTGCTCTGGCCATTCTTTGTGACCGGACGCACCCCCTTTTTCACAGTGGGCACGCACATACTCACAACCGAATCGGTCGGATACGGGGTCGGGATGGGCCTCAGATTAGACGTGATGTTGCTGGGGGGAATGCTGTTGCTCTCCACCACCACCATCGAGGAGTTCGCCCTGGCTCTCCAGCGGCTGGGGCTCCCGGCGCCCATGGGTTTCGCGCTCTCGCTGGCTTTCCGGTGGGTGCCGAGCCTGATCGGGTCAGCCGGGCTGATCGTGCAGGCCCAGCGATCGCGTGGGCTGGACCTGTCGGCCGGCCATGTGGTGGCACGGGTCCGCCGCTACCCGCCGCTGATCGTCCCGCTGATTGGGCACACACTCCGGCAAACCCGGCTCTTGGCGATGGCGCTGGAGTCCAAAGGGTTCGGTCCGGGGGTGCACCGGCATGGATTTCTGGAGCTACACATGCGTCTCCCCGATTACCTGACTCTAGCCGTCATCGTCGCGGTGGTCGGGCTCAGCGTGTGGCTCAGGGTCACGGGCTATGGTACGGTGGACGTACGGTTCTAGCAGTTGCGCCCCGTGGTTCGCGATCAGCCTGATGAGGTGCCTATGCGACCGAAGACAAAACAGGAGTCAACCCTCAACCGCCGCGCCTTTTTGACCGGCGCCGCCTCACTGGTTGGAATCACCGCAGCCCAGGCCCTCCTCCAGCCACTGCGCGCTCAAACGCACGCCGTCCCGGATGACCCCACGCGGGTGCCGGGCTCCCCGCCCAGTCCCTATGGACAGCGAGCGACATTTGAGCAAGCGGCGCGCCTGGCCGGTACCTCGAGCTCGCTCACGCCGCTTCAGACGCTGCATGGAATCGTGACCCCGTCCGCCTTGCATTTCGAGCGGCACCATAACGGGGTTCCACTCATTGACTCGGCCCGGCATCGCTTGCTGATCCATGGCCTGGTTGAGCGTCCCATGATCTTCACCATGGACGACCTGACACGGTTCCCGGCCATCTCGCGGATCGCCTTTATCGAGTGCGCGGGCAACTCAGCGGGCGAGTGGCGCGCGCCCAGGGGGCAGACCGTGCAGCAGACGCACGGATTGATCAGCACCAGTGAATGGACCGGCGTTGCGCTTGCGACAGTTCTGCGCGAGGTCGGAGTGAAGCCCACGGCAACCTGGATGCTGGCGGAGGGAAGCGATGCGGCGGCGATGACGCGCAGTCTCCCTCTCGCCCCGGTCATGGAGGAAGCCTTCCTCTGTTATGCCCAAAATGGGGAGGCCTTGCGTCCCGAGCAAGGCTATCCCTTGCGGCTCTTGCTCCCCGGCTGGGAAGGCAACGCCTGCATCAAGTGGCTCAGGCGGCTCAAGCTGGGCACCGCGCCGTTCATGACGCGGGAAGAGACCTCGCACTATACCGATCTCATGCCGGATGGGACCGCGCGGCAGTTCACCTTCGTGATGGAGGCCAAGTCCGTGATCACGAGCCCGTCCGGCGGCCAGCAGATCCAGCCGGGCTTCGTGGAGATTCGCGGGCTGGCCTGGAGCGGGCGAGGGCGGGTGATCCAGGTGGAGGTCAGCACGGACGGCGGCCTGACCTGGCGGACGGCCCGGCTCCAGGAGCCGGTGCTCCCCAAATGCCAGACCCGCTTCCGGCTGCCCTGGCACTGGGAGGGGCAGGAGGCGATCCTCAAGAGCCGCTGCACCGACGAAACCGGCTACGTGCAACCCAGCCGGCAGGCGCTGATTGCAGTCCGGGGAGTCAACTCTGTCTACCACTATAATGCGATCCAAAGTTGGCTCGTGTCCCGCGACGGGAGCGTGAGCAATATCCATGGTTAGGAGTCGGCTGCTGGCAGCAGTTGGAGGTATCGGGATCGTGGTGGCCTGTGCTTGGGCCGATTCAGGACAAGCCCAAGGCCCCGCTGGCAATGGGCTGGGCCAACCAGCGACTGAAGCCGAGATCCGAGCGTGGAACATTGATGTCTCGCCGAACGGCGAAGGCCTGCCACGAGGACGCGGGACGGTGCAACAGGGAAGACAAGTGTTTATCCAGAAGTGTGCCAAGTGCCATGGCCAGACCGGTGTGGAAGGACCAATGGATCGGCTCGTCGGCGGACAAGGTACGCTGAAGACGGCCAACCCGGTTAAAACCATCGGCAGCTTCTGGCCGTATGCGACCACCCTCTATGACTATATTTATCGGACGATGCCCTTCACGGCGCCGCAGTCCTTGACTCCTGACGAAGTCTATGCGGTCGTCGCCTGGCTCCTGTACCAGAACGGCATCATCCCCGAAGACGCTGTCATGGACGCCCGTACCCTGCCCGCAGTTCGTATGCCCAATCGGGACGGCTTCGTGCCCGACCCGCGCCCAGATGTGACAAAGTAAGCTGATTC
>CAYJUP010000065.1:5167-10107 GCA_964373365.1 uncultured Nitrospiraceae bacterium
CGCGCGCCCCGCTTCGCTTTCTAAGAGTCTTCACGTCACAGGTCCGTAGGCGTAAGTCCTGTTACCTTCCCGAGGCGCGCGAGCATGCGCGGACCAATCTCCTCTCGGTCATGAAACGCGAAGACCACATCAGGCCAGCCGGGTCGCTCAAGAACTCGATGGGAGCCGGCTTGACGTTTAACCCGCCAGCCGATGCGGAAGAGTGTAGAGAGGACGCGGGAGGCTTGCGTGGAGGGCCAGCGGCTCATGCCGCAATGAACGACACCTTCAACAACTCGTCAGGAAGGGCTTCTCCATGCTCCAGTCGATCGGCCAACACACGGAGCGCAAGAGCTTGGACCGCAGCAAGCGCCTCAGCGCGAGTTGGCCCATAAGCCATCACCCCCGGGAGGGCAGGCACCTCACCGATCCAGCGTCCGTCTTCTTCTTGCTCCAGCTCGATTTTGAACGGACCCTGGGTAGCCATACCCCCCCCTAATTCAGCACCACCATCAAGTTAGGTCGTACGCCTAAGTTATGCTGAGCCACGCAAAAAAGCAAGACGGGGACACTTCGGCAACGCCACGACAGGCGCGCCCCACCTCGCTCCGCACTGTGTGATGGCAAGACCTGATCCTGAACCGATGATCGTGACCCTGAACAGACCCTGTTCAGAATACGCCAGGCTGGTGGCTCGCCCTAGGAGAATCCAAAAGAGTGCCTGAGCCGTTCCCAGAATCCTTCCCCGTGCACCTCGCAGTACACCGTCGGCTCGGTCCCCTCGACGAAGACTTCGGCCGCATGCTCCGGGCACTTGGAGGTGGCGAGCTGGCCGGTCTGAGGATCGATCTCACGTGTCACCACGCCTGACGGGACGACAAAATCGGGTGAGTCGGACGGAATGATCTGCCGCGCGAATTCCGTCCAGATGGGGAGCGCCGCTTGCGAGCCGCTGAGGTGCAACGGCTGCTCGTCATCGAAGCCGACCCAGACGCCGACCACCACCTCCGGCGTGTACCCGACGAACCAGGCATCGCGGTAGTCATCGGTCGTGCCCGTTTTGCCCGCCACGATCCCCCGCAGCCCCATCGCCCTGGCCTTGGCCGCCGTGCCCCGCTCGACGACGCCCTTGAGCAAAGACGTCACCAGATACGCGGCCTGCGAGGACACGGCTTGATGCCGCTGCGTCAGCGCATGCCAGAGCGGGTCGCCCGTGTCCGCGACGACGCTGCGGATCGGCGTCGGCGGAATCGCCACGCCTCCGTAGGCCAACGCGCCATAGGCCGACGTGACTTCCAGCAAAGACACCGCCGTGCTGCCGAGCGCGATGGACAGATTCTCCGCCAAGGGACTCTGGATCCCGAGATCATGCGCAAGCTGGATGATACGTTTCGCGCCGACCCCCTGTGCGATGCGAACAGCCGGCACATTGAGCGATTGTTCCAGCGCCGCGCGGAGCGTCACGCTGCCGCGAAACTGGCGATCGTAATTCTGGGGCGACCAGCTCCCGGCACTCGACTCGAACGTCATCGGCTCGTCTGCCACCGTACTGATGGGGGTGAGAGCCTGGCCGCTTGCATCCCGCCCTACCTCGAAGGCCGTCAAATAGACCAGCGGCTTGAAGAGCGAGCCGGGTTGCCGCTTGGCTTGCACGGCGCGGTTGAATTGGCTCACGCGATAGTCCCGCCCGCCGACCATCGCCAAGATGCCGCCGGTTTTGGGATCCACTGCGAGCAAGGCCCCTTGCAACGGATTGCCCCGCTGCTTCAACACCGGGTACGCGGCCTCCAGCTTCGCCAATCCTGACTTGAGGACGTCATCCCCGATCTGCTGGAGGACCGGGTCGAGCGTCGTATAGACCTTTGCCCCTTCCGGCAGCGTGGCCCCGGTGGTCTCTTCGGACTGACGAAGCAGGTAATCCACAAAATAGGGCGCATCCGCGAGGCTGTCGAGGGGCAGCGTCACTTTCACAGGTGTATTGATCGCGGTGTCCCATTGCTCGTCCGACAGCATGCCCTCCTCGCGGAGCTGCGTGAGCACGACGTCGCGCCGTTGTTTGGCTTGACTCGGATTCTTGACCGGCGAATAGGTGTTCGGCCCCTTGACCATGCCGGCAATCAGCGCCGTCTCTTCGATGGTCAAGTCCTGCACGGATTTCCCAAAGTAGCGATGCGTGGCTTCCCCGATTCCATAAATCGAGATGGAGCCGGCCTGGCCGAGATAAATTTCATTCAGATAGCTCTCCAGGATGTCATCCTTTCGATACTTGGCCTCCAGCACCAGCGCCGCCAACGACTCCTTGAGCTTTCTGGTGAAGGTTCGCTGTGGAGAATAAAAGAGATTCTTGGCGAGCTGCTGCGTGATCGTGCTGCCACCTTGCGACACACCGCCCTTGACGATGTTGGCCCACATCGCGCGCGCCACCGCGATCGGATCAATCCCGTGGTGCCCATAGAACCGGCGGTCCTCGACGGTCAGGATCGTCTCAATGACCTGCCGGGGGATGGAGGCAAACGGCAGCCATTCCCGCACCTGGCGGGATTCCCCACGGACCCCGCTGATCAACTGCGGCTCCAGATAGACGGGAAACACGTCTTCAGCCTGCTCGATCGACGTGATCCGGGTGACCCTCTCCTGTTCGAGCGCGAGCCTGATGGCGGACGCCTTGATCTGCGCGTCCGGATGATCGTGAAGATAGATGTCGATGGCTTCGTCCGTCGTCCGGTACTCCCCAGGAGCCTGGATGTCCGACGAGACCGGATGATACCCGAGCCGATTGAGACGTTCGATGAGCCGGCTCTCACCGATGTGGAGATCCGGTTTGAGGAAAAAGGCTGCGCCATAGACGAGAAGAGGCTTGTGGTCTTCGCTCTTCGGGAGGGCAAGGCTCGTGGAGAGATAGGCCCCGTACAGGCCGACCCCCAGGAGACCCGCCGCAAGACACCCGGCGAGGTACACGAGGCTGCGTTTGAACGACGGGGCGAACCGACTCACCAGCATCACCTCATGGCGACAGAATACGCCAAGCGCACCACTAAATCGACCTGCGGCGAGGAAAGCATCGTAATCCGACCGTTGTGCTGGTAAAAAGCGAGTCAAGCAGGGAAGGGAAACGGATCTCTCACGAGAGCAAAACCGATACCGGATCGGCTAATCAGGAAGTCCCTGATTTTCGGCGGGCTCTTCGAAAGCGGACCGGAGGAGAGCTCGTGTGACTGTCGGGTTGTTCAAACAACGCGGTGGGGCAACCCCGCCGCGCCGCGCGCCCCGCCTCGCTCCGCGATGAGTGACCGCAGGCCTAACCTTCACCTGCCTTTGATGCTACTCAATCGGGATGCGGCTCTTGTTGCGGGCCAGCCACGTGTCAAAGGTTTGCAGCGAGGGGGTGAGGGCACGGGCGACAGCGGGATTGCGCGCACCGCAGAAGACCTGCTCGAAGTCGCGTTTGAACTGGAACATGTTGCCCAGATCCTCGGCGCCCGGGAAACCGAATTTGCGATACACGTCGGGCGGCACGTCGTTGTACCGCACCTCTTGACCCAGCGCCTTGGTGAGCGCCGCCGCCATCTGCGCGCCGGTCAAGTGCTCGCCGGCAATGCCGACGGTCTTGCCGATGAACTCACGGCCCTTCTTGAAGATGCCGAGGGCGCACTTGCCGATGTCCTCGGCGGCGATGCCCGGGAGCTTCTTGTCACCCATGGGCAGGGTGAACGCCAGCTTGCCGTCCGGGCCTTTCTTGGGACCCATGCCGAAGTGAATCAGGTTGTCCCAGTAGAACGACGTGAGCAGGAACGTCGTCGGCAGGCCGAGCTCGGTGAACACACGGTTGGCCTCGCCTTTGGCGTCGAAGTGCGGCACCTTGTACTTGCCCATCAGGGTGGGCATGCGATTGTCGCTGAGCGGCACCCACTGGCGCGTGTCTTCGAGGGTGGACCAGATAACGTGTTTGAGGCCGGCATGCTTGGCCGCTTGGGCCATGGCCTTGGCCTCGGCGAATTCCTTCTCGGGCGACATGTGTGCCCAGAAGAACGTGACACAGAACGCCCCGTAGGCGCCGGTGAATGCCCGCTTTAGACTCTCCACGTCGTGGACGTCCGCGGCTACGACCTCGGCGCCCAGCTTGGCCAGCTCCTTGGCCTTGTCAGAGTTGACGTCGCGTGTCAGAGCACGCGCGGCGAACTCGCCGCTCTTGTCGCTCACGATGGCGCGGACCAATCCGCCACCCTGAGCGCCGGTTGCCCCCACGACAGCGATGATCTTCTTGTCAGCCATAGCGATACTCCTTCTTGACTTAGATCGGCGACGTGCGAAGCCTAATGACTAGCACATCAGCAGCCGCGTCGACAAGACCGCGGGTCGGAGACGAGGAGTACGATCCCACGACCATCCCCTCCGCGCGCCCCGCCGAACGATACGATCTGTGGTCATAAACCTGACCACACTTCGGTTGACTCACTCGTGGATTCGATTCGAACGGAGGTACTCCCACAGCATGACCCCGCAGAACACATGGAGGCCGCCGAGATCGAACAGGGAGATGAGAAGCGCCGGCCAGACGACCCAATGGCCAGATGGTGCGAACGCGGCCGCCACCCACAGGAACAGTGAGCCGAAGATGGGATAGCCGGATACATGCTTAACCTCGCGTCCCAACAGGCGATGCAGCGGTTGACGAACAATCGATATGTAGACATTCGCCGCCACGATCACCGCGCCAAGCACGAACAGACCGACCGCGATCAGGGCCCTCGCATTCAGAGACATGGCACTCCCCTGGTCAAACTGAATTCGCCAGCCTCCCAGCGCGTTGTCAGATCAAACGTAGCCTTCAAAGGGAAATCCGTCAATGAAGCGCGGAAAAAACAGAAGGGAAGTCAGTAACAGAGGGTTAGCAAATGGATGATTGAGTAGCCTTTCTCACACCCACGCCGCGCGCCCCGCCTCGCTCCGAAGATCGGAAG
>CAYJUP010000066.1:0-10039 GCA_964373365.1 uncultured Nitrospiraceae bacterium
CCTCGCCAGAATGGAATGGTCGGAGGCGCCCCGTGGGCATCCTCGACCCGGACTTTGCCGGTCTCCACTCCCCGAATTCTCCAGGAGGCGTTGCCCAGCAGGATGATGTCCCCCGCCAGACTCTCGACGGCAAAGTCTTCATCCACCGAGCCGACCACCGTGCCGTCCGGCTCGGCAATCACGGCGTAACTCGCCGTATCCGGGATCGCCCCGCCCGAGGTGATCGCCGCCAGGCGGGCGCCCCGCCGGGCCCGGATGCGCCGGTTGATCCGATCGTGATGCAGGTACGCGCGTCCCCGGCCCCGGCGCGTGGCAATGCCGTCGGCGAGCATCCGGATCACGGCGTCGAAATCCCGCCGGTCAAGATGACGGTAGGGATATGCGCGTCGGCACAGGTCAAACAGCTCATCTTCTTGCCATTCTTGTGTCGCCGCCGCCGCCACGATCTGCTGGGCCAGGATATCCAACGGCGTAGGCGGCACCTCGATGCGATCGAGCGTCCCCGACCGGATCGCCCGCACCAGCGCCGCGCACTCGAGCAGTTCGTCACGGGTGGTGGCAAAGAGCCGCCCCTTCGGCATCGCGCCGATCCAGTGACCGGACCGTCCCACTCGCTGGAGACAGGTCGCGATGGCCCGAGGCGAGCCGATCTGGCAAACCAAATCAACGGTCCCCACGTCAATGCCCAGCTCCAGCGACGCGGTCGCGACCACCACGCGGGTCTCACCACGCTTCAGCCGGTCCTCGGCCGACAGGCGCATCTGCCGAGACAGACTGCCATGGTGGGCGGCGACCACATGCTTGCCTAAGCGCTCCTCGAGGTGATGGGCCACCCGTTCGGCAAGCCGTCGGGTGTTCACGAAGACCAGGCTTGATCGGTGCTCGCGCACGAGGTCGGCCACGCGGTCGTAGATGTCGCTCCAAATCGCGTTTGTGGCCACCGCGCCCAACTCGTCCTTGGGCACCTCGACCGCCAAGTCCATCTGTCGACGATGACCGATGTCGATGATCTGACAAGGAGCAGGAAGGTCAGAGGTTCGGGGTTCGAGGTTCGGGGTTCGATTCTCCTTGGACAGCGGACGCTGTCCGACCAGGAACCGTGCAATGGTTTCGATCGGTCGTTGCGTCGCCGAGAGGCCGATCCGCACCGGCGTGGAGCGCGCCTCTGCCTCAAGCCGCTCGAGAGACAGCGCGAGGTGCGCGCCGCGCTTGTTCGGCGCCACGGCGTGGATCTCATCAACGATCACGGTCGTGACATCATGCAGGATCCTGCGGCTCTTCTCGGCGGTGAGCAACAGATAGAGCGATTCCGGCGTCGTGATCAGGATGTGGGGCGGCCGTCGGAGCATCAGTTGGCGATCCCAGGCCGGGGTATCGCCGGTGCGAACCGTCACGCGAATCTCGGGCATCAGCAGGCCCGCCGCCATCGCCGCGTCCGCAATTTCGGCCAAAGGCTGTTGCAGGTTTTTCTGGACGTCGTTGCTGAGCGCCTTCAGCGGTGAGACATACAAAACCCGGGTCCGGTCTTCCAGCTCGCCAGCGAGCGCCTGCTTGAAGAGGGCATCGATGCAGTACAGAAAGGCGGCGAGTGTCTTGCCGGATCCGGTGGGCGCGGCGATCAGGATATCCGTGCCCGTCGCAATCGCGGGCCAGCTCCGAGTCTGTATGTCGGTGGGTGACCCGAAACGGTCGCGGAACCAGCCCGCAATGATCGGATGGAACAACGACAGTGCCAAGCGAACCCCCAGCTAGCTAGGAGCGGAGCAGCACAATGTCCGCAAGACAGACCGAGAGATTATTCATCGAGTGGGTCACTATCCCGGGGAGCAAACTGCCGGTCTTCTCGTATGCCCAGGCCCAGAGCACCCCGCTCCAGAACACGCTGGCAAACCCCAGCATGCCGTAGCCGTGCGCGGTTGCGAAGATCGCTGAGCTGACGATCGCCGACGCGATCCACCCGAACTTCCGACGGAGGGTCGCGAACAGGAGCCCGCGAAAGACCATCTCTTCGAACACCGGCGCGAACATCACGTACTCCACGAGGCTGATCGACAGCACCGGCAGGGTTCCCCAGATCAGATCGTCGTCGAACCATTCGGTCCAATGACTGGTCAGATTCAACGATTCCGCGACCAACGCCATGACCCACTCGCCCAGTAGACCGGCAGTCAGCACGGCCGGTACGACCAGGCTCAGCCGGCCCCACGTCGCCGTCGACGGCCGGAGACCCAGCCATTGCCGAAACCCCATCCCAGCCGGCTTCAGCAGATGTCGATGGGCCAAGACGAGCAACGGGAGGTTAATGAGCGGGAGAGCGATCCCTCTGAGCAGCAGATTGTCCGTTTCGACGAACTGAAGGCTCAGCGTCAGCACCGCCCCCATCGCACCGCCCCTCACCAGCACCACCGCGGCAACCCGCCCGCGCCATAGCGGCGGGATGGGAGCCGTCCCGACTCTCAGCGCAGTGCGGTCGTCACGCCGTGCAAAGATCACTATCAGCGCGATGGTTCCCGCGATGACGAGCGCCATCTCGATCGAGGCAAATGTGCGAGTCCGCCCAAGCAGCAGCTTCCCGCGAGAAGCCAACGCCTCATCGGCCGACGAGAGGAGTCCGCGATCGCCGGCTTTCATCGCCAAGCTCATGGCTAAACGGTCATAAAACCAGCCGGCCGGGAGCGCCTCCGCCAGCCTTGCCTGGAGCCCCAGCTCTAAGGCTCGATCCAGCCTCGGCTCCAGATAGCCCGCACTGATCAGCCGCGCGAAAGATGGAAAGGGATCTGGCCGGTGTTCCCATTCATCAGTCCTCTGCCGGATTTCTTCCAGTCGACCGGCTTCCGCCTCCAGGATGGCACGGTACAGGTGGACGAGGGGATCCCGCGAAGACGCGGCGAGTTCCTCATACCAGGAAATTGCTTGCGCCAACTCATTGACGCTCCCGCCGGACGTCACTTCGTACAACAACCGCTCCCAGGCCGGCGCCTGTTTGAGGGCATCTTCCAGGTCCATCATGCGGCTGACCATCAGCGCCAGCGCGCGGTCCGGCGACGCGACCCGTTCCAGGCGAGGCACGGTGAACTGGAGCCATCCGAACAACGCGAGGGCGGCCAGCAGGACAATCGCGGAGAGGATCGTCAGGAGGGGTGAAAAGTGCGGCGCGCGCGGGATGGAGTCCACGTGAACGCCTTCCTCGAGCGGAGAGGACAAGGATTCGCCCTCGTTGGACACCGGCTGCTGCACTGAAGCCTCCGAGCGCGCGGGAGTATAGCACGGCATGTGCGATGCGTGGAATAACGGAAGCCGGTGGCGCGAATGGATGCGAATCGGTATACTGGCCGCGTTCCAATGCTAAACGCAGGTTGAGGCTGAGCTGAAGATCGTTCCGTCCGTTTCGTCAGTTTAGTCCGTTCACGGGACTAATGGACTCAACGGGCCTAACCACGTTTAGAGCCCATCATGGCTGAACGTTTCGGTGAACTGGCTCCCCCGCAACGCTTGCTCCTGGGGCCAGGCCCAAGCATGGTCCACCCGCGCGTGTTGCGCGCCATGGCCTCTCGCTTGCTCGGCCATCTGGATCCCGCGTTCCTCAGACTGATGGATGAGATCCAGCGGATGCTCCGAGACGTCTTCCGGACCGGCAATACCTTCACGATTGCGGTCTCCGGGACCGGCTCGGCCGGCATGGAAGCCGTGCTCGTGAACCTGGTCGAGCCCGGCGATCGGGTGATCGTCGGCATCAACGGGGTGTTCGGAGCCAGAATGCTCACCATCGTGGAACGGTGCGGCGGCAGACCGATTCACGTGGAAGCGCCCTGGGGCCGGATCGTCGAGCCGGATGCGATTCAGAAAGCGCTCGCCCGGTTTTACCCGGTGAAAGCGGTCGCCCTCGTCCATGCCGAGACGTCCACGGGAGTCCACCAGCCGTTGGAACAAATCGGGACGCTCTGCCGACAGCACAGCGCGCTGTTCATTGTTGACGCGGTCACCTCCTTGGGCGGTCTGCCCTTGGAAGTGGACGGCTGGGGGATCGATGCCTGCTACAGCGGAACCCAGAAGTGCCTGAGCTGTCCGCCCGGCCTTGCCCCGGTCACCCTCAGCGACCGCGCCCTGGAGGCGATTCGGCGTCGAAAGACGCCCTGCCAGAGTTGGTACCTGGACCTGTCGCTCATCGCGGACTATTGGGCGGAGTCGAAGCGGGCGTACCATCACACTGCGCCGATCTCCATGCTCTACGCCTTGCGCGAAGCGTTGCGCCTCGTTCTGGATGAGGGACTGGAGGTTCGTTTCGCGCGACACCGTTTGAATAGCGACGCGCTGATGACCGGCCTCGGCGCGCTTGGCCTGACGCCGTTTGCTGAGGAAGGACATCGGCTGACGACCCTGCACTGCGTCACGTTGCCGGCCCAGGTCCAGGATGCTCCGATCAGAGCGGAGCTTCTGCAAGAGTTCGGCATCGAGATCGGCGGCGGCCTCGGTGTCCTCCAGGGAAAAGCCTGGCGGATCGGGCTGATGGGCGAGTCCTCGACACGAGCCAACGTGTTGACCCTCCTCAACGCTCTGGAGAAAATTTTCCTTCGTTGCAAATGGATTACCCAGCCCGGGATCGCCCTGAAACCTGCCTCACAGATCTACGTGGGTCAGGGCCGGCGGGTCTCCGTCTAGGAGTCTGTCATGGCACCCTCCAGTGGAGTAGAGTGGAGATCGTTCCATAGTCCTGAAGAAGAAAAGGGAAACCTACCACCATCATGAAACGATCCGTTATCTGGGGAACTGTGTTCGTCCTTCTGGCCATCGCGGCAGGGATAGGGTCCTGGGGCATCTGGGCACTGCTGAAAGGGGCCGACAAGCCGGTCACCATCCCTCCGGAGAAGGTCGCTGAGTACGTGCATGCGGTCATTCAGGCGAACCGGACGGTGTATGCGACGAACGTCGTGGACACGATGCAGGAGAAAGGCATCGTTCAAGCGGCAGAACACTGGCGACAGGAGAACGCCTTGCCCCTGCCGGCCCAGTTCCTGATGGACACTGGCCGACTGGTGGCAGAACAAGGCAGCGGCATCAAGTACCGGCTGGCGAGCTTGTGGCCCATCTACGTCTGGAACAATCCGCAGTCGGATTTCGAGCGAAAGGGTCTGGAGGCGGTTGTCAAGAATCCGGATCGTCCGTTTACCGGATTCGTCCGGACCGGACGGGAGAAGTACTTCCAAGCGATCTACGCCGACCTGGCCGTGGCCCACGCCTGCGCCGAGTGTCACAATAAACACCCCAACAGCCCGAGGCGGGACTACACGCTGAACGATGTCATGGGGGGCATCATCATCACGATCCCGCTCAATCAATAGGGTGCTGCGTTCACCAGGGATTGCGTCCCACGCGGCTAGCCCCGCCCCGCCTGGGGCGGGTGCAGGGGAAGGCGAATGTGGAAGGTGGTGCCCACTCCCTCCTCGCTCTCGACGGTGATCTGCCCGCCATGCGAGTCCACCACGTCCTTCACGATCTTTGTCCCAAGACCGGTGCCGCCGAGCTTGCGGCTGATGGCGCGAGCGGTGAAGAGGCTATCGCGGACTTCGGGCGGCATGCCCCGACCGGTGTCGGCCACCGACAGAAGCACAACGCCGGCAGCCGGCTCCGTTCGGCCCCGAACGGTAACGGAACCGCCGGATGGCACTTCAGAGACGGCGTTGTTGACCAGGTTGTAAAAGACGATGTAGAGCCGGCGTTCATCCGCCATGAGCGGCGGCAAGGCCTCGATCCCTTCGCTTCGCAGAGAGATTCCTTTCTCCTCCGCGAAGAGGCGCAGGGCCTCCAGGACGCTGCGCACCACGCTCGCCACTTCACAGGATGCGAACTGCGGAGGCGCGCTCAGACCCTTCACGCAGTCCGACATCTCCTTCACCCGATCCTGAATGCGGCGGGCATTGACCTTCAGGAGGCCGATCACCTCGTCGCATAGCTCGCGGGTCTTTTGTGCCTTGCTGACCTCCGCCGCCGGCAAGCTGTCAAAGAACCCGTCGATCTGGGAGTCCAAGAGCCCGAGGCCGCAGACCACCGGCGTGAGCAGGTTTTTGACATCGTGGCCGATGTCGCCCAACAAGCGGACCATCTCGGCAAGCTTGGTCTTCTCGAACAGCCGCGCCTGCTGGATCGCTGCCGCCGCAATAGCTGAGATGATGGTCAGGATGGCAAGATCATCGTCCCCGAGCCGACCTCCGCGCTTGTTGAGCACTTCGAGCACCCCGATCGGCTTCCCCTCCCACCGCTTCAGCGGCAAAGAAACCATGTCACGGGTCGTGTAGCCGGTGCTCTTGTCGATGCGCGCCAGGTGGCGGCGATCCTGCGTGACGTCGCTGATGACCTGCGGCTCCCCGGACGTAAAGACCGCGCCGGCGATACCCTGGTCCCAGGGAATCGTCGTTCCACGAAGCAGCTCCGCCTTCCCCCCGATCACGTGGCGGAATACCAGTTGTTTGGAAGTCGGATCGGCCAGCAACACGGACCCGGCCTCCGCCCCGACCACCTCCAGGGCGGTGCGGAGAGCTTCCTCAACCAACTCGTCCACCTCGATGTGCTGCGAAAGAGTCTGGCTGATGCGGCGCGCCGCCTCCACCTCCCGTTGGAGACGGGCGATCCGCCGGGCGATGTCGTCGGCACTCTTGGGGATGGTCGGCATGACGCACCTTCACCGTTACTCCATAGTAGCCGATTAAAGCCCCATGTCAAGAAACGGCTAGAACTGTCGGCGCAAGCCGGTCCGCGGCAATTCTCAGGTGCGGTGTTCAAGCGCCCTGTGGTAGTGTCAACTAGCCACCTGTCAGGGCGAGACAGCGGGCGAGAACATGAGCATGCAGCTGGCCATTCGACAAGCGCGGGTGATCGACGGTCTCGGACGCGCGCGCGAACGGGCGACGCTTCTGATTCAGGAGGACCGCATCGCTGCGGTCGGTGAAGAGGAGGAGGTCCCTCTCCCGCGTGGGACAGTGAAGATCGACGGCCGCGGGATGACCATACTGCCGGGACTGATCGATTGCCATGTTCACCTCTGCCTAGGCGGCGAGGCGGATGTGGTGCACACGCTCCGGGAAGAGGACCCGGCGTTCACGCTGCTCAAGGCAAGCCGATCGGCCCGCGTGACTCTTGAATCCGGCTTCACGACGGTGCGCGATCTCGGGTTCCGGGACCATTCCATCTTCGCCCTCAAACGGGCTATTGAGTCGGGGCTCCTGCCGGGGCCCCGCATTCTGGCGGCCGGCCTCGCGATCTGCATGACCGGCGGCCACGCCCGCTTCATCGGTCGCGAAGCCGATGGCCCGGTGAAGGTGGTGGAAGCGGTCCGGGAGCAATTGGCCGCCGGGGCGGAGGTCATCAAGTTCATCGCCACCGGGGGGGTCCTTACGCCGGGCACCTCGCCGGAGCGCGCGCAGATGACTCCCGAGGAGTTGGCGGCCGGCATGGCTGAAGCCCGTAGCGCCGGTCGGCGGGTGGCCGCCCATGCCCACGGCGCCGAGGGGATGAAGAACGCGATTCGGGCCGGCGCGCATTCGATCGAGCACGCCACCTTAATGGATGACGAGGCGGCCGCCCTCATGCGCGAGCACGGCGTCTTCATGGTTCCCACGCTGTCGGCGCTCGCCACCGCCGCCGACCGCGGCCCGGCCTGCGGAATCCCGGAGTCGGTGGTCACCAAGGCTCGGACGTTGCGGGCCCGGCACGAAGCCAGCTTCAAGAAAGCCTACCGCGGCGGCATCCCGATCGCGCTCGGCACCGACGCCGGGACCCCGTTCAACCATCACGGGGAGAACGCGCAGGAACTTGAGCGGATGGTCGCCCTGGGCATGAGTCCGATGGAAGCCATCGTGACCGCCACGGCGTCAGCCGCCACGTTACTGGGCATTCACCAATCGGTCGGCACCATCGAGACAGGCAAACTGGCGGACTTGGTGATTGTGAACGGCAATCCGCTCAAGCAGATCGGTCTCCTTCAGAACCGGGATCGGATTGCCGGGGTCATGCAGGCGGGCCGATTCGTCAGCGGGCCGCTAGCCCGCTGACGAACGTTATTCGTTAATCGTGAAACGTTAAACGCAAGGGAGGTGGGTTGCAGCGGCTCACCTCTCACGGTTAACGATTAACGGTTAACGGTTCACGCGATTCACCGCCTCGCATAGAACAGCTCCAGCGCGTCCCGGAACCCGTAGAGGCGACCGCGCTGAAAGGATTCCCTGAGACGTTCCTTCACGTCTTGGACTCTCTCGACCTCATCTTTCTCGACGACACGCTGGGACACCATCATCTGTAGGGCCACGTCCAGCAGCCGCTTTTTCCTGCTTTCCATCTCGGGAGTCACGAGCTCGTGCATCACCTGCGCGGCGCGCGCTGTTACGATGCCGTCCTTAAAGGCATCGTAGCCCTGCTGTGCAACCGTCCGCTCCCTGACCAGAGCCAATTCCACCTTGATTCGCTTGACATCCTGGACCAGAACTGCGAACACCTCCTTCCGTCCCTCGTCGTACAGCTTATTCTCCATCTCTTCGAGGATAACGGCTGGATCGGGCGGCGCTTCTCTGAGTTCATAGGCGCCGAAGCGCAAGCGTTCGTAACTCTTCCGATTCTCCGGATCACCGATGACCTCGTAGGCGGCATTGACCTCGCGGATCTTCGACTCGGCGGCCTTGTTGTTCGGATTTCGGTCCGGATGATACTGAAAAACCAGCTTCCGGTAGGCTTTCTTGATCTCCTCGTCGGTGGCTTCCCGCGAGACGCCGAGCGTCTCGTAATAGTCAAGTCCGGCCATATTGCGTTAGCCCGGGTTATTCATGAATAATCCAGGCCGGACTATAACATCGGGTGCTGTGGACGGCAACACGCAAGGGCAATGCCGGTGCCTATCATCATGCGTTCCCGGCGCAGCGAACAGGGCGCTGCGCGCAAACTGTTCTTGACACCCACTCGAAACCTCCCTAGCCTTGCGCCTCATTGTGCCCAAGGACCGTATCGTGAACCCAACTTCCTGGCGCGAAGGGATCACTCCGTATCAATGGCTCGTGCTGCTTGTGGCTTGGCTGGGGTGGGTCTTCGATTCCATGGACGCGACGATCTATGCCATCGTCCTGCATCCGGCGCTGGAAGACCTGCTCAGCGCTTCTGCCGCGAGTGGGCGGGTGAGTCATGAGGTCATCGGCCCGGAGGTGATCGGATGGTACGGCGGGATCATCTTCTCGATTTTCCTGGTCGGCTGGGCCATCGGCGGCGTGCTGTTCGGGGTGGTGGCCGACTATCTCGGACGGACCAAGACGCTGATCATCACCATCCTCATCTATGCCGTGTTCACCGGCCTGGCGGCGCTGTCCCAAACCTGGTGGCATCTGGCGATCTATCGGTTCGTGACGGCGTTGGGTATCGGCGGAGAATGGGCTGCCGGAGCGACGATCGTGGCGGAGGTCTGGCCTGAGGAGAAACGCGCCAAGGCGGCCGGAATCCTACAATCGGCCTGGGCTGCGGGTTTCTTCCTCGCAGCTTCAGTGAACCTGCTCTTGCGAGGATACGGCTGGCGGGTGTTGTTCCTGGTGGGAGTGCTGCCGGCTCTCGTGGCCCTGATGGTCCGCTTGTGGGTGAAGGAACCGGAGCGGTGGGTAAAGGTTCGCGCGCAAGAGCTGCAGTCCGGCTCGGTCCGACGGATGAAGCTCCCGGAACTGTTCCAGGGCGGCCTGCGCCGCCACACTGTGGTTGGCTCAGTACTGGCTTTTGTGGCAGTGTTCGGACTCTGGGGCGCCACCAACTGGACGCCCACTCTCGTCAGGGCGCTACCGGATCTGCAAGGGCTGGACCGAGCTGCGCTGTCGGCTTACGTGAGCTATGCGATCATGGCGCTCAATCTTGGGGCCCTGGTAGGCTATCTCAGCTTCGGCCCCCTGGCTGACCGGTTCGGACGCCGGCCCATTTTCGGTCTGATGTGCGCAGGCAGCCTCGTGATGCTGCCGGTCACCTTTTTAACGCCGCATGCGTACGCGCACGTCCTGATACTGCTCCCGGTGCTGGGCTTCTT
>CAYJUP010000067.1:0-6095 GCA_964373365.1 uncultured Nitrospiraceae bacterium
CGAGCGGTGCTCACGTTTGTGGGAGCGCCGGAGGCGGTGGGCGAAGCGGCGTTTCAGGCCGCTCGTGCGGCCGCCGGCCTGATCGATCTCCGGGTGCATCAGGGCGGGCATCCACGCGTGGGCGCGACGGATGTGGTGCCGTTCGTTCCGATCCGGGGCGTAGCGATGGAGGACTGCGTCGCGCTGGCTGGACGGGTAGGGGAGCGAATCGGGCGCGAGTTGAACATTCCGGTTTTCCTGTACGAGCAGGCCGCGTCCCATCCGGACCGCGCGAATCTGGAAGCGATACGAAAGGGAGGATTGGAGGGGCTTGCCGGCCGGATGGAAGCCGATCCTGTGTGGGCCCCCGATTTCGGTCCTCAGAAGCTTCATCCGACGGCTGGGGCGACGGTCGTGGGGGCGCGACCGCCGCTCATCGCGTACAACGTCAATTTGCAATCGGATGATCTGGCCGTGGCCAACGCCATTGCGAAGAAGGTTCGTTTTTCGAGCGGTGGGCTACCGTGCGTGAAAGCCATGGGGGTGACGCTTACGAGCCGCCGTCTGGTGCAGGTCTCGATGAACCTGACGAACTTCGAAAAGACGCCGATCCACGTGGCGTTCGAGGCGGTGAGGCGCGAGGCCGACCAGCGTGGGGTGCAAGTCTCCGGCAGCGAGGTGATCGGGTTGATCCCTCATCGGGCTCTCATGCAGGCCTCGGAGTCCTTCCTCAAGTTAGAACGCTTCGATCCGACTCAGGTTCTGGAAACCCGCCTGGAGATGGTGTTAGCTCGTGAAGCCCAGGCCCGCGAAGCTCGGACTCGCGACGAGGTTCCCTCCGCCGCGGATCCGGGCGATTTAGCCGCGTCCGTCTCCGTTTTTTTGGACGCGGTCTCGGCCGGAACTCCGACGCCGGGGGGCGGCAGTGTCGCCGCCTTAGCGGGCGCGCTGGCGGCTGCGTTGGGTGTGATGGCGTGTCGGATCGAGGGGCACGCTACGGAGAAGCAGCCGTCGGGTATCTCGGCGAAGGCCCCTGCAGGCACCCCTGATCTTGGGTCCGCGGAGAGGCGTCTCATGGACCTGCGCGAGAAGCTCCGGGGTCTTGTGCAGGCTGACGCTGATGCGTACGCGGGCGTGGTGCGGGCCTACCGGCTGCCGAAGACGGACCCCGCCAGGTTGGAGGCGGTCTCGACCAGCCTGCGGGTCGCGACAGAAGTGCCGCTCGAGACCGCCGCCCTGGCGAGCGAAGCGGCTGCCTTGTTGCGTACGCTGGTCCAGCAACCCAAGCCCGCGGTTGCCTCTGATCTCAAGGTCGGCCTCCTGCTGGCATTGGCTGCGATCGAGGGCGGACTGGAAAACGTCAGGACAAACTTGAAATCACTAAAAAATCAACGATTTAACGATGAAATTGCTTCACGAATCAAGGCCATCAAGCAGAGCCTTGTGGAACTCAAAGGGCTGTGATACACTCCCACCCCGGTTGTTGGATACGCGTAGTTCTCGCTACCCATTCGGAAGGAAAGTCGTGGAAGATTTAGGACGGAAACTGGAGCATAATGGAAATTAAAGTTTTTAACAACAACGTGGAAAAAGCCCTGAAGGTGGCCAAGAAGAAGCTGGCCGGGGAAGGTCTGTTCCGCGAGCTAAAACGGCGTCGTTTTTACGAGAAACCCAGCGTCAGGAAAAAGGCCAAACAGCGCGAGGCCCAACGTCGTCGCCTGAAATGGCTTGCCAAGCATCGGATGGAATGATCGGTCCTAGCCGCATGTTCCGTTCCCGCCCTTCTCTCTAAGCACCGCGCTCCGTTCGGCTCCCCGATGCGTGACTCCGACATCCATGCCGCCCTCCGTATCCTCAGACGGGAGGTACGTCAGTGGCAGGAGCCTGTGGTCGGAGTGGTCGCGAAGGAGTCACGCGACCCGTTCCGGATCTTGATCGCCTGCGTGCTCAGCCTCCGAACCAAGGACCGCACGACCACCGAGGCGAGCCGACGACTGTTCGCCTTAGCGTCCACCCCCTCCTCCATGCTGCGGCTCTCCCGACGCCGCATCGAGACGGCGATTTACCCTGTGGGCTTCTATCGGACCAAAGCCAAACAAATACGGGAGATCTGTCGGCGTCTTCTGACCGAGTATGGTGGCCGAGTCCCTGACTCGATCGAGGAACTTCTGACCCTTCAAGGTGTCGGACGTAAAACCGCCAACCTCGTGGTCACGGTGGGGTTTGGGAAGCCGGGGATCTGCGTGGATGTCCATGTGCATCGAATCAGCAATCGGTGGGGATACGTCAAAACGCAAACTCCGGAGCATACCGAGCAGGCCTTGCGTCGCAAGTTGCCACACCGGTACTGGATCACCTTCAATGATCTCTTAGTGCCCTTTGGCCAGAACGTGTGCCAGCCGGTGTCGCCGCACTGCAGCCGCTGCAAACTGGCGAGGTACTGCGATCGTGTCGGAGTTGTCAGGTCTCGTTAAACGTGAATCGTTCAACGTTAACCGGAAGAGAACTTAGTTCAGGGATCTGCCCCGTTTCACGGTTAACGATTAACGTATAACGTCTTCAGATAAAGAGCGTGGTTTCGGCGCCGGCCGTCAATGAGATGATGGCCGGAAGCCCCAGCACCTCGTCCACATTCTTGGCGACCGCCTCAGCGTCCACACCCATGTATTCAAGGCCGGCGCTGCAGGCGATCAACCGGAAGTGACCCACCGCCCGGGCTTCTTTGAACATCTCAGAAATCCGAGGCACCTTCTTTTCTTTCAGGAGGCGACTCACCTCCTTGGCGGACTCCTTGTACTCCGGCGGGAAGTCCACCACGTCAATCTTTCCTTCTGCCAGCTTCTTGATGGTCCAGAACAGCAGGATGACGATCACGTCCTTACCCATGGCGGCGGCGGTCAGGCCGAGCGTGGCCACTTGGTGGAACTTGTCGTAGGTCGCGTTGTGGGCGAAGATCACGAACCTGGGTTTTGGTTTCACGGCTGCTCCACTTGGAGGGGGCATGGGCCGCTTCTGGACGGCAGGGGATTATACCGTCCCCATTGCCGTTGTGACAAGCGAGTGAGCCCGGGCTAGGGCAGTGGGAGGCGGAGTCCCTGGCGGCTCGCGGCCGCGACCGCCTCGGGATAGCCGGCGTCGGCATGCCTCAGGATGCCGAGGGCCGGGTCGTTCGTCAGCACACGCTCAAGGCGTGTCGCAGCCTCCCGCGTTCCCTCGGCCACGACCACCTGCCCTGCATGCAGGGAATACCCGATGCCGACCCCGCCGCCGTGATGAAACGACACCCAACTGGCGCCGGAGGCGGTATTGAGCAGCGCATTCAGAATCGGCCAGTCCGCGATCGCGTCGCTGCCGTCGCGCATGGCCTCGGTCTCCCGGTAGGGAGAGGCGACCGAGCCGGCATCCAGGTGATCCCGTCCGATGACCACCGGCGCCTTGACTGTCCCCTTGCTCACCAGCTCGTTGATCCGCAGGCCCATGGCTGCCCGTTCCCCGTAGCCTAACCAGCAGATGCGGGCCGGCAGCCCCTGAAATTGGACCCGCTCCCGCGCGAGCGGGATCCAGCGCTGCAGCGAGCGGTTCTCCGGAAATAGCTTGAGCGCGGCGTCATCGGTGGCGGCGATGTCGGAAGGGTCGCCGGAAAGAGCCACCCAGCGGAACGGCCCCCGTCCCTCGCAAAAGAGCGGCCGGATGTACGCCGGCACGAAGCCGGGAAAGGTAAAGGCGTCTTGCACCCCGTGCTGGTAGGCCATGGTCCGGATGTTATTCCCGTAGTCGAACACGACCGACCCGGCTTTCTGGAACGCCACCATCGCCCTGACATGGGCGGCGATCGAATCCATCGCGCGGTCTACGTATTCGGAGGGGCTCTTCTTGCGAAGTTGAGCGGCGTCTTCCAGCGACAGGCCGGCGGGGATATAGCCGTTGAGGGGATCGTGCGCGGAGGTCTGATCCGTCACAAGGTCCGGGACCACCCGGCGCCGAACCAGTTCCGAAAGCACCGTGGCACAATTGCCGACCAGCCCGACCGACAGGGCCTGCCGGTTCGCCTTCGCTGTCAGGACCCACTGCAGCGCCTCATCCAACGAAGCGGTCATCCTGTCGCAGTAGCGGGTCTTGATCCGTCGTTCGATCCTGGCCGCGTCCACCTCGACGCACAGGAGGGCCGCCCCGTTCATCGTGGCGGCCAGGGGCTGGGCGCCCCCCATGCCGCCCATGCCGCCGGTGAGGACGAACCGCCCGGCCAGATCGCCGCCGAAGTGCCGCGTGGCGGCGGCCGCAAACGTTTCAAAGGTCCCCTGCACGATCCCCTGGGTGCCGATGTACATCCAGGATCCCGCGGTCATCTGTCCGTACATGATCAACCCGAGCGCTTCCAGCCGGCGAAATTCGTCCCACGTGGCCCAGTGTCCGACCAGGTTCGAGTTGGCGATCAGCACGCGTGGCGCGAACGCGTGGGTCTTGAGGACACCCACCGGTTTCCCTGACTGGACGAGCAGCGTCTGATCTCCCTCCAGCGCGGTCAGCTCACGGACGATGGCGGCGTACGCGTCCCAATTTCGCGCCGCCTTTCCCGCCCCGCCGTAGACGATCAGCTCGCGAGGGTTCTCGGCCACCTCCTCATCCAGATTGTTCATCAACATGCGGAGGGCGGCTTCCTGGGGCCAGCCTTTGCAGGTCAGGGTCGTGCCGCGTGGAGCTCGGATGGGCATGTTCACTTGCGTTTCGTCCGCGTCTTGACGCTGTTGATGAACGCGTCGATCGCGGCGTCGACCTCGCCCTGGGTCATGGCGCGGTCGTGGTTTTCGCTCTCGTCGAGGAGGAAGGTCTCGTTTTCTTTTTCTTGGCGGACGACGACCGTATTATCGGCGGTGACCTCGATCATCATGAACCATTCCTTGTTGCCCTTTGTGATGGAGACCTCCTTTCCGAGACCCTTTTTTGTGACCTGGACCTGCAGTTCTTCGCTGGCGGGGCCCGACGCGGTCGGCGGGGAAGATGGTTCGGCTGCAGTGGCAGGGACGACCCACGGGAGGTCGGCGAGCACGGCGACGGTGATGAATGGGACCAGCCCTGCGAGAGTTGCCCGGATATGCCGAGAGCGACGGCAAGAAAAAGGGTTCATGACAAGCTCCTCTGTGCATGTCGGGACGTGGAAAGGACGACGGTGAACGCTCCGCTGGCCAGTATTGCGCGAACCCGTTCGATGTCCGGCGCCAGCACGCGGTCTTGATCCAGTCGGGGAACCTGCCGGCGGATCAACCGCAGGGTCCGACGGCTGCCGGCTCCTGCTTGCAAGGGGCGGTGAAAGTCCACCCCTTGGGCGGCGCAGAGCAGCTCGATGGCCAGAATGTACTCCGTGTTGAACAGGATCTGCTTGAGTTTGAGGGCCGACCCCATGCCCATGCTGACGTGGTCCTCCTGATTGCCCGAGGTCGGAATGGAATCTACCGAAGCCGGGTGGGAGAACACCTTGTTTTCGGACGCCAGCGCCGCCGCCGTGACCTGCGCCAGCATGAAGCCCGAGTTCAATCCCGGGTGCGGGCTGAGAAACGGCGGGAGGTCCCCGTATTCGGGATTGATCAAGCGCTCGATCCGGCGTTCGGAGATGCTGGCCAGCTCCGTCATCGCGATGGCCAGATGGTCCAGCGCCAGGCCGAGCGGCTGCCCGTGGAAGTTGCCGCCCGAGAGCACCTCATCCCGATCCGGGAACACGATCGGGTTGTCGGTGACGCTGTTCATTTCGACGCTCAGCGTGTTCCGGACGTAATCCAGCGCGTCGCGGACCGCCCCGTGGACCTGCGGCATGCACCGCAGACTGTAGGCGTCCTGCACGCGCGGACATTTCAGGTGCGAGGCCCGAATCTCGCTGCCGGCAAGCAGCGCGCGCAGATTGGCCGCGACCGACACCTGACCCAGGTAGGGACGAAGACGGTGAATGCGAGGGTCGAAGGCAACCGGGGTTCCCTTGAGCGCTTCCAGGGAGAGCGCCCCGGCGACGTCGGCCGCATCAACCAGGAATCTGCATCGGCCGAGCGCCAAGAGCCCCAGCGAGAGCATCGCCTGGGTCCCGTTGACGAGCGACAACCCCTCCTTGGCTTCCAAGTGTAGGGGCT
>CAYJUP010000067.1:6195-9848 GCA_964373365.1 uncultured Nitrospiraceae bacterium
TTGGCCCGCAGCAGCAGGACCCCCCGCGTTTCCTCGCGCGTCAGCGGCTCGCCCACGCCGGCGGCATGGCTGCGGACCAAATTCAGTTGCAGTTGCTTGATGTCGGACGAAGAGATCCGTTGATCGGCCAGCTTCCCGAATCCCGTGGTCACGCCGTACACCGGATCGGTTCGGGCCACCACCCGCCGGATCACCTCATAGGCCGCTGTCATCCGTCTTTTGGCGATGGGAGAGAGTCGGACCGGCCGTCCGCCCAACACGACGTCGTAAAACGCGGGCAAGGTCAGATCCTCACCGGTCAAGACGAGTGGAGTCATCGCGCGCGGCCTCATGCGCCGGATTATAGCCCGACCGTCAAGGCAAAGGGAAAAAGTAAAAAGTCAAAAGGACGGAAGCACCCTGGCCTCCTTGTCTGCTCCCTGCTCACATGCTAGGATGCCGGCGCGATGGAGGTCCTCCTCTCCAAGGAAGTTCTACTCAGCCTGTTCGTGCTCTCAATCGTCGGCTTCGTCGGTAGCTTGATCGCCATCCCGTTCGTCCTGATCAGACTGCCTCCGCAGTACTTCGATGAGCGCTATCCCCGAACGTGGATGCAAAAGCACCATCCGGTGCTCCGGTGGATCGGGCTGGTGCTGAAGAACGTGGTGGGGGTCGTCTTTCTCCTGGCCGGGCTTGCCATGCTCTTCCTCCCCGGTCAGGGCGTTTTGACGATGCTCATCGGCATCTCGCTGATGGACTTTCCCGGCAAGCGCCATTTGGAGAGCAGGCTCATCGGCCTGCCCGCCGTGCTGAAGACGATCAACAAGCTGCGACATAAATTCGGCCGCCCGCCGTTGACCATGGCATAGGATTCAAAAGGGAAAAGTAAAAGGGTAAAAGTTTGGGAGCGCCATGCCGACCCCGCGCAAGACCCTCTACCTCATTGACGGCAGCGCCTACGTGTACCGCGCCTTCTTTGCGCTCCCCGCGCTCTCGAATTCCAAAGGGCTTCAGACCAACGCCGTGTACGGCTTCACGACAATGCTCATGAAGATCCTGCGCGAGAGTCGGCCGGACTGCCTCGCGGTCGCGTTTGATGAAAAAGGCCCGACCCTCCGCCATGAGGAGTTCAAGGAGTACAAGGCCCACCGTCCCCCTATGCCCGAAGGCATGCAGGCGCAGATTCCGTACATTCATCGGGTGGTCGAAGCGTTTGGGATTCCGGCAGTGCGCCGGGCCGGTTATGAAGCCGATGATCTGATTGGAACCTTGGCCCGTCAGGCAGAGGCGGCAGGCTGCGACGTGGTCATCGTCACCAGCGACAAGGACATGTACCAGCTCCTGACCCCGGCGGTGCGCCTCTACGATCCGGTCAAGGACAAGTGGGTCGGCGAAGCGGAATGCCGCGAGCGGTTCGGCGTGGAGCCGGCGCGGGTGGTCGAGATCATGGGACTGATGGGCGACGCCACGGACAACATTCCCGGCGTGAAGGGGATCGGAGAGAAGACGGCCACCAAGCTGATCGAGCAGTTCGGGACGATTGAAGAATTGCTCCGGCGTGTGGACGAAGTGGCGGCGCCAAAGACCAGAACGCTGCTGACTGAGCAAGCCGACAATGCCCGCCTCAGCAAACGGCTGGCGACCATCGAGATGAACAGTCCCGTCGAATTCGAGCCGGATCGGTTCGCGGTGAAACCGCCGCACACGGAATCCCTCGTCGCCCTGCTGCGGGAGCTGGAATTTCCGACGCTGCTCAAGGCGGTCCAGCCGACAGCGGCAAGTGCAGCAGAAAGCCCGGTACTGGGAGCCAATGTCGAAACAATCCGGGACGAAAAGGCGGCCAAGCGGTTCGCGGAGAGCGTAATAAAGGAAGGGACGGTGGGCCTCCACGTCGGGCTGGCCGGTACGGCCGGAGTCGGTGCCGACCTGGATGGGCTGGCGCTCAGCGCGCCAAGCGGCAAAACCGTCTTCGCGCCGCGGCTGGTCGGTTCACTGGCTGAACTGCTGCAGAACCAGAAGGTCGTCAAGGCGGCGCATGATCTGAAGCCGGCCCTGCTGGCGTTGCACCGCGCGGGGGCGGACGTCGCCCCGCCGTGGTTCGACACGATGATCGCCGCGTACCTGCTGAACCCCAACCGGCGCGGCCATACGCTGGAGGCAGTTGCGCTGGATGCGCTGGGGTACCACTTAAGGGCTGGAGAAGCAGAACAGACGGCGGATCCTCCGAAGGATCTCTTCGAAAAGGCCGGATCGGCTGCGGCTACCAAAGCTGCCGATGCGGCTGCGGTGGCCAAGGCTGCTGAAGCAGCCGCAGTGATAATCCGGCTAATGCCGGTGTTGAAAGCACGGCTGGAGGAGCAGGGCAGTCTCCGCCTGTTCGACGACGTGGAGATGCCGCTGGTGCCGGTGCTGGTTGAAATAGAGAGGAACGGGTTCGGCCTAGACGTAAGGGCGCTGGAGGTGCTCAGCAAGGAACTGGAGCGGGAGCTGGACCGCATGATGGAGGGGATCGCGCGTCTAGCCGGGCAGGAGTTCAACATCAACTCGCCTAAACAACTTGCGACTGTCCTGTTCGACAAGCTGGGGCTCAAGCCCATTCGGAAGACCAAGACCGGCTACTCGACCGATGAAGACACACTCACTCAGTTAGCGACCCAGCACGAGTTGCCGGCGCAGATTCTGAATTACCGGAGCCTCAGCAAGCTCAAGTCCACTTACGTGGACGCGCTGCCTGAGCTCGTGAACCCAGAGACCGGACGGCTGCACACGTCGCTGAACCAGACCGTGGCGGCCACCGGGCGGCTCTCCTCCACCGAGCCGAATCTCCAGAACATTCCCGTGAAGGGCGAGTACGGGCTCCGCATTCGCGAGGCCTTTGTCGCATCCAAAGGCCACACGCTGCTCTGCGCCGACTACAGCCAGATCGAGCCGCGCATTCTAGCGCACCTCTCGCGGGACGAACGGCTGGTGAAGGTGTTCGAGCGGGGCGAAGACATCCACACGGCGACAGCCGCGGAGATTTTCAAGCTGTCACCCGAGCTGATTACCAAGGAAATGCGGCGCGCGGCCAAGACCGTGGTCTTCGGGATCGTCTATGGCATCAGCCCGTTCGGGCTCTCCCAGAACATCGGCGTCTCGCAGCAGGAAGCGAAGAAATACATCGACGCGTATTTTGAACGGTACGCGGGCGTGAAGGCCTTCCTCGACAAGACGATCGAAGGCGCCAAGCGGCACGGCTACGTGACGACAATCCTGGGCCGCCGCCGGCCGATCCCGGAACTGCAAAGCTCCGATCCCACGCAGCGCGGCTTCGGCGAGCGGATGGCGGTGAACAGCCCGATTCAGGGTTCGGCGGCGGACTTGATCAAGGTGGCCATGATCGCGGTGAGCCGCCGGCTGCACACCGAGCTGCCAGAGACAAAGATTATCTTACAGGTGCACGACGAGTTGATCTTCGAGACGCCGGAGAAGGATGTGGAGCGGGCCAAAACACTGGTGCAATCCGAGATGGAGCAAACGGGTGTGCGCCTAGGGCTCTCGGTGCCGCTGAAGGTGGATTTGGGCGTCGGCCGCAACTGGCGCGAAGCTCATCCGTAGCAGGATGCTGAAAAAGGAGAACGAGGCGACTGAGACGATCCCCGTGCTCCCAGAGCGCGCCCGATCAGAATGTGCTC
>CAYJUP010000068.1:0-2572 GCA_964373365.1 uncultured Nitrospiraceae bacterium
AGATCTCTAGACAGGATGGACTCTACCGCATCAAGCGTGCCGAGGCAAGCCAGTGTCCGGATTAGGTTGCAGCAACAATCCATGACATCCTACCATCATGTCCGTCGGGACGGCGGCTAGTGTGGCATTGTGGGCTCGCCGTACTGGTGTGCGTAGCAGAAAAACAGTGAGGCCCGACCCCATAACATATCCCACTAGAGTGTGCCAGGACTCCAAGCGAACTTCGCCGAAGCGGCGGGGAACCCACCCGGCGTCAGGAAAAGGAAAGCCGGTACTGACTACCGCACCGTGGTCACAGACCACTCGGATACCCGCGTTGCGGGTGATGGAATACCGGAAGGCTTCCGCTCCTGAGCGCCGTGCTCACCCGTCGCAATACGAGAGCAACGGGTCCCCGGTGCCGCGAGAGGCGCTGAAGCGAGAGGCCGCGTGCCTCCGCCGCCCTCCGTCAGCCCAGCCGTCATCCTCTATTCGTAGCGCAAGGCTTCGATGGGGTTGAGCCGCGCGGCCTTTCTTGCGGGATATAGGCCGAAGAACAGCCCCACCGCCAGCGAGAATAGGAAGGCCACGAGGATGGATTCGGCCGAGATGATCGTGGGCCAGCCAGCGACAGTCGTGGTCGCGCGGGCTGCTAGAACGCCTAGGACGATGCCCAACAGCCCCCCTATGAGGCTCAGCGTCATGGCCTCGATCAGGAACTGGGTCAAAATATGGCGCCGCTTGGCGCCGACCGCCATCCGAACGCCGATCTCACGGGTCCGCTCCGTCACCGATACCAACAGGATGTTCATAATTCCGATACCGCCGACCAGCAGCGAGATGGAAGCCACCGCAAACATCATCAAGGTAAGGGTCTGGCTGGTTCCCTCCTGCACTCGTCCGATATCCACCTGGGTACGGATCGTAAAATCATCCGGCTGTTCGGGCTGGAGGCGGTGGCGGGCGCGGAGCATCTCGCGGATGGCCTCCACCGCCTGCAACAGATCCTCCGGCCGATCGGTCGATGCGAACAGCGCGCCCACCGAGCCCAGGAATTGGGTGCCCAGCACTTTTCGCTCCGCAGTTGTGAATGGGATAAAGATAATGTCGTCCTGGTCGGACCCCTGGGCCGATTGGCCCTTCGGAGCCAAGACTCCAATGACCCTAAACGGCACGTTTTTGATCCGGATGGTGGAGCCGACCGGTTCTTCACCGGGCTCGAACAGATTCTCCACCACCGTCTGCCCAACCAGCGCCACTCGGGCCGCCGTATCCAGATCGGCCTGGGTGATTGGGCCGCCGCTGGTGTAGCCCCAGTCCCTGATCGTGAGATAGCCGGGTGAGATGCCGTTCACGGGGCCGTTCCAGTTCAGGTTCCCGTAGACGATCTGCATCACATCCCGTTTGGCCCAGGCCGTTTCGTTCAGCAGCGGAACTTTCTTTTTGAGATCGTGCGCATCCGACACCGTCAGCGTCACCGCTCCCCCCTGCCCTCCGCGCACGCCGCCCACGGTGGTGGCCCCCGGCAGGATGATGATCACGTTGGTGCCCATGCTCGCGACCTGCGCCTGGACGGCCGCCTTGGCCCCCTGCCCGATGCTGACCATCGCGATCACCGCCCCGACGCCGATGATGATCCCGAGCATCGTGAGGCCGGCCCTCAGTCGGTTCCGACCCAGGACGCGGAAGGCGGTCAAGACCGTCAACAGGATGAACGCGTTCACCGTTGCCCTCAGCCTCTTCCCACATGAGCGGAAGCCGTGCGTCGGTCGCTCACGACCTGCCCATCTTTGACCAGAAGTTGACGCGCCGCGTACGCCGCGATGTCCGTCTCGTGAGTCACCACGATGACGGTGAGGCGGTCCTTCCGATTCAGACCGTCCAGCAGCGTCATGATCTCCCGGCTGGACTCGGTATCCAGATTGCCCGTCGGCTCGTCGGCCAGCAGGATTGACGGAGAGGACACCAACGCTCGCGCGATGGCCACACGCTGCTGTTCTCCGCCGGACAGTTGCGCAGGATAATGCTGCTCACGACCGGTCAAGCCGACGCGCGCGAGCGCTGCGGCAGCCTGTGCACGCTGCTCGCGCAGCGGCGCCCCCCTGTAAAAAAGCGGGAGCTGGACGTTCTCCGACGCGCTGGTCCGCGGAATCAGATTGAAGTTCTGAAAAACGAACCCGATCTCTCGGTTCCGGATCTCGGCCAGCGCATCCTGTCCTTCCCGTCCCACGTCCCGCCCGTCCAGCCAGTAGTCGCCGCGGGTGGGAGTATCGAGGCAACCAATAATGTTCATGAGCGTGGATTTCCCGGACCCGGAGGCGCCCATGATCGCCACGAACTCTCCTCGTTCGATCTCCAGGTTGATGCCGCGCAATGCCTGAACCTCGACGTCACCGAGCCGATAGATCTTCCAGAGGTCCTTCGTGATGATCAACGCACCCATGTCTTTAGTTATTCGTTAACCGTTAACCGCGTCTTGCCGGAACGAGATCGTGAACGACTGGGGGCCTGCCCGTATCCTCTTAGGCGGTTAACGAGCAACGATTAACGTTTAACGGCCCCTATCATGTTTTTGTGATTTCGACCTTTCCCT
>CAYJUP010000068.1:2582-9739 GCA_964373365.1 uncultured Nitrospiraceae bacterium
CGACGTCACCGAGCCGATAGATCTTCCAGAGGTCCTTACCGACGATCAGCGTTCTCATCTGGGATGTTAGAGGCCGCGGTCGCGCGGACTGGGTCGTCGTTGTCCTGATCCAAACCCGGGCGGCAGTGCATGCGGAATCCGCTCTCCCTCCGGCAGTTCGATCCCCACGATCACCGCATCGCTCTCTTTCAATTCGCCGCTGACCACCTCGGTGGCGCTCCCGTCCGAGATCCCCGGCTGGATAGGAATGGCTTCCGGGTCACCGGAAGGACTTACTTTCCACACCGGTTTCGACGCGGTCGTCGCATCTCCACGGGTGACAACAGAGAGAGCCGCCTTGGAGCCAGCATCAGGACGGTTCCCACCGGATCCGGATGATTGACCGTCCGCGCGTTCCGACTTCGGCGGGGTAAACCGAAGCGCCGCATTCGGCACTTTCAGTACCTGATCCTTGCGGGCCACGATGATCGACACATTCGCCGTCATGCCGGGCTTAAGCCGCAAGTCCCGGTTGTCCACTCCAATCACGACGTTGTACGTGACAACGTTCTGCACGCTGATGGGAGCATTTCTCACCTGCCGGACCCGACCCTGAAACCGGTCCCCCGGATACGCATCAACGGAAAAGGTGGCCTCCTTGCCTTCTACGATCCCACCAATGTCGGACTCGCTGACGTTCGTGTCCACCTGCATCTGCATCAGGTCCAGCGCGATGAGAAAGAGAGTCGGAGTCTGAAAGCCCGCCGTGACGGTTTGGCCCATCTCTACATTGCGGGCAATGACGATTCCATTGACCGGCGACCGGATGACGGTGTATTTGAGATCCAGTTCGGCCGCATCGAGCACCGCTTGGGCCTGTTTGACTTGGGCCTCCGACACCTCAAGCTGGGCCTCCGCCCCTTGGTAAGCCGTGACCGCCACATCGACATCATTCTGTGACACGAAGTGTTGCCCGAGGAGAACCTTGGCGCGGTCCAGCTCGCGCTTTCTCTGAGCAAGATCGACACGCGCCTTTGTCACCACAGCTTTTGCGTTGGTAAGATTTGCCGCTGCCTGATCCCGTCGAGCCTGATAGATAGCCGGATCGATTCGAGCCACCACTTCCCCGGCTTTGACGATCGAGTTGAAATCGGCATGGAGACTCAGAATTCTGCCCGTCACCTGGCTCCCGACTTGAACCGCCACGACCGGGTTGATCGTCCCGGTCGCAGTCACCACCGACACCACCGTTCCACGCTCGACGGGCGCGGTCTTGTACCGGATGGGGGCTTTCCGCTCACCACTAAAAAACACGTATCCCCCGATGACCAGCCCCACCGCCAAGATGCCAACGATCCAGACCGCTTTGCGCACCCTTCCTCCCTTTCGTCGACGTGTGAGCGGACCGATTGCTTATGCATTCTATGGACGCGGTTTCTGGCCTGTCAAGCAACCCACGGCCCGCGCGCGTGACTGAAACACAGAACAAAACAAAAAGGCCATCCGCTCAGAGCGAATGGCCTTGCATCACCGCGCCGTCAGCTCACGCTGAAATGATGGGATCCCCATCGACTGCGGCAACGGTCATGGAGCGACTGTGATCCTGTCTTTGATCACATCGAAGGTAGCCTTGGGAAGGACGTTCTTTGCAACCAGTTCTCCCTTAATCTTATACGGCCGATTCGTGACGACCCGCTCCGCAACCTCTTTCGTCAGTCCAAGAAAGAGCACCATATCGTTCGCCGAGGCCGTATTGACGTTCACTAGCGCCAAGTCAGGCTTGGGGGAAGACGGCACTGGGACCAAATCGGGTTGGGTCTTCGGCTGGGCACCGGGGACCGTGGTCACGGGAGATGCTTGCGCCGGCTCAGGAGTCGATCCAACGGCAGGGGAACGAGGCGGCCCCGGGGGGCTCGGAGGCTCGATCGCTCGCTGGCTACCCTTAAACTCCTTCTGGTAACGGGCCACCGTCGCTCTCAGAGTCTGATTTTGCTTTTTCACGTCCTCGTACTCTTTCCGCAGCTTCCTCTGCTGGGCAGTCAGACCTTTGACCTTCTGCTCCAGTTCTTTGACTTGCCCCTCGATACTCGCCCGTTCCTTGTCGCGGCTGTCCTTAATACGCTGCAGCTCGGCCGAAACTAAATCGGCATTGGCGGTCAGCTTCCCACTTTGATCCTTGAGGCTTCTGACCTGCTGTTCCAGCGCAGACTTCTGAGCCTGCGTTCTTTCCAGCTCGGTTTTGGCGTTCTCCGTCTCCGCGACGGCCTCCATGTATTTGCTTTTGCTGACACATCCGCCGCCTGCCATCGCGGTCACAAAGATCGCGACGATGACCACATACTTTTTCATCCAGCCCTCCCTACATCGCCTCTCTCGCCCAACTTGGATTGGTCGCAGGTCAGTCCACCTGACTTCCTCTCATCAGATAGCTGCCCCACACGCGCAAGACCAATGCGCCTTTCACGGAACGGTTGATGTGTAGTCGATCAGATGAATTTTGTCAATAGGTCCGGACAGTTATCAGACACCGGCCGCTCCTCTTCAAACTAGCTCTTTCGACGCTCGTACGCCTTGACTGGATAGCTGGAGTCTGTGAACATGGCGCTGACGCGTTGCGGCAAAGGCCGCTCCGCAGGCTGATCACGGAGCACGTATGCCAGGGTGGGGTCCTGAGCTTGCGGTACTGCTGGGCCTGGTGGAAGGTCTCACTGAATTTCTCCCTGTGTCCTCCACCGGACACCTGATTATCGTTGGGCACGTTCTCGGTTTCACCGGAGCGGTGGCGGCAAGCGTCGAGATCTCCATCCAGCTCGGCTCCATTCTGGCGATCATCGCCTATGAGCGGAGCAAGCTTGCCTCGCTCCTGTCACAAGCCTCACAGGAGCAGGCCTCACTGCGAGCGCTGATCCGATCGAATCAGCCGAAGGAGTGGGGTACGGTCCTCTCCCGCTCGGCCGACACGCACCGGAGCCTGTGGTTCCTCATCGGACTCGCCGTCGCGTTTGTGCCGGCTGCCGTCATTGGCTTGTTCGCGCATACCTGGATCGAAGCCTACCTGTTTCACCCCCGCACCGTTGCGGCCGCGCTCATCGCCGGCGGACTGATTATCTTGGGAGTTGAGGCCATGCGAAACCGAGTTCGCTTCAACCAGCTCGATCAGATCGGTGTAGCGACCGCATTGTGGGTAGGGCTTGCTCAGTGTGTATCCCTTATTCCGGGCGTGTCGCGTTCCGGGGCGACGATTGTCGGCGGGCTGCTCGCCGGCATGGATCGAAAGGTCGCAACCGAATACTCGTTCTTTCTGGCGCTCCCTACCATGATTGCGGCCACGACCTACAAAATGCTCAAGTCTAGGGAGCTGCTGACAAATGAGGATGTCTTCGCACTGGCGCTGGGGCTGCTGGTGTCTTTTCTTGTCGCCTGGGCCGTCATCGCCGCATTTCTGGCCTTTGTCAAGCGGCACAGTTTGCGCGCATTCGCCTATTATCGGATGCTGGTGGGAATCACCGTGCTGCTCGTGTTCCGGTGAGCCAGGCGGGTCTTGCGCGCGTCAGTGCTGCTCAGTGACGGGACCCACTTCTTTCTTGTCGAACGCGAAGTGGAAGATGAGGAAGCAGACGCCCACACTGATGGCGGCGTCCGCGACATTGAAGGCCGGCCAGTGGTAACTCTGGACGTAGAAATCCAGGAAGTCGATCACTTCCCCGAAGCGCAACCGATCCAGGAGGTTGCCGATCGCCCCGCCCAGGATACCAGCGATGCTGAGTTGCCCTATCCAGTCATCGTGGCGAAGACGAAAAAAAATCGTCCCGAGGAGTACCAGCGCGAACAGGGAGGTGAATCCGAAGAACAGCAGTCGGAATCCGTTACTGCTGGAGGCTAGAATGCCAAACGCCGCTCCGGGATTTCTGATGTAAGTCAGGCTGAAGAAATTCGGGATGACCGGAATGGACTCATGCAGGCGCATCGCCTGCATGATCTGAATCTTGCTGGCCTGGTCGAGCATGATCGTCCCGGCGCTGACCATCGCCAAGATCACGTAACGCGCGATTGCTTCCATTACCGTATCGCCTCGACACACCGATCGCACAAGGTCGGATGTTCCGCGAACCTTCCCACCGCCTCGCGATAGTTCCAGCATCGCTCGCACTTGCGCCCGTCTGCCTTTACAACTTCCACAACCTTAAAATCAGGATAGTGTGGAAGATAATGAACCTCTTTTAGCTCAACCTGAGACGCGATAAAGATTGTCGGTAAGTCAGGCTCATATTGTTTCAATAGACAGTACTTTTCTGGATTGGCATGTACTTTTACCTTGGCTTCCAGAGACGAACCGATCACTTTGTCCCGACGCTGAACCTCTAGTGCCGTCTGGACAGCCGCTCTAACTTCAAGCAGTTGATCCCAACGCTTTTCCAGCACGGTGTCGGTCCATCGTGGGTCTGATTTGGGAAATGAGGCTAGGTGCACGCTCGCCGTATCAGGATTCTTATTCACGGTTTCCGGCAGCATCCGCCAGATCTCATCAGCCGTGAAACTCAGGATCGGCGCCATCAGTTTCGTCAGAGCGACCACTATGTCAAACAACACGGTCTGCGAACTCCGCCGCAGCTCAGAATCCTTCCGAAACGTGTACAACCGATCTTTCAAAATATCCAGATAGACCGCACTCATGTCCACCGCGCAAAAGTTGTTCAGTGCGTGGAAGATCGTGTGGAACTCGAACTCCTCATAGCCGCGTTTGACGCGCGGGATCAGTTCGCCCAGCCGCAGCAGCGTCCAACGATCCAGCTCGGGCAGTCGCTCATACGGAACCCGATGAACGGATGGGTCAAAGTCGTAGAGATTGCTCAGCAGGAAGCGGCAGGTATTGCGGATCTTTCGGTATGCTTCGACAAGATGATTTAAAATCTCCTTGGAAATCCGGAGATCCTCCCGATAGTCTTGCGCTGCAACCCATAGTCGTAAAATTTCTGCTCCCGATTGTTTAATCACATCCTGAGGTGCCACCACATTGCCAGCCGACTTGGACATTTTCTTGCCCGTGCCGTCCACCACGAACCCATGCGTGAGCACAGCCTTATAAGGCGCCTGCCCGTCCGTTGTGACGGCTGAGAGGAGTGCGCTGTGAAACCAGCCTCGATGCTGGTCTGAACCTTCCAAGTAAAGGTCGGCCGGCCACCAGCCTTGGCCGCGCGGCTTGAGGACGGCCGCATGGCTGACACCCGACTCGAACCAGACATCAAGAATGTCCTTCTCTTTCTCAAAGGCTTGCCCCCCACATTTTTGGCAGGCCGTGCCTGACGGCATCAGATCCGCCGGGGGTTTCTGGAACCACACGTCAGCACCATGTTTGGCAACCAGCGCGGCCACATGCTCGATGACTCTTGGATCTGCCAGCACAGACTTACAGGTCGTGCACGTGAATCCCGGAATCGGTGTCCCCCAAGCCCGTTGGCGAGACAGGCACCAGTCCGGGCGGTTCTCGATCATCCCGTGGATGCGATCCCGACCCCAGGGAGGAATCCAACGGACCCGCTCGATCTCATCCAGCGCCTGCGCACGTAACCGGTTGGTCTCCATCGAGACAAACCATTGCTCGGTCGCCCTCGTGATAACAGGTTTCTTGCAGCGCCAACAGTGGGGATAGGAGTGGGTAATCTGCCCCTGTCCGAGGAGTCGGCCATTTGTCTTTAGCCGTTGGACGATAAAGGAATTCGCATCGAACACGTGTTGGTGGGCAAAGGCCGGAACGTCGCTCGTGAAACAGCCTCTCTCATCAACGGGCGCGAAAACCTCTAGTCGCTCGGCCGCCGGGGCTTCAGCGTTGTGCTCCATCGCCAACGCATAATCTTCCTGTCCATGTCCCGGCGCGATATGGACACAGCCGCTCCCCTGCTCCAGGGTGACGAAATCCGTAACCAGGATTGGCGATACCCCACCGGGAAATGGTCGCCGCGTTTTTAGCCCAAGAAAGTGGCCGCCCTTCTTCGTGCCCAAGTCTTTCTCCACGGTGAGCCCGCAGGTTTTTACCACTTGGTCAAGCAGTTTCCTCGCAATTACAAGAATCTCTTCTCCGACCTTGACGAAGGCATAATCAAACTCAGGATTCAATGCCACCGCCTGGTTGGCAAGCAAGGTCCATGGAGTAGTAGTCCAGATCACAACTGACGCAGCCGGGACAGTCGCGAGGTCTGGGATGCCGAATCTCTCCACTAGTTGAGCAGGGGGCCGATCAAACGGAAAACGGACATAAATAGACAGCGAGGTGTGCTCCTCGTACTCTACTTCCGCTTCCGCCAACGCGGTTTGATCCGTGGTGCACCAGAGCACCGGCTTCAGACCTTTATAGACTCCACCTTTCTCCACAAACTTCCCGAACTCTCGAAGGATCGTGGCTTCGTAGGCCGGGTCCATCGTGAGATAGGGATGCTCCCAGTCCCCTAGCACGCCCAGGCGCTTGAACTCATCCCGCTGAATCCGAAAATACTTCTCTGCATACTCGCGGCAGAGCTTGCGGACTGCGAGGGTATCGAGCCCTTTCTTCTTGTCCCCCAGTTCCTTCAGCACTTGATGCTCAATGGGCAAGCCATGGCAGTCCCAGCCGGGAACGTAGGGCGCTCGGTAGCCGGCCATCGTCTTGGACTTGACGATGATGTCTTTCAGGATCTTGTTCAGGGCGTGGCCGATGTGGATGCGGCCATTGGCATAGGGCGGGCCGTCATGCAAGACATACAGCGGGCGTCCCCGTCCCACTTCCTGGATGCGCTCGTAGAGACGCTCGCGTTCCCACCAAGCGAGCAGTTCCGGCTCCCGCTGTGGCAGGTTGGCCTTCATCGGGAAGTCGGTGCGGGGCAGGTTCAGCGTGGTCTTATAGTCCATTGCCTCAAGCGAGTAGCCAACAGCGCATAGCTAATAGCCAGAAGTTCCATGGCTCTCCGCTAAGCTATTAGCCATTCGCTATTTGCTATTAGCTGGTCTCAGTTAGCTGACCGCCATCATACGGTCCAGCGCGATCTTGGCCCAGGCCTTCTCATCATCAGGCACGACGATCTGATTCACGACGTGCCCTTCGGCCAGGTTTTCCATCGCCCAGCAGAGGTGGGGGGCGTCAATGCGGAACATCGTGGCGCACTGGCAGACCGTCGAGGAAAGGAAAAAGACCTTTTTGTCTGTCT
>CAYJUP010000069.1:0-9659 GCA_964373365.1 uncultured Nitrospiraceae bacterium
AATGCTGCTGCGCCAGAGAGTCTTTCATAAAGTCCGGGGTCAAAGTCCGGGGTCAGGTCTTGCAATCACACATTCGACCGGCTGTGGATCAGGGGTCAGGCTTCGATATCCGGTTGGGGAACACATCCTCACCGTGAACCTAGTCACCTCCAAGGGGCAGATCAGCGTGGCCAGCCGCAAGGCGAAGGTGAAAGTTACTCGGTAACTGGCCAGGGCGTCAGTGACAATGGACTGACTCCAGCATCGAGAACAACCGGAAACCAAAGCAAGGGCGGAGCTGTCACGCGTCGAGCGCTACTGTGCGAATAAGGCTCATATCAAGGGCGACCCTATCTGTTAGCCTTACCTGGGCGCTCGCTCTCCCGGTCCTCCTTCCGTCGCCCGCCCAAGCCGAGTTCTACGGGGCCGGCATGGTGGGGTTGTCTACGGGCAACATCCCGAGCGCGGAAGACGACCCGCGGTACGGGCAAGCACGAAATCCAAACTGGTTCGACCTCAATCTCTTTGGAAATGTGTCTGGACTCTATGGCGGCAAGGTGGGCTATTTCTTTGCGTCCCACCCGTGGCTTGGGCTGGAGTTGGAAGGCTTTGTCAACCAATATGACACCCGCCGCGTGAGGCCCGTCACAAGTGGCATGACAACGTCCTTCGAAATCACCCCAACGACGACCCGAGTGATCACGACGGCAGCGAACGTGATTCTGCGATATCCCGGCAAACGGGTCCAGCCCTACGTCGGTATCGGGATGGGCCTCTTCTTCGCGCGCGCGGCCGACTATCTTGCCTCGGCGTCGGATGTCACGCCGGGACTGAGCGTCCTAGCAGGTCTACGAGGGTTTCTCACGGACCGGATCGCGCTGTTCGGCGAGGCAAAGTGGAATGACGCGACCTTAACCTTGTCGAATGGAGACCAATTCGACATCAGAGGCACGTACTCCGTGGGGCATTTTATTGTTGGCTTGTCAATTCATTCCCCACGCTGACATTGCTCCTCTGGCAACTGATGCAATTTCCACCGGGCACAGAAATAGGGACATTCAGGTTTTTCGCGTTCGCGCAGCCCACCGACTGGACGCCGATCCGCGGCACCGATGCCGTTCGCGTCGTGCCGTGAGCTTGAGGGCTGACCCTGATACAGAACGTTTGGATGATTGGAGGTGAAGACGAGGAGGAGCGAAGCGACTTGCGCTATTTCTCGCGGAGGAGACGGGGCAGCAGCTTCTGTTCAATGGGATCGACCATGAAGCCAAGGATCTCTAGGGTCGTGGCTCCCAGTAAGACTGGCTCCCCGCGATCGCCGCACGCAACCGGCACAATGCCTGCTCGCCCGTCCAGGCTGATCCAGGCCTGACCGACCGCTCGGGTCACCGTCCGATTGTCTGAGGTCACAGCCGGGACAGAGAATTGCGGTTCGATCTGAAGCTCCCGCAAGAGGTCGCCGGGAAGCTTGGTGAGGGTCGATCCCGTGTCCACGACCACTTCCAGCTCGCGCCCGCGGGATTGATCCCTGGGATTCGAAACGCGGATATGCACAGAGAATACGCCCACGATCGCCTCGGCCACCAAGCCTATCATTCCGTCTGAGCTCGCGCAAGGGCTCGCGACTCAGCTCAGGCTTAGGTCTGAGCCCACGCCGCAAGACCCCGTTCTCCACACTGCTGATCGTCCAGAGCGCACGGCCTCTATGGCCAACAGCCGGGAGGAACTTAACCCGCATTATTCATGACGGTTCGTCGCGAAATTGCGGAGTCGCGTCGCGTCCACCCATTGCAACAGAAGCGCAATGGGTACCCGGCGCGTTCGCGCGGGGAGGAGGCGTACCGGGGACCCGTTGCTCAGCGAAATGCAACGGGTGGTGAGTACGTTGACTGACTGAGCGGCGAGCCTGCCCGCCTGCATGCCGAGGAAGCCGCATGCAGGCTGGTCGCAGCTGCGAATCCGCGATTGCAGCTGAAGCGTTCATGAATGATGCGGGTTTAGGGCAAAACGACGGTGAGGCCCTACCAGGCCTTCGGCTGCTCCGAAGCGGCGGGGGCGTAGAGCAGTTCCATATATTCCTTGACCATCCGGCGGGCACAGAATCGCGGCGCGATCGTGCGGATGGCGTTCTTCACGATCTGGATCCAGCCTCTCGGAACTCCGTCCAGGTCCCGCGCGTAATACAGCGGGACCACCTCGTGCTCGAGGAGGCGGTAGAGCTGCTCGGCATCGTGCGCGTCCTGGGCATGCGGGTCCGCGGGGTCTGGCGAGGAGGTGATCGCCCAGCCGTTCGCTCCGTCGTACCCTTCCTGCCACCAACCATCCAGCACGCTCAGGTGTGGCACGCCGTTGAGGGCCGCCTTCTGACCGCTGGTGCCGCAGGCTTCCATGGGCGGGGCCGGGGTGTTGAGCCACACGTCCACACCCTGAACCAGGTACTTCGCCGAATGCATGTCATAGTCTTCCAGAAACGCGATCTGGCCCCCGAGCCCGTGGTCCTTGCAGAGACTGTACACCTGCTGGATGAAGTGCCGACCGGGCTCATCCACTGGATGGGCCTTGCCCGCAAACACAATCTGCACGGGACGATGACGGTTCTGAAGAATATCTTTCAGCCGACCCAGGTCCCGGAACAGCAGGGTGGCCCGCTTGTAGGTGGCGAACCGTCGCGCAAACCCGATGGTGAGAGCCTCCGGATCCAGCAAGGTGCCGGCCGCTAAGACTTGCGAGGCTTCCAGGCGTCCTTGCATCCACCCCTCGCGAGCGCGTTCGCGAATAAAGCTCATCAGCTTGCGCTTGCAGGATCGACGGACTGCCCATAACTCAGCTTCCGGGATGTCGCTCACGCGGTGCCAGATCGCCGGATCATCCGAGCGATCTGCCCAGTCCGGGCCCAGATATTTGCTGTACAGATGGTTCATCTCGGGGCCGATCCAGGTGGGAGCGTGAATGCCGTTCGTGATGCCTCGGATCGGCACGAGATCTTGGGGAATACCCGGCCACAGATTGCGCCACATCGCACGGGTCACGCGGCCGTGCTCGCGGCTGACCCCGTTCAGGTGTGCGCACATCCGGATGGCCAGCGCGGTCATGTTGAATCCGGCCCTCGGGGTGTCAGGATGCTCTCCCAAGCGGAGAAACGCGTCCCGCGTGAGGCCCAGTTGTTCCCAGTATCCGCTGAAGTGGCGCTCGATCAGATGCATCGGGAAGACGTCGTGTCCGGCCGGAACCGGCGTATGAGTAGTAAAGACGGTGCTCTGGCGCACAAGTTCGGCTGCCTCAGCGTGGGATTGCCCAGTCTGGACCAGCTCTCGGATCCGCTCCAGGGTCTGGAACGCTGAATGTCCCTCGTTGGCATGCCAGACAACCGGCGAAAGCCCCAGCGCCCGAAACACCCGCACGCCACCGATGCCGAGCAGCATTTCCTGGCGGAGGCGCATTTCCTGATCGCCGCCGTAGAGCCTGGCCGAGAGCTCGCGGTCGTCCGGCGCGTTCTCCGACAGATCCGTGTCGATGAGATACAGATTGACTCGTCCCACACGGACCTGCCAGACCAGCGCGGAGACGGTCCGGCTGTCCATTTCGACCTTGATCTGGCACGGGGAGCCGGACGGCGTCCTGGCCTGGTGGATAGGCGAATCCAGTCGATTGAATGGCACGTACTCAGCCTCCTGCCAGCCTTCCGCCGTGATCCGCTGTTGGAAGTAGCCCTGGGGATACATGAATCCCACCCCCACGATAGGAATTCCCAGATCACTGGCCTCCTTGCAGTGATCGCCAGCCAGGATGCCCAGCCCGCCGCTGTAAATCGGAATCGAGCTGTGGAGTCCGAGTTCGGCCGAAAAATACGCGATCGTGCAGGTTGAGAGTGTGGGGTATTGCGTCGCGAACCAGGTGCCCCTGGCCGCCATGTACTCGTCGTAGGCCTTGAGCACGGCGGAGTACTGGCGGACAAAGACAGGATCCTTGCCGAGTGAGTCTAATCGGTCAGGTTTCAGATCATGAAGGAGTTTGACCGGATTGTGGTTGGTCAGTCGCCAAAGCGTCGGATCGATCGCTTCGAACAGCCGTCGGGCATCAGGTTTCCAGCTCCACCAGAGATTGTTTGCGAGTTCCTGCAGACGAACCAGACCGCCGGGCAGGGGCCCCGGCGGTCCGGCAATCGGTTGTTCTTCAATCACTCTGCCTCCTCTTCTCTTAGGCCATGGGCGCGAGGCTATAGGCTATAGGTTGGGACCATACGCCATACGCCCGTGGCCTGTTGCCTCCGCTCCTGCTTGTACCTGATCACCGGAATCCCGATGTCAAAAGTCTTCTCCATAGCCTACTGCCCATCGCCTCTAGCCTGCATGTCTACGCGTGGCCGCTGAGGTGCCACGTCTTCCAGTCAGCCGAGAACGCCACCTTCGCGTACCGCTTTCCCAAAATCTGGGTGACCCGGTTCATGCGACGGGATAGTTCCTGTGCCTCTTCGGATCTCAAGTCCTGCCTAAACCGGGGATGGAGTCCCCAGCGGGTTTCCACCTCTTCACCCTTCACGCTGGACATGACGCTGACTAACTTAATTTCGTTTCCGATTCCCCCTCCGGCAGGTTGACCTTGAAGACCCGGCCGGCTCACCGACTCATCACCCGCCAGGCCGGGTACCCGGTCCGCAGTTGTGACGCCGTGTACCCGCTCGGCGGGTGTTCCTCGCGTCGCGGACCCCTCGAACAAGGCTTTCATCGCCGGCATCACCGCACTGGCACAGAGCGTCGCCGCGGATTCCACCATGCCGCTGCCGGATGCGCCCATCATGTGCGCCACGCGCTCGCCCAGTGCCTTGAAGAACTCGTCCTTGGCTTTGCTTTCCTCCGTCACCAGGAAGCGAAAGCGCTCGTAACGCTCACGGCTTTCCGCCACCGCGCGGCCAATCGTGTAGACGATCTCCATCTCGTCGTTATCGGGGCCGAGGGCGGGTTCCAAGACCGTCTTCAGTTGCTGAGTGATCGTGTCTTCGAGACTGTCCATGAACTGCGGTTGCTCTTGAATCGGCACGTGGAGGGCCGACAGCCGGTCAGCCAGATTGAACATCACTTTCAGAAACTCGAGGTAGATTTTCCATTCCTCTGTTTTCTTCAGCTTGAGCGCCTGTTCCGGGGCGCTACGCTTCACCATTGTGACGGACTCTCCCGCCACCGCCACCATGAGACTGGCCAGATCGCGCAACAGGCCGGAAAATGGGCTTTGGGACGCCGTCATGAGCCTCCTCCCCTAAATCGCCCCCCATTATATACAAGTCCGGTGCGCCGTTCCAACCGGCGTGCCGCGTGACGAGCACCCGCCGGGCTGGTGAATATTTTTCGCTTCGCAGACCCCGGCGGAGCCCGTCTTCTGCGCCCAGCCGGGCGCTGATCGTTGCAACGAGGAAGTCGCTATGTTATACAGCGCCACCATGTGCGAAGGGCGCCGGCATTCCGCATGCCGGCGCCGGAGATTGGCGGACGGATGGCGAGACCGAACAATCGGCAGGACGTGTGAAGGCAAGATGGATCGCGAGATAAAACCGTATGTGCTCAGGCGAACGGCTGAGGACCGTCTCGCTCCGAAGTTGTCCCTGAACTACGAGCAGGCGCTGAATCCGCAGCAACTGGCGGCCGTGAGAGCAGGGGACGGGCCGGCGCTTGTCATCGCGGGCGCGGGCAGCGGAAAGACTCGGACGTTGGTCTACCGCGTGGCGTATCTGATCGACATGGGCATTGATCCGGGGACGATCCTCTTGGTGACGTTTACGCGCAAGGCCGCTCAGGAGATGTTGAAGCGGGCTGGATTGCTAATCGGGTCGCGGAGCGAACAAGTGTCCGGCGGGACCTTTCACGCGGTAGCCAATGGGCTCCTGCGACGCTACGGACGACCGGTTGGGCTGGAGCCCGGGTTTACGATCTTGGACCGCGGCGACGCTGAGGATCTGATTAATCTTCTGCGCACGCAGCTCGGGCTGCATGAGAAGGACAAACGCTTCCCACGCAAGAGAACGATCGCCGAAATATTCAGCAAATGCGAGAACACCCTCCAGCGCATGGAAGAGATCGTCCTTGGAGAGTTTGCGCATTTCTCGGAACATCTGGAAGACCTCGAGCAGCTCAAACGCGCCTACCAAGCGGCAAAGCGGCAACGGCAGCTGTTGGACTACGACGATCTCCTGGTGAAACTGCGGGAACTGCTGAGCACGGATGACGCGGCACGCCTGGCGATTTCAACCCGCTATCGCTATATCCTGGTGGATGAATATCAGGACACGAACCGCCTGCAAGGGGACCTGATCAGGAAATTGGCGGTGACCCACGACAACGTGATGGTGGTGGGAGACGATAGTCAGTGCGTCATAGAAGGCACACCGATTTTGACACCCAAGGGGTCTCGTCCCGTCGAGTCACTCCGAGTCGGCGATACGATCCTTAGCGGCGGGGGCCACGGAAGACTTGTTGAATCCTTTATCATCGGCAAATCCAAGAGCGTTCACCATCGCTACCTGCGGGTGAAGACTCGCACCGGCCACGAAGTCTGCTTCTCCCCCAACCACCTTTGTTTTGCAAAAATCCGTTTTGGTAGTGGCCTTTGGTATGTCTGCCTTATGCATAGGGAAGATTTTGGGTATCGGATTGGAGTTACCTGTTTGCCGCGATACGATACCGACTTCACGCGGCCTCAGATGCGAACGACCCAGGAGCAGGGTGAACGCCTCTGGTTGCTCGAAGCCTGGGCGACTCGTCAGGAGGCCCAATATCGCGAAGCATTGCTTAGTCTTCGCTACCAGATTCCCCAAGCGCTCTTTCGCCCTGAAAGCCGGAAAAGTGCCACGTGCAAGATGTCGGACGCACAAGCTGCAGCCTTGTTCACAGAGTTCGGCCAGAACGGGGCGCGCCTGCTCAAAGATTATGGCCTGCTCTATGAATATCCGACGTACCTGCCAAAGTCTTCCAGGTCCAGAGGACGTATTGCTATCAATCTGCTCATGGCCTCCGCGTCTAACAGAGTCGAAAAGAGGCAGCGACAAGTGCATGAACTGTGTGTTGAAAGCCAGCAGGGCTGGGAGGCTATAGAAGGGTTACAAGGGGCTTCCCGGGAGAATGGCTATTGGAGGTTGCGAAGGTACAGTAAGGATTACAGGACCTTACTCATTCTCGCAAAAGACATTGAAACCCGCCTTCGTGGGAAAGGATACCAGGCGACGGTTGCTTACAAGGCCAAGTTTGTAGCCGCGTCCGGAATCAAGGGCACCTTCATGACTGTTCCCGCCGCGGGCCTGCTGCCAGGAATGATGGTGCCGGTCGTGAAGGATGACATCATCAGTACGGACATTATTGAAGCAGTTGAGTGGGTTGAGAATGCTGATCACCGGCCTTTCTATGATTTAGAGATCGAACATTCGCATAATATCGTAAGCGGGGGGATCATCTCTCACAATTCCATTTATGCCTTCCGCGGGGCGACCTTCCGGAACATCATGGAATTTCCGGACCTGTTCCCGGGAGCCACGATCTACAAACTGGAGGAGAACTACCGGAGCACCCAGCCGATCTTGAATCTGGCCAACGCGATCATTCAGGGGGCCGCCGAGAAATACAGCAAGCGCCTCTTCACGCGCAAGCTGGATGGGCCGCTGCCGGTGTTGGTCCAGGCCGGCGGAGAGAATGCGCAGTCGCGGTTTGTGGCCCAAAAGGTCCTGGAACTGCGCGAGGAGGGCATGCCGCTCGATGAGATCGCGGTCCTGTTCCGATCCAGTTTCCATTCGTTTGATTTGGAGATCGAGCTTTCGCGAAGAGATCTGCCGTTCGTGAAACGAGGCGGCTTCAAATTCATCGAGACGGCGCACGTCAAGGACCTCTTGGCACACCTCCGGGTGATGGAGAATCCGCTGGACGCGGTGAGCTGGAATCGCCTCCTGTTGCTGGTGGAAGGGGTCGGTCCGAGAAAAGCGCAGGACCTGATCGCCTCATTCATCAAGGCCGAGCGGCCTCTTGACGCGCTCCGCGAGACCGACGGCCGATCCTCCCGTGGTCTCAAAGATCTCGCGCGGATGCTGGAGGAAACGGCCCGACACGGGTCGATGACGCCGGCGGAGCAGGTGAGCCACGTCTACGAGTATTATCTGCCCATCCTGAAAGAGCAGTATGACGATTATCCCAAGCGAATGCGTGACCTGGAGCATCTCTACACGATGGCCGAACGGTACCATCGGCTTGAAGAATTTCTTTCCGACTTAGCATTGGAACCTCTCGATGAAGGCGTCGCCGGTGTGGAGGCAATCGGTCGGGACGACGAGCGGCTGGTCCTCTCAACCATCCATTCGGCCAAGGGGCTTGAATGGCAGTGCGTGTTCGTGATCTGGGTGGTGGACGGGCGGTTTCCGTCCGCCTATTCCTTCTTGACGGAGGATGAGTTGGAGGAGGAGCGGCGTCTTTTCTACGTGGCGGTGACCCGCGCGAAGCAGCATCTCTATCTCACGTATCCCGTCAACGTGTATGATAAAACTACCGGCTCGGTGCTTTCCAAACCGTCACGCTTTCTCGACGATGTGTCCCCCTCCCTTCTTGACACCTGGGCACTTGTGGAGGAAGAGGGGTCCCGTGACTGGAGCTAGGGCTCTGGCTCGTGCGACGGTTGCCCTTCTGACGCTCTGGCTGACGGTGATGCTCGTGGGGGTGATTCATGCCGGGCCGGTGGAGGCCAAGGATCGCCCCACTGAATCCAAGAATTCCTGGAATGCCTTGATCGACCAGGCGGAAAGGCTCGGGCTTCCGACTCGGTTCCTGCGTCTGATCCCCCCTGGCTTTGTGGTGCTGGAGTTCGAAGATCTGCGCGCATTTGCGGCGGAGTACCACCCGGATGGACATCGCATGGTGCTGAACCGAGCACTCTCCTTCAACGCGGCCGGCGGCGCCCTGAGGCCGCTCGCCAAGATGACCCACCGTGAATTGGGGACCCTCTATCACGAGCTCTTTCACGCCTATATAGATTACATCCGGTCGATGCCTGACGTGGCCGCCGCCGATCCAAACGCCTCCCGACTGCTCGCGTTCGCGGACGAACAGCAGCAGTGCCGGTACCAATCCGTCACGATCACGCCGGTGCTGCAACGGAAGTCGGCCACCGAGACCCGTTACTTGACCGACCGAGAGTCTTGGGAAGCGCTCAATGAGACCTGGGCGGTGTTCGTGGGCTGGGCGACGTGGACAAGACTGGAATTGTCGGGCAGGCGCGGCGCCCGAGTGGCTCAAAACCACAACGCAACCGAAGAATGGTTCAGGCGGTTAGAGAAGACGGACCGAGACGGTGACCTGATCGGGTACTACGAACCCGAGGATCCGGCGGAGCGTATGATCGCTCAGAAACGGTATCTGGCTCCCTCGCACCGTATTTCACCACGCGAAGTAGCGGTCCTGCTGGAGGCCCTCCTCGGAGAACCGGCTGAACAGGCCAGTCGCTCCGCCGCAGTGATGGAGCCCAGGCAGGTGCCGTCAGAAGGTGGGAGAGCCTGTCATTGATCAAGTCCTTGGGCCCCTGATGGCGCCAATGGCTGTCTGTTTCCCCCTTATCTCTCTCGCCACCTTTGCGGTGTCAGCAAAGAAGGTCTTCCCTGCATAAAAATTGATTTTCCCCTTGACAATATGTGACTTGGCATATACAATTTGTCGTTT
>CAYJUP010000070.1:0-9577 GCA_964373365.1 uncultured Nitrospiraceae bacterium
GCAAACGGTCAGCCGTCAACTGGTGCCCCAGTTGTGAGACCGTCTTGGCCAATGAGCAGGTGGAAGAAGGCCTCTGCTGGCGCTGCGATTCGGTGGTCATCCAGAAGGAGCTCGAGCAATGGTTTTTCCGCATCACCGCCTATGCCGAGGAACTGCTCCAGGGCTGTGACCGGCTCACGAGCTGGCCGTCTCGAGTCCTGGCGATGCAGCGGAACTGGATCGGGAAGAGCGTGGGAGTGGAGGTGGACTTCCCGCTGGCCGAACCGCAGGCCGACCTCGCCGCGATCCGCATTTTCACCACACGCCAGGACACCATCTTCGGCGCGACGTTCATGAGCCTGGCGCCGGAATCGCCGCTGGTGGAGCGGTTGATCGAGGGTCGCCCGCAGGCGGCAGCGGTGCGGGACTTTGTGGCCCAGGCCTCCCGGCAGGACAAAGCGGCCCGAACCGCCGCCGATCGGGAGAAAGAGGGAGTCTTTACCGGCGTCTACGCCGTCAACCCGTTCACGAAGGCACGCATTCCAATCTGGGTGGCCAACTTCGTGCTGTATGAGTACGGCACCGGCGCAATCATGGCGGTGCCAGCGCACGATCAGCGTGACTTCGAATTCGCCCGGAAGTATGGCATCCCGATCCGGTTGGTCATTCAAAACCCCGCCGGCACACTGAACGAGAAGCATCTGCAAGGCGCCTACGAGGAGCAGGCGGCCGCCGGTGTCCTGGTGAACTCCAACCAATTCTCCGGCCTCTCGGTCCTGGAGGCGCAGGCCCGCATCGCGGCGTACGCGGAGGAGCAGGGCCTGGGCCGGCGCATGGTCAATTACCGTTTGCGCGACTGGGGCGTGTCTCGCCAGCGCTATTGGGGCACGCCGATCCCCATAGTCTACTGCAAGACCTGCGGGCGCGACGCCGGTGGGATTGTCCCGGTGCCGGAGACCGACCTTCCGGTGGAGTTGCCCAAGGATGTCCCGTTTACCGGCAAGGGCGCGTCTCCGCTGGCGCAGGTGGAGGCGTTCGTCAACGCGCGGTGCCCCACATGCGGAGGGGCGGCTCGGCGAGAGACGGACACGATGGACACCTTCGTGGATTCGTCCTGGTACTTCCTGCGCTACTGTTCGCCGCAGACCGATAAACGGCCCGTTGAGCCGGCCGCCGCCGGCTACTGGATGGCGGTGGACCAGTACGTGGGCGGCATCGAGCATGCCGTGCTCCACCTTCTGTACGCGAGGTTCTTTACGAAAGTGATCCGCGACCTGGGCCTGACCACAGCGGATGAACCCTTCCTGAATCTGCTGACGCAGGGCATGGTCACGAAGGAAACCTACCGGTGCGCCACCCACGGCTGGCTCTTTCTGGGGGACATGGTGGGGTCCGAGAAGGAAGGCTGGCGCTGCGCGCAGTGCCGGGGGCCGGTGGAGAAAGGGCGGGTCGAGAAGATGTCGAAATCCAAAAAGAACATCGCCTCGCCTGAGGAGCTGAGCGACACCTACGGCGCCGATACCGCGCGCCTGTTCTCCCTGTTCGCGGCGCCTCCCGACAAGGACCTGGAGTGGAGCAACTCGGGGGTAGAGGGATGCTACCGGTTTCTCAACCGGGTGTGGCGTCTGATGGCCGACCTGCACCCGCGGGTGGGCACCGGGACCGTCGTCGCACCCGATACGAGTGCAGGATTCAGTCAGGCGCCGCCACGCGTCCAGGAACTTCGCCGACTGACTCACCGGACGATCAAAAAGGTCACCGACGACATCGACCGGGAATTCCAGTTCAACACCGCCATCGCGGCGCTGATGGAGTTCGTGAACGGGCTGTATAAATTCGTGGCCGAACGGGGGCAAGAAGAGACGCCCGGCGAGACCGCGGCCCTGCGTGAAGCGGCGCAGACGCTAGTCCTCTTGCTGGTCCCCTTCGCGCCGCATCTGGCGGAGGAACTATGGGAGGCGATGGGGCATGCGCCCAGCGCGGCGCGCCAACCATGGCCACGGTACGACCCAGCACTCGTCGCGAGTGACCGGCTGACCATTCCGATCCAGGTCAACGGGAGGCTGCGCAGCAAAATCGAGGTCCCGGCCGATTCGAGCGAAGAGCAGGTGGTCACACTCGCCAGACAGGACGCGAAGCTGTCGGAATGGCTCCGGGGGAAGACGCCGCGCAAGGTGATCTATGTCGAAAAGAAATTGGTGAATTTTGTTATCTAGCGGGTGCGCGAGGATCTGTTCAGCCGTTCTGAGCGCGGGAGCGCTTGGCGTCGTGACGGTGCTGGTATCCGGTTGCGGATACCAATTCCGGGTGGAGGGGGCGGGGCCCACCATTGGAGGCGCTCCAGTTGACGCGGCTCAAGCGACCGTCACGCGCATGATGATCCCGAATTTCGAAAACAATACCACGGAACCAAATCTTGATCTCAAATACACCACGTACGCTCGCCGTGAGTTTTCGGCCGGGGGCGGTGTGCGCGTGGTCGCCGACTCGGAGTCGGCCGATCTCGTGCTGAAGGGGCGGGTCACGTCGGTGATCATCCCCACGATCGCCTTCTCCTTACAGGGGACGTTCGAGAGTCGGGTCACCGTGAGGGTGGATGCGAGCGTGGAGGATGCCCGCACCAGGAAGGTGATCTGGAAACAGATTGCCACGGCCTCTTCGGAATTCTTCGTGACCAACGACCTGCAGTTCAACCGCATCCTGCAGATCCGCGCCTTGGAGCAGGCCGGCCGGCTGATTGCCGAGGACCTGGCCACGCGGTTTTTGTATTTCCTGGAATCCGGTGCGGGCACCCCCTCGATGGGTACTCCGACGTCCGGGAGCACCGAGCCCAAGAGGCCCGATGCGCCTGGCCGAAACAAACCGACTGACTCGGTTCACCCAAGCACAGGCGGACCGACCGAGAAGTAACTTCAGACCGATCGCAGGTTCACCGATGATGTCCGTGAAAGCCCACGAACTACAGGCCGCCATCACCCCAAAGGGAATCGCTCCTCTTTATTTGATCACGGGCGGGAAAAATAATGTCGGAAGAAGGGAAGTATGGGAAGAAGACGACTATGTGCTGGATCAGGCAGTAGCGGTGATCAAAGCCGCCGTGCTGGGCGGTGCGGCAGCGGGCGAGGGAGGCGCAGAAGATGAGAGGGGGCTGGACGCATTCAACTACGATCTGCTGTACGGGGATGAGAGCGATGCTGCCGAGATTCTCTCGTACGCCGGGGAGGCGCCGGTATTCGCTCCACGCCGGTTGGTGCTGCTCAAGGCGGCCGAGAAATTGCCGGCTCGCGAGGGGGAAGCACTTCTGCCGTACCTTGCGACTCCCTGTGACTACACGACGCTGGTATTTGTAGCTGCGAAGAAGCTGGACGAGCGGCGGAAGTTCACACAGACACTGTATCAGCATGCGATTGTGGTGGATTGCTCGCCTCCGTCCGAGAATCAGTTGCCGGCATGGATTCGGGCCGAAGCAAGCCGTGTGGGGGTGAAGCTGAACGAAGAGGCGGTTCTGTTACTGAAGGACCTCGCGCTCACGCTCAAGGCTTCGCCCGGCGGCTCTCTCTATCTGGTGCGGCGTGAGTTGGAGAAGTTGGCTGCCTATGTGCCGGAAGGAAGCGTGGCAGGCCCAGCGGACGTGGAATCGGTCAGGGGGGGAGAGCCCGGCGCATCAGTCTTCGATCTGGCCAAGGCGATCGGGAAGCGGGACCTCGGTCGTGCCCTGTACATTCTAGCCAGAAATCTGCAGGCCGGTGAGGACCCGCCTCGCATCCTGGGGGCACTGGCCTGGCAGTACCGAAATATCTGGAAGGCGAAGGATCTGGGGTGGAAGGGAGAGGTAGCGGAGCTGAGCCGGCACTTTTCGGAGTCCCACCTCAGGGAGGCCTTTCAGATGTTTGCGAGGACTGATTCGAGGTTGAAAGGGGGAAGTGCCGGTCCGCCGGCGCGCGTGCTGGAGTCGCTGCTGTTCGCGCTCTGTGGCAGCCCTCGTGACGGAGCGCAACCGTTCCTCAGGCAACCCCGTGCACGTGAACCTCAGCGTGCGAAGTCGGGGGGGACCAAACCGATCAGTAACGTGCGAACCGTCAGGACCGGGCGGACGTCAACGCATTGACCTTGGCGGCAAGTCGGGAGATCCGTCGGGAAGCGGTATTGCGCTTGAGGACGCCTTTCGTGACCGCCTTGCTCAAAGCCGAGGCGGCTTCACAAAGCGAGGCCTTCGCCTCGTTGGCGTTCTTCTGATCCACGGCGCTCAGGACCTTCTTCATGACGCCCTTCACCGCGCTGAGCACGGTCCGGTTCCGTAGGGTGCGCTTTTCGGCCTGCCGCGCCCGCTTGATCGTTGACTTATGAATAACTCGTGGCATGGATCGTTCTCCGGTTGAAACGAGGGAGCGTTGTAGCATAGGAGTCTCGCTCCGGTCAAGCAGGCCGGGGAGATAGGGGAGGATACGATGTCGAGCGTGAATGCCCGGGACCGTCTGATCCTGGCTCTTGACGTGCCGTCGGCCGATGAGGCCGAACAGCTCCTGAGTCGCGTGGAGAATGGGGTCGGGTTCGTGAAGATTGGGCTGGAGCTGTATACCGCCGCGGGACCGGAGATTGTGCGCCGGGCGATTGCGCGCGGAAAGCGCGTGTTCCTCGATCTGAAATTCCTGGATATTGAGGAAACCGTGCGGCGCGCCACTGTCCGGGTGGCCGAGATGGGCGTGGAGTTCCTGACGGTGCATGCCAACCGAAAAGCGCTGCGGGCGGCCGTCGAGGGCCGTGCGGAGAGCCGTGAACGCTCCGGGCTCAAGCTGTTGGCCGTCACGGTGCTGACCAACTTCGACGCGGGCGACCTGCGGGACATGGGAATACAATGGAGCGTGGCCGACTTGGTAGCGGCGCGGGCCAAACTCGCGGCGGAGGTGGGGTGCGACGGCGTGGTGGCCTCAGGCGAGGAACCGGCGGCGATCCGTCAGAAAGTGGGGCAGGGGTTCCTGATTGTCACGCCCGGCATCAGGCCGGCCGGGAAGGGCACCGACGAGCATGCGCGGGTCACGACCCCCACCCAAGCGATCCAGGCCGGCGCGGACTACCTGGTGGTCGGCCGGCCGATTCGAGATGCAGCCGACCCGAGAGCCGCGGCCGAGGCCATCGTGGTGGAGATGCAGGCGGCGTTCGACTCGCGCAAGGGCTAAATCGAACCCAAAGGCGGCTTGCGTCTAGAGCGTCCGTTGCCGGAGCGGCGTAAGACCCGGCCGCCTCACCGACTCATCACCCATTGCACGAAGCCGGGCAATGGGTCCCCGGTGCGCAAACCGGGTACCCGCCTGGCGGGTGAATCCGTTATTCCTCGCGTCGCGCACCCCACCCGGCATCCAGAGAGGAAGAGCCGGTACACGGCCAAACTCTCCTCCTTCAATGATCGTGGGTGCCGGAGGCGCGGAAGCGAAGGACCGCAAACCGTCTTTCTATTGCGGGCTTTCCGGCCATTTGCTAAGATGCGGTCCTGCCATGTTTTCTTCCAACAATGGGCAGGGCGGTGGGTGTAGCTCAACGGTTAGAGCGCTGGACTGTGGCTCCAGAGGTTGCGGGTTCGAAACCCGTCACTCACCCCACCCCCACCAGCCGATTCGAGACCTTCCTGCCTAACGTGCGGCACTCCTCCAACGGTGGTTCCACCAGGGATCGGAACAATGGCTGACATAACCGAGGGCGATCGGGCGGAGCAAGAGCTGCGGGAGTCTGAAGCACGCTATCGCTCTCTTGTCGAAAGCGCCCGCGACGCGATCTTCACCATCGCCGCCGACGGCACGATTGCCTCCCTGAACCCCGCGTTTGAAACCCTCACCGGGTGGCCGCGCGCGGAGTGGATCGGCAAATCCATCGGTCCCATCATTCATGCCCAGGATTTACCGCTCGCCATGGAAATATTCCAGAACGTCTTCCTTCACGGCGAGACGCCCCCCGTGTTTGAATTGCGCGTGCTCTCGAAGTCGGGAGACTATCTCGTGGGTGAATTCACGGTTACGCCGCAACGCCAGAATGAACGCGTGGTCAGTGCCTTGGGCATTGCCCGTGACGTTACCGAGCGCAAGCGGACCGAGGAGGCCCTGCGGCTGACCGAGGAGCAGCTCCTTCAGGCGCAGAAGATGGAAGCGGTGGGGAAGCTCGCGGGCGGGATCGCCCACGACTTCAACAATCTCTTAACGATCATCACGGGGTACAGCCAGCTCATTATCAAAGGCCTGAGTCAGCGAGACCCGCTGCGCAGCGAGATCGAGGAGATTAAGAAGGCGGGAGAACGGGCTGCTTCCTTGACCCAGCAGCTCCTCGCCTTCAGCCGTCGGCAGGTGCTCATGCCGAAAGTGCTTGATCTCAACGCCATCGTAGCCACGATGGAAGGAATGCTGCAGCGCCTGCTCGGCGAGGATATCCATCTGGTCACCGCGCTTGATCCGGCGCTGGGACCTGTGAAGGCCGATCCGGGGCAGCTTGAGCAGGTCATCATGAACCTGGTGGTGAATGCCCGTGATGCCATGCCCCAGGGGGGCAAGCTCATCATCGAGACCGAGACCGTCGAGATCAAGGATCTCTACCACCATGGACAAGTGGTCGTGCCCGGCCGCTACGCGATGCTCGCGGTGAGCGACACCGGATGCGGAATGGATGCGGCGACCCAGTCCCACCTCTTCGAGCCCTTCTTCACAACCAAGGGGCAGGGGAAAGGAACAGGGTTGGGGCTCTCCACTGTCTACGGGATCGTCAGACAGAGCGGCGGCTACGTCTTCGTGTACAGCGAACTTGGGCAGGGCTCCACATTCAAAATCTACCTGCCGGGGGTCTACGACACCGTCGAAGCCATCGAGATAGGCGCGACCCCTGCCGGACTGCCCCACGGCACGGAGACCGTTTTGCTGGTGGAAGACGAACCGGGGGTACGGACCTTGGTGCGCGACACGCTTCGGCTGCATGGCTACACGGTGCTGGAGGCGCGGCACGGCATTGAGGCGTTGTTGATCGGAACCCAGCACGCAGGCCTGATCCATCTGCTGTTGACTGACGTGGTGATGCCCCAGATGGGCGGGCGCGAGGTGGCCGACCGGCTGGTGCCCGCGCGCCCGAACCTCAAAGTGCTCTATATGTCTGGCTACACGGAGAACGCCGTCGTCCACCGCGGCGTCCTGGACCCGGGGACCGCCTTTCTCCAAAAGCCTTTTACCCCCGACCTTCTGGTGTGCAAGGTGCGCGAGGTCTTGGATGCGGGAAAAGGATAGTCAAACGATCTCGTGGGATCGGACGTCCACGTTCCTCTCGTACTCAGCCACCTCGCCATTCTGCCTCGTGATCCATTAAGAATGTTGCCCGCTGTTGAAAGATTGGCTAGCCTCTTACTTCACCGAGCCGGAGCCATGGCCAGCGAATCCATCAGCCGTTGCGGATTGATGATGGCTGGTGTGCCACGGCAACTGGTGCCGCCCGTCCGTGCTAGACTGAGGACGGAGAAAGTTTCGAAGCTCAAAGCCTCTTTCCCGTCCTGAAGGGTTGTCCCGTGCCACGCGATAAGACACCCGACAAGAAAGTCGACAAGACGAAAGCCTTGCTGCAGCAGGCGATCAAGCACATGGACGCCGGCAAGTATGGCCCAGCAGAATCCGTTCTGTCAGAACTTTTGTCCGCAACTCCGGGGGACCCTGAAGTATGCCGGTTGCTCGCTGTGCTTCACCTGAAACGCGGGGAACTGGCGACTGCCCGGGGCGAGATCAAGTTTCTGGCGGCGGCGGCCATGAGAGCCCAGGATTATGCGCTGGCGGAGTCTATGATCTGCGACTACCTGGCGGTTGATCCCACGTGCGTGGCGCTGCTCGAGTTACTCGGCCGCTCGTACGAAGAAAAAGGCGATCACGAGGCGGCGGTCTTGGAGTACGGGAAAGCTGTTGATGCGCTCTTGAGGCGCCCCGACCCGGAATTGTCCACCCTTCCTGCCGAGCTCTACGAAAACATCAAATCACTGGCCCCCACCAGCACGGTTGCCGAACGGTTGGCCCCTTTCTTTGGGCCCGCACCGCCGCCTCTACCGGCGGAAGCGCTGTTCGAGACGGAGCCGCCAGCCGCCCCACCGGTTCCGGCCGAGCCGGACGACTGGGCGGAGCCCGCTCTGTTGCGCCTGCAGGTAGACGAGGCGACGAAGGCTGACGCCCCCGAGCCGGTTGAATCGATCACCTCGCCGGACACCCCGGTGGCGGAGGAGCGAGTTCCCTTCCCGAACGTCAACCGAATGGAGCCCGCCTCGTTGCCTCTGCGTGAGGAGGAACCGGCGGAGCCCATAGTCCAAGAACAACCCCAGGAACAACTCATGGAGCCGGCAGTCGAAGCGGCTTCATCCCCCGAGCCGGACATGCCGGTGACCTCGGCGGTGGAGCCGGGCCTCCAAGAGCCTTTCGTCGAGGAGCAGGTGATCGCAACGGCGCCGCCCGCCGCCCCGCCGGTCCAGGACATAGTCGAGGAGCCCCCCGTTGCACCGGTCGAGCCCGAAGTCCGTGTGCCCACTGCTCCGACGCCTTCCCTTGCGAAAAAAGTTGTGGAATTTAGTCTCAAAGCGCTTTCCTTCGAAACGGTGGCCCCGCCTGCGCCGCCTCCATCCGCTGCCCCACCGGTGCAGGAGACAGTCGAGGAGCCCCCGGTGGTCCCGGTCCCGCCCGAGGTCTGGGTGCCCCCCGCTCCGCCGCCTCCGCCGGCGGAAGAAGTTATGGCCTCTGGATTCCGAAAGCCTCCCGGGCAAGGAATCCCACCCAGAATGCCGACGAGGGAGCCATTTCGCACGATCCGAAGGGCCCGCCCGTCCCGGGCCTCCTATCTGCTTCACCGGTTTTCGGTCCTCATCGGTAGTGGCCTGGCGGCAGCTTGGTCCGTTTTGCGCTCCGTTGTGTTTTTCCTCACGATCGGTCTTGCCATCCCGCTTCTGATCTGTGCGATCGCCGCGCTCTGGTGGTACGGGATCGAAGAGAAGCCCGAGAGCGCGTTTCAAGCCCTGACTCAGATTCCTGCCCCCCGCGCCGTCCAGGAGCCCAGCAAGAATGGGTATTTCCTTCTCCTCGGAATCGGCTCAGGCGCGTCGCGCGATCCCGTCAAGACCGGCTATGAGAGGTGGCAGGGGAGAGAGCGCGCCCAGAGCGACCAGTGCTATGACAAGGGCACGGAATCCCGATCATCGCTCCGCTTTGCGGGGGGGACACACGACACGGGAGCGTGGTTTGAGGCTTCTGACCCGGTCACGCACTTCCAGAAAGAAACGGGTCGTCTTCAGACCTGGCTGACGCAGCACAACGCCCTCGTGAACCACTATCGGCAATGGCTCACGATGCCGTTTGAGGATATGGGGTACGGCCATCTCCAGAGCCCCGATTGTGCCCAGATCCTGGTGGCGCACCGTCTGTACCTCGCGGAGGGATTTTCCCAAAAGATGGAGGAGGGGGTCGATCGGCTGGAGAGGGATCTGAGCGCGTGGCGAGCGGTCCTGGGACAAGCGAAAACCCTTCCCATCAAGCTGATGGCCACCGCCGCCGTCAATGAGGATCTGGCGGTCCTGTCCGGGTTGCTGAATCGGCGGGAGTTAGCC
>CAYJUP010000071.1:0-7767 GCA_964373365.1 uncultured Nitrospiraceae bacterium
CAGTCGCCCGTATCGACGACGCCTACGGGGACCGGAACCTGGTCTGTACCTGCCCACCGATGGAGAGCTATTCGGCCTGACGAGGGGACTGGCTGCATTTCCAGGCATCACGGGAAAAGTCGCCTGTCCCCCTTTTTCCGTTTCCCCTTTTTCCGTTTCGTTTGGCCTTCGCCGGACTCTGGCTGGAACCGATGTTGCTGCCCGCGGGGTATTTCGCCCATGGACTGTGGGACCTGGCACACCACCGGCACGGGCCGCTTGCGGATATCCTCGGCTGGTGGGTGCCATACTGCGTGATCTACGATTGGCTCGTCGGCGCCTTTCTGGTCTTTTGGGGTGGTGACGGAATGAGACTCTCAGAGTTCCTCGCCGGTCAATTGCGGAAACCATCCGGGAGGTTCGGCCGACTTGTGATGGGGCGTTTTTTTAACAAGGTGAACGACCACATCAATCAATTGACCATCGAGCGGCTGAACATCCAATCCACTGATCACGTGCTCGATATCGGATTCGGCGGTGGCTTCACGATTCCGCGGATGGCGACCCTGGCACACGCGGGCAAAGTGTGCGGCGTTGATTTCTCAGAGGCCATGGTGCGACAAGCGGAGCGACGATTCCACCGCCTGATCGAGCAGGGCAAGGTTGAGGTGCGGCTCGGGGATCTTGCCAGCCTTCCATATAAAGACGGCGCCTTCGACAAGGTCTGCACTGTCAATACCCTGTATTTCTGGCCGAACCCTGTTCAGAACCTAGCTGAAATCCGGCGGGTAATGAAGCATGATGGTCGGTTAGTAGTCGCCTTCCGCTCCCGCGAGAAGATGAAGCCCATGAGGAAATTCTTGCACGACTTGAGGCTCTACTCCCCGAATGAGGTCCGTGAGTTGCTGGAGCAGGCCGGATTCAGAAACGTGCGCCTTGAGAAGTACGACGAGGACAAACGCCTTGATGCCATTCTGGCTATTGGGAGTGCGCGAGCCGCGTTTTGACCGCGCGGCACTGGCTACTTTTCTGACGTCCTTGCTCGTTCGCGCAGGTAAACCGCCTGGAGCCCGACGATGGTCTTGCCGTCGCGGATGGTGCCGTCCTCGATGTGCGCGATAGCCTTCTCGATGGGCATCTCGATGACGTCGAGCACTTCGTCATGATCGAGCTTCTGTTTGCCTCGCGTGAGCCCGGTCCCTTTATAGATGTGAATCACCTCATCCGTAAACCCGGGGGCGGTGAAGATACCGGCCAGCAGCTCGAGAGAAGCCACGCAGTAGCCAATCTCTTCTTCCAGTTCACGCGCGGCGCAGGCGCGCGGGTCCTCGCCTGGATGCAGCTTGCCGGCCGGAATCTCATAGATGAAGCCGCCGGCCGCATGTCGGTATTGCCTGATCAGCACCACGGTGCGATCGTCCTTCATCGGGACTATGGCCGCCGCACCAGGGTGACGCACGATCTCCAACTCCACCGTGGCTCCATTGGGAAGCGTGACGGTTTCCAGGTTGAGGGTCACGATCCGCCCTTTGTAAATGCTCTTCGTCATCCCTCTTAGGCTCCCGCTGGCGGTTTTTTGTAGAACGGCGGCTTGACCACGACCGCGGGCACGGTCCGGCCGCGAATGTCGATCGCGAACAGCGAGCCGGGGGCGGCCAGCGCGGGCGGCACGTAGCCGAGCCCGATGCCTTTTTGCAGGACCGGGGAGAGATTCCCGCTCGTCACCTCTCCGATCGGCTTGCCGTCCGACTGACCACCGGCCATGATCTTGAACCCATGCCTAGGAACCGCCTTCTGGAGCAGCTCAAACGCCACGAGGCGCCGAACCAGGCCCTGTTCCTTCTGGTTCATCAGGGCATCCCGCCCGATGAACTCACCCTTGTGGAACGCCACGAGCCAGTCCATCCCGGACTCGAGCGGGGTTGTCTCTTCGGTGATATCGTTCCCGTACAGCAGATAGGCCATCTCCAAGCGAAGGAGATCCCGCGCGCCGAGGCCGGCCGGCTTGAGACCCGCCCGGTGTCCTTTGCTGAGCAGCTCCGCCCAAATCCGTCGCGCGCTGTCCGCCGGCATGTACAGTTCGTAGCCCAGCTCGCCGGTGTAACCGGTCCGCGTGATCAGTGAAGGCGCGCCCAGCAGCTTCGCCTCCAGGCAGTGCCGAGGCTTCAACGCCTCCAGACCGGGCACCCCCAGCTTGCTCAGCACGGACCGGGACACCGGACCCTGCAGCGCCAACTGAGCGATCTCAGCCGAGCGGTCACTGATGGCGACCGTGGCCGCCCCCGTGGCCTGCTTGAGCAGCCAGGCCACGATCTTTTCTCGGTTGGAGGCGTTGACACAGAGCAGATATTCTTGCGGCTTGACACGGTAGATGAAGATATCGTCCTTGATGCCGCCGCGCGGGTTGCACACCATGGAGTAATGCGACTCCAGCACCGCCAGCTTGGCCAGATTGTTGACGGTGACGCGCTGGAGAAACGACAGCGCGCCTGCGCCCTCCACCGTGACCCGCCCCATGTGGCTGACATCGAAGAGGCCGGCGGCCGACCGAACGGTGTGATACTCGTCCAGGACGCCCGTGTACTGGATCGGCATCTCCCAGCCGGCAAAGTCCACCAGCTTGGCGCCCAGCGCGGCCTGCTCATCGAAGAGCGGCGTGCGGTTCATCCTGCCCTCGGCCTGGTCCTTTAGCGCAACCCCAGCAACTCCACCTCGAAGGTCAGCGTGGCGTTTGGCGGGATGACGTTCCCGGCGCCGCGTGCTCCATACCCAAGATCGGGCGGAATGATCAGCTTGCGCTTCCCGCCCACTTTCATCGTCCCCACGCCTTCATCCCATCCCTTGATGACCTGCCTCGCTCCCACCCGAAAGGAGAACGGCTCCTTGCGGTCCAGCGAGCTGTCGAACTTGGTCCCGTTCGCGAGCCAGCCGGTGTAATGCACCGTCGCCGTGTCGCCGATTTCGGCCTGCCGGCCCGTTCCCACCATCAGTTCGATGTACTGCAGTCCTGATTCGGTCGTGACCACTTGGCCGCCGGCTGGATTGCCGCCCATCTTCTCCTCCGCGAAGGTGAAGGCGGCCAGGCACAGCACCGCCAGAACATTGCCGAAGATGACCAGTCTTCGCATCACGCATCCTCCTTCCTCTTGTACGGGATTCACTTTCGATTCGTCGGTGGGTTCTGTCGTGGACACGCCGTGTGTTTGGCTATGCGCGCACGCGTGCAGTGGGAAGGACACGGTCAGGAGCCCGGCTCAGAGAACAGCGCGACGCTGGCGGTATAGCCATGGAGGAAGTTGCTGCCGCCCACCGGTCCGATCTCCCCCTGGGCAAAGAAGCCGGCGATCGGGATCTCGCCCACGCGTTCACGGACCACCGTCACGTCGTGATGGGGCCGACCGAAGAGCCCACGCCCCCGGCCGCAACAACTGAACAGCAACGCGCCGAGCGGCAGCTTCTCTTGCCTGGAACGTTCGGCAGCTAAGAGGAGATGGAGATCCTCGCTCGCGGACTGTGCATCGCGGACATGGAACTGGACCGTCTGCCCTTCCTTGACCACATCGCCGATCGCGACGCTTCCGGAGTTGCGATCCGCGCCGATCAGGTTCCGCACCAGGAAATCGCCCCGCTCGAACCGATTGCGATGCTCGTCGATGACGACGCCGAGGTGCAAGGCGCGGTGCGCCAGGCGTCGTTCCTCGCCACTGAGCGACTCGAATGCGGCCTGGAGGTGTTCCAACGCCGGGGTACCTCCCAGTTCGTGAATCACGTTTTTCTCGGCCTTGGTCACCACGTAGCGATCCCCGATCGGCCGGCAGCCCTGTGAGACCACCGTTCGGATGCGCACGGGGCCGGACACGGCGACCCCGACCAGCCCGCCTTCATACACTTCATCGTTGAGCAACATGCGGTTCTCGCCCAGATCATGGCCCCCGCCGGCCAGCCCCCCGATCGCGGTTGCCCCCGGACAGCGGTCTGCCATGAGTGACAGCACCTCGTCCACCGGGGTCGAGAAGGGATCAGCCAGTAGGAGGAAGACCGGAGGCTCGGGCCCACGGCTGAGATCATCCGGCCATCCGGTCACCGAGTAGCCTTCCCCATCGTGACGGTGGGCGAAAGACGGTCGCAGAGGGGTGAGCTTCGTTCCCGGTAACCGAGCCGCCCAGAGGGTCACGGCGGCCGCGCCTTCGATCTCTTCAGTGCCAGCAATGACCCCTTCGCCTGTACATCCCAACAGCACTCGAGGCGCGAGTGCCTCTCGAACCGCCGCGGACAGCGCGGCGGCCCGTTCGGCATAATGGGAGGACAAAAACAGAAACGCCAAGTCGGCAGCGCCCTGGCCCAACCCGCTTCTTGCGGCCTGCGCGATTGCGCGACCCGCCTGTGCCGCATTGGAGTCTCGTGAGACCGCCACAGCGAATCGCAACTGTGTGTCTTGTTCGGTGAGCATGGCTCAGTCTAGCAACGTGAGAAGGCTCTAGGCAATGGGCGAGAGGCTCTCGCCTCTCGCCTAACCCCGGCGGTCGGCCCGCTCGCCCCGCTCCTTCTGCAGCTTTTCGTAATAGCGCCACATAAACGAGTGATAATCGTCAAGCTGCGCGAGAAGGTAATGCAGCTCGGCGGGATCTTCCATCTCGAGCGCACGTATCATCCGATCCTGAAGGAATTTCGAAAAGCCCTTGGTCTTCTCGAGCGCCGTCATCAGCTTCAAGCCGCCGCCGATTTGGTAGTCCCCCATGATCCCTCGTAGATTCTGTTCTCGCCTTATACCGAGTTCGTCTGAGCTCAACCTCAGCCAGGATAGACACTCATCTCCATAAAATTCAAGTCAACAGATTTGACTAGCGGCCCTTGGCCAGCAACGCCATTAGCCGGGGCAATGAGATGGCCTCCACGCGACGGTCGTCCCGCCCCACCATGGTCGACGCCATGGTCAGCGCGTTCAGGACCGCTTCTTCGGTTGCCTCGACCGTCGCGCTCAACAGGGGATTGAGGTGGGTGTCAGCCAAGTGAGTCATGACAAAGGTGCGTGCCTTCGGATAGTGCGGGATTATGTTGCCGGTCGAAAAAGCCAGCATAAAGTCGCCGCTGCCGTGACGCGCCGTGGAGCCGGTCCGAGCCAAGCCCAGCGCCGCCCGCTTGGCGAGTCGTCCGAGTTGACGGGCATCCAGGGGCGCGTCGGTGGCGATAATCACGATAATCGAGCCCTCCCCCGCTGCCAGCGAGACGCCCTCCTCACGGTCAGTGGGTGCGGGAGGGGCGCTTCCGAGCGGGGCCCCCTCCCGCTCATATAATCGGCCGACGGGAACTCCCGCGACCATTAATTCCTCCCGCCGTCCCTGGTTGGCATTGACCAACGCCCCGATCGTGTAGCCACCGTCATCATCCGACAGTCGGCGGGAGGCGGTCCCGATGCCGCCCTTGAACCCATAGGACACCATCCCGGTCCCGGCCCCCACACTCCCCTCAGCCACCGCCCCGCTCGCAGCGTCGTTCAGCGCCGTCGCCACATCCTGTTCCGACACGTGACGGCCCTGACTGTCATTGAGGCGGCTGTCGTCGCATTCGGCCACCACCGGTGTGAGCGTGTCGTCGCTGATTCCAATGTCAGGGTATCGGGTGATCATCCAGCTCATGACTCCGTTCGCCACGCGCGGCACGTTCAACGTGCTGGTGAGGGCGATCGGGTATTCCAGAAAACCGGATTCGGCCACCCAGGCCAGGCCGGTCATCTCGCCGGTGCCGTTGAGCACGAACGCGCCGGCCGGCACTTTCTTGCGCCAGACATCCTCGCGTGGGATGACGACGGTGACTCCGGTCCGGACTGGCCCTTCGCCAGGCTTCAGCGAGCCCTGCCCCCGGATCAGGGTCACCTGTCCCACCTTCACGCCGGCCACGTCCGTGATGGCGTTCAGCGGTCCGGGCTGATAGCGGCCGACCACAATCCCCAGATCTCGCGCACGCAGTCGCGGCTGCTCCGCGCTGCCTGATGCGATGCGGTCGGCCCCCCAGATCGGCCCAACGGCGAGCAGCAACGCGGCAAATAGAGCCAGCCTGACTTGGGACAGCACGCCTTGCACCCGCGGACGTCGTACAAGGGTCATGCGATCTCCATCCACGGCATCATTCCTCGAGCCGGTCGGCTCGATCCAGCAGGCGGCCGCACGCCGGGCAGCGATCAAGAGCCGCTAAATCAATCAACCAAGACGTATGCGGGCGGCTGGAAACCATCTTCCAGACCAGCTTGGCCAGACAGTGGGGACAACGAAGCACCGCCGTGAGCCACACAAATGTCGCAACCGCCAGGAAAGTCCCGCAGGCAATCATGCCCAGGAACTGTCCGCCTGAGGCCCCAAGCGAGAAAAAGGCGACCGTAAAACAGACAAGCGACCCCGCAAAGCCCGCCACCGCCACGTAGAGCTTCCAGACCTGCCCCGTCGCGATGATCCAGTTGGACGCCCCCGCGCTCACGCCTCTCGACCTCTTGTCAGCGACCGGATGCGGGTGGAGCCACGCCGTGATTCTTAGAAATGATGTCCCAGGCCTCTTGGGCGGTCTCCGCGTACCGGAAAAGCTGTAAGTCCGGCGGACTGATCAACCCCTCCTCCACCAACATGGACCAGTTGATGAGGCGATCCCAGAAGGCGCGGCCCACCAGCACCACCGTCACACCGCTCACCTTGCCGGTTTGAAGGAGCGTGAGCGTCTCGAACAGCTCGTCGAGCGTGCCGAAGCCCCCCGGAAAGGCCACAAGCGCCTGCGCGCGAAGCAAAAAATGCATCTTCCGAAGCGCGAAGTAGCGGAACTGGAAGCACAAAGCCGGCGTGATGTAGGGATTGGGCCGCTGTTCCTGGGGCAGCGTGATGTTGAAGCCAATGGACTTGGCCCCGACGTCGGCGGCGCCCCGATTCGCCGCCTCCATAATGCCAGGCCCTCCGCCAGTCACTACCACGAAATCGCAGCGACCGTCCACCTGACAGGTCGAGGAGACGAGGCGCCCGAACTCACGCGCTTCGTCGTAATAGGGCGCCAGGGCCAGGATTCGGCGTGCCGTGGCGACCACCCGTTTTCTGTCTGGATCGTCCGGGTTCAGGGCGAGCGCCGTTTCCGCCTTCGCAAGACGCTCGCTCGCTTCGGACGGTTCGACCAGCCGCGAGCTTCCGAACACCACAATCGTGGAGCGGACACCTTGTTCGCGCTGGATCAACTCCGGCTTCAGCAGTTCGAGCTGCAAGCGGACGGCGCGCAGTTCGTCACGATCCAGGAACTCCAGGTCCTGGTCCGCTCGACGATAGGAGGGCGCCTCGAACAGCGCGTCCGACAGCTTGTCTTTGTCTGATGGCTGGTCACTCATGGCCGGCCATTATAGCGGGGCAAGGAGGCCGCGACAATGCAAAGGATTTGGGTGTTTGAGAGAACTCAAAATGGCCAGGGATTAAAACGCGCAGCGGGCGATTGGTTGGCAAACGCGTGCTCCTGGACGACCCAGTTGGAATTGAAGACAACCTGCAACACATCAGTTCCGAGATCGCCGTGGGCAAGGACCAGGTCCGGCGTCACAGGGGACCAGATAAAAAGAATCCAACTGAAATCAACCCTGAAGATTTTCGCCACACGGTAACGATAGCGAAACACGGCCTGCTCGTCCGAGCCGGCGATTTCGTCCGGGGCCCCCAGTTTCGCCACTACCTCGGATCGTGTCGTATGCCCCGGCACGATAAAGGCCACATCATCCGTCCGGATGGGATCGTTGATCGCAATTCTTCTGAACTCGCAGCCCGACAGCGC
>CAYJUP010000071.1:7777-9553 GCA_964373365.1 uncultured Nitrospiraceae bacterium
GCACGATCACAAGGAACCCGACCGTAACCGTGACGGTGCCCCAGCCTGACGAATGATCAGTCACCAAACGGCCAGACCTGGAACTTGAGCTGGTCCGTCCTTTTGCCGAACACGATGTCATCCACCACCCCATCCCGATTGAACAGCACGTACAGGTTATCGCTTTTGATATTCAGGCGGGAGAAAAACACCAGATAGCCCAGCTTGCTGTCATAGCGACGGTAGTGGAAGATCTCGCGGCCGGCGGCCTGCACGATCTCGTCCGGCGCGCCCAATCGGGCCGCCACTTCAGCCCGCGTGGTGACCCCTTTTTTGATAGTTGCGACGTCCTCATTCTTCAATTCGTCGCCCACATTCCCTCTGACAAACGCGCAGCCTGCAAGCAGGTTCAGGCACAGCAGCGTCGCGAGGGTCAGCATGTTCGCTCTTTTTCTTTGCATCACTGTCTACTCTCCTCCCGACAGTCCAGCGGACGACGTGACAGGCTCACCCCTCTTTCCCAAAGGGTTGGCTGCCCGCGTCTTTTCTGGTCAACACGAAGTCGTCCTCAAACACCCGGTAGGTTGAGGACGATAACCCGACTCGGCCGTAAGCAGCCTGGGCGACCGTGTTTTCCCCTTCAACGTATAGCCGGACGCCGCAGACATCGCTGCGGGTCCGGGCCTGATGGAGAATAAACTCGTGCATCCGGCGGTACACACCCCGGCGGCGCCAGGCTGGATGCACGTAGACGCTTTGGATCCACCAGAAGGTGGCGTTGCGCCAGTCACTCCACTCGTAGGTGACCAAGAGCTGGCCAACGACCACCTGCGAGGACTCGTGAGGCAGTTCAGCCACGACGTAGAATCCGCGAGTCGGGGATTCGAACACCGCGAGCGTTCCGCGACGAAGCCGGTCCTCATCAAGGCTTCTGCCCTCCGTCTCCAGGGCCATCGCGGCGCTGAAGTCCACCAGTACCTCCACGTCTTGCACGCGGGCGGGTCGGACAATGAGTCGGTCAAGGGTTGAGGTTGACATGGTCTCCACCCTATGGCTTCCCAGACTCCGACGGGGCAGGTCCGCTTAACTTCGTCAACCATCCGGGCCGAGGGCGGTACAGGCCGGCCGAGAACTCCATCTTCATCGCCTCTTCCGGCGGAAGATTCACGGGGAATACCTTACTCTGGGGCACAAATGCCAGGTACCCCGTGAAGGGATGGATCGCCGTTGGAACGAAGACCATCACCATCGGTCCCAGGGAAGTCACCTGCACCGCGGGGGGGGCCGCACCCATGACGAATCCCAGCGCCCAGAGCCCTTCGCGGGGGAACGGAAAGACCACCACCGTGCTGCGGCCGAACCGAGCCCGGAAGTTAAACAGATCGGCCATTCCCTTGAGGGTGACATAAATGCTGCGCACCACCGGGATGCGTTGCATCCGCCCCTCGGCCCAATGGAGCATCCGTTGACCCAGAAATTGGGTCGCGATGACACCGGTCAGCAGAATCAGACCAAGCAGAGACACCGCCCCCAGCCCCGGGATGCCGGGCTTGACGGCGGGACCGAACAGGTCCACGATCAAGCCATCGAGGGCGATCAAGAGCGTGCGCAAGATCAGGAATGTTCCCCAGGCCGGCACCAGTACCAGGAGGCCGGTGAGAAAATATCGCCTGATCCGATACGGCCATTCCACTGAACGTCTTCCCTCTGCGCAGTGGTTCGCGCTAGTCTAACAGATTCCGGTGAGTCATTCACGGCCTCGGAACGATTTCGTCTTCGTGTACCTCTTCTCGGTCT